>NZ_JBPXMB010000026.1:0-163151 GCF_051918945.1 Streptosporangium sp. LJ11
CGAGGCCGTCATCGCCGAGAAGCCCGAGAAGGCCGGAGCCGCCCCCGCCATGCCCGGCGGCGGCGACATGGACTTCTAGCCTCACCGCCCGGCCTGCGCGTCGCTCACCGCCGGCCCGTACGTCGCGAACGCGGGCCGGCGGCGATCACGGCCGGGCGGCGGGCGGCCCCGGCTCCCCGACGCCGTCCAGGAGGGTCCTGGCCAGCGCGGTGGCGAACTCGCCGATCGGCCGGGCGGCCGGGCCCGACGGCGGGCGCTCCCCGCTGAAGGCCTGCAGGAAGGCACGCTGGAAACAGGCCCCGAGGAACAGGGCCGCCGCCGCCTCGGGGTCGGCGTCGGCGCGGACGCGCCCGGCGGCACGCTGCTCGCGCAGGTAGGCGGCCAGGGAGTCGAGCGGCCTGTGCGGGCCCATGTCGAGCCTGTCCATCTCCTCGCCGTGCCGTCGCAGCAGTGCCGGATCGGAGAACAGGGAGGCGGCGATCGGGAAGGTCGACGCGTAGAACGCCACGGCGTGCCGGGCGATCTCGGCCAGGGTCTCCTCGACGTCGCGCCCGTCCGCCTCCCCGCTCTCCAACTCGGCGAGGAGCGGGGCGAACCGGGGCAGCCGTTCCTTCAGGACGAACGTGAACAGCTCCTCCTTGCTGTCGAAGTGCTTGTAGAGCGCGGCCTCCGAGCATCCCGCGGCGCGGGCGATCTCCTTGGTGGTGGTGCGGGCCAGCCCGATGGTCCGCATCAGCTGGTCGGCCGCGTCCAGGATCCGGACCCGCGTCGGCTTCATGCTGGGCGCTCCCCGCGGTTGACGAATGGGTGGGTGAGCACTCACTCTAGTGGTTAGTGAGCACTTACCCACCAGGAGGGCGCCATGAAGCTGACCGTTTGCGGAGCCACGGGCGGTACGGGCCGGGAGGTCGTACGACAGGCGCTGGAGGCGGGGCACGAGGTGACGGCGGTGGTGCGCGATCCCGCGCGGTTGCCCGGCGACCTCACCGGCGTGCGGGTGGTGACGGCCGACGTGACCGACCCGCGGTCGTTGCGTCCCGCGATGGAGGGACGGGACGCCGTGATCTCGGGTCTGGGCCCGCGCAGCAGGAAGCTCGCCCGGGACGGCGTCGTCGCGCCGGCGACGCGGGGGATCCTGTCCGCCATGGAGATCTGCGGGGTGCGCCGCTTCGTCGCGGTGAGCGCGGCCCCGGTCGGCCCGTCGCCGCAGGGCGACCCCTTCCTCGACCGCAGGATCATGACCCCGCTGATCCAGAGATTCCTGCGGGACGTCTACACCGATCTGAGGGCGATGGAGGAGGCCGTCCGCGCCGGCGACACCGACTGGACGGTCATGCGGCCGCCCCGCCTGCTGGACAAGCCTCTCACCGGGACCTACCGGCTGGCCGTCGGCGGCAACGTCCCCGGCGGACGCACGATCGCCCGCTCCGACCTGGCCCACGCGATCCTCGCCCTGCTGGACGACCCGGCGACCGTGAGGCAGGTGGTCGGCATCGCGTACTGAACTCCTCGAACCTCCGACGCCCCGTTCCTGCGCGACACGGGCACGGGGAGCGCCGCCGGCCCGGACGTTCCCGGCGGTCACCCGGATCCGACAGGCCTCGGCAGGACCCGGTGGAACTCCGCGGGACCCGGCACGGGGCATCCCGGGGACACCGGGACCGGCGCCTTACCCTGGCTCGCCGGTGAACGCCCGGGCGAACGCGTCGTGGACGGGCGTTCCGGGGGCGTCGTCGAGCACGGCGAAGACCACCCGCTCGAAGCGCCCGTGGAAGGCGCCCGAGGGGCCGAGGTGCGTGGCGAAGCAGGCCGCCACGAGCGCGGGCGAGTTGCGGAACACCCCGCACCCCCACGCGCCCAGCACGAGCCGGCGCAGCCCCGAGGTGGCGAAGAGGCTCAGCGCTCTCCCCGAGCGCTCGAACAGCACCTCCGGCAGGCGGGCGCGCCGCTCGTCGTTCTCGTCCATGGCCCCGGCGTTCGGCGCGGCCACGGTGAGGAACGAGACGGGGTACGGGCGGGCGAGGAGGCCGCCCCGGTCGTCCCTGAAGACCGGGACGGCGGGCGAGAAGATCGCGCGGTCACTGTAGAGCGGGTCGCCCCGTTTCCGGTGGAGGGCATAGAAGTCCGGCGCCTCGAGCAGGCAGCGGTAGAGCCCCGACGCGTACGCCAGGCTCTCCTCCTGCGCCTGGGTCCCCCGCAGGAAACCACCCCCGGGATTCTTCGCCGAGGCGAAGTTCAGGCAGCCGACGGCACCGTCACCGTCATCGTCGGTCCCGCCGGCCTCGACCATCCGGCGGGCGGCCGACAGGGAGGTCTCGTTGACGACCTCCACCGAGGTCGCGACGGCCGGGGACATCTCCGGGGACATCACCGGGGACACGGCGAGCGGCCCGACCGGCTCGTCGGGCTCCCACAGCCGGGTGCCCGCGACGGCACCGGCGAGCTCTTTCGCGATGGACACCCGCCCCCGCGAGGGGTGGTCGTACCAGCCGCGCTCCAGGATCGCCACGGTCTCCGCGGCGAGCGCCCGTCGTGCTTGCGTCATCATTCCTCCCGCTTCCTCCCGGGCACAAGTTATCCTCATACTGAGAAATTCTCAATAGGAGAAAAACGTGGGAGAGGGGCTTCCCGGCGCGGATGGCCGGGGAGAGCCGACCAGTGCGGAGTTCCGTGGCCGCCTGATTCGTCTCCAGCGCCTCCTCATCACCTGCGAGCGCGCTCGGTCACCACCGAAAGTGAGCAGAGCCGAAAACCGTACGGTCCCGCCGTCAATGCCGGAGCCACATCACATGCCAGGAGAGGTCGTGCCGTCCGAGCCGTCTCGTGACGATGACGCGGGCAGCGCCTCCACCAGGCCGTTGTCTGACGAGTCGGCGCACGGGGCGCTGACGAATTCTCCTTGCGGGTGTGCCGGTGAGTTCCATGTCCGCCCGTGAGCGGGGGGAGGCGATCGTAGAAGTGCAAGGCTCGGTGCGTCAGACGAAGGCAGGCCGTAGCGAGCTGGGCCACTCGTTCGGCAAAGTGATCACGGTGCTGCGGAAGTACCAGTTCACCCGAGGACGAAGGGCCAATGTAGACCGCCGCGGTGCGCCGCGACAGCACGGAGACCGGATGGCTTGAAATCTTTTGCGAACGAGCCTTTCAGCCACTCCGTGAGCCATTCGGCAAGGGTCATGTTCTGTTCCAACAGTGCCTGATGATCTATGTTTTCTCTTCCTCTGAACTTATCTGTTCTGGCTGGCGGTAAGGGCTCATTGGGTCCCATATCCACATCGGCCACGAAGGGTCACGGCAATCCACTAATGACCGGATCGCATTTCCCACGAAACAGAACGATCCCACCCGGCCGGAATGATCGGGTGGGATCGCGTTTCCTTGTTCGGATCCCCGAGGGCCACGAACTCTCAGCGGCGGACCGCGGTGAACAGGGCGTAGCTGATCTGCGGGATCTCCCCGAAGCGCCGGTATATCTCCGTGCAGACGGCGAGCTGCTCGCCGATCTCGCCGCCCAGCCGGATGGCGGAGGCAGGGAGGATGTCGCCCACGAGCTGGAAGGACCGGCTGATGTTTGGCCATATGTCGTGAAATATCTCGATCTTCAGTCCGGCGCGGTCCATCGCCTCGTAGAACTCCTCGACGGTGGGCAGGAAGTGCACGTTGAAACTCCGGGAGAAGTGCTCCAGGTCCGCGGCGTCGTCGGCGGCGAGAGGACCGAGCAGGTACCACTCCCCCACCACGAACCGCCCGCCGGGACGCAGCACCCGGGCGATCTCGGCGAGGACCGCCGCCGGGTTCTCCATGTGGACGAGTGACTCGATGGCGTACGCGGCGTCGAAGGAGGCGTCGTCGAAGGGGAGCCACATCGCGTCGGCGAGCTGGAAGTCGGCGTGCCCCTGGCCCTGGCCCGCCTCGGGGCGGCCCTCGGCCAGCCGCACCTGGTACTCGCTCAGGGTGACCCCGGTGACGTGGACGTCGCGCGCGGTGGCGATGCGTACGGCGGGCCTGCCGGTGCCCGAGCCGACGTCCAGGACGCGCTCCCCGGGAACGACCTCCAGGCGCTCGGCCACCAGGTCGGTGAGATGGTCCGTCGCCTGCGCGACGGGCGCCTCGTCGTAGTCGTCCGTCCAGTAGCCGACGTGGAGGTTGCCGCCGAACGCGTCGGCGCAGGAATCGGTGAGCTGGTTGTACATCTCGCCGATCACCTCGGGCGAGAGCTTTTCCTGACGGGCCATAACCAACCTGCCTCTCAGCGGCGGTCCGCGTGAAACCCCGTGGCGGGACGGCTCCATGAAAGACGCGCCTGCCAGGGAGCGTGCGGCCGTGTGAGACCGCACGCTCACCCACCCGCGGCATCTCCTGGAAATCCCGGGACGAACGCTCGCGGTGCGGCATTCTCGGCGTTCTCGGAGTTCTCGGCGTCACCGCACTTCACTTCGTGCGGTCGCCAGATTACTCAGGCCGCCCCCCGGCAGGTGCCGGGCCTGCGCCGCCTGTTCGGTAAACCTTCGTCCTTGACATCCTCCCCCTTGCAAACGAGGGGGATTCCCACGGTCACCCGTGAGGGTTCCTGTTTCATCACCAGTTGCCCGCCCGAGAGGACTCTCGTTGAGGTCTTACCCCGGCTCCACAGGCGTTTTACCTCTCCGCCAGCCCGGCGGCGAGGATGTTCTTCGCGGCGTTGACGTCTCGGTCATGGGCGGCGCCGCAGGCACACACCCACTCTCGGACGCCCAGCGGCATAGACTGCTGGATGGTTCCGCACGCCGAGCACAGCTTGGAGGAGGGGAACCAGCGGTCCACGACCAGCAACTCCCGCCCGTACCAAGCGGCCTTGTACTCCAGCATGGACCGCATTTCCCGCCACGAGGCGTCGGAGATGGCGCGGGCCAAGCTGTGGTTCTTCACCATGTTGCGGACGGTGAGGTCTTCGATCACGACCGTTTGGTTCTCACGGACGAGACGAGTGGCGACCTTGTGCAGGTGATCACGGCGACGGTCGGTGATGCGGGCATGAACCCGCGCCACCTTGAGCTTCGCCTTGGCCCGGTTCGCCGAACCCTTCTCCTTGCGGGCGAGGGTCCGCTGAGCCTTGGCGAGCTTCTTACGGTCAGCACGCTCGTGCTTGGGGTTGGCGATTTTCTCCCCGGTGGAGAGCGTCGCCAGTGCGGTGATGCCCGCGTCCACGCCGACCACGGTGGAGGTCGGGGGCAGTGGGGGGATGCGGTCCTCACACAAGAGGGACACGAACCAGCGACCCGCCGCATCCTTCGACACGGTTACCGTGGACGGCTGCGCACCCTCAGGCAGGGGACGCGACCACACGACGTTCAAAGGCGCGTTCATCTTCGCGAGGGTGAGGCTCCCGTCCTTCCACCGGAAGGCGCTGCGGGTATATTCAGCGCTCGCCCGCGACTTCTTACGGGACTTGAACGTCGGGTATTTTGCCCGCTTGGCGAAGAAGTTCGCGAACGCCGCCTGCAAGTGGCGCAGCGCCTGCTGGAGAGGGACGGACGACACCTCGTTCAGGAACGCGAGGTCGCCGGTTTTCTTCCACTCCGTCAGCACTGCCGACGACTCCACGTAGGAGACCTTCCGGCTTTCGATGGTGTAGGCGCGGCTGCGGTGTTCGAGGGCTTTGTTGTACACGAGGCGGGTGCAGCCGAACGTGCGAGACAGCTCCGCTGCCTGCTCGTTCGTCGGGTAGAAGCGGAACTTGTAGGCTCGCTTCACGATCTGCGCCATACCTCACATAGTATCACGCGATCAGTTAAGAATCGTGCGTGTGTTCGATACGGCGGTCCGCCTGGCGGCAAATCGCCTTCCCCTTCCCTGCTCCGCAGGATTCCGATTCCTCCCCCGCCTAAAGGCGGGGGTTTCCTCGGAGGTTTCCGATGAGACACCGCCCCCGCGCGGCCACCGGGAGGGCTTCCGCGGGGTGCCTCATCCGGTTCGCGTGCCCGGCAGCAGCTCCACCCGCCGGTCCTCACGCTCGACGATCACGAACGTGCGCCCGTTCCCCTTCCTCCAGTCCGCCACCGTGATCAAAGGGATCAGGTAGTAACGATCCCCGCGCGTCATCAGCAGGCGCAGACCCTCGTAGCGGAACGGGTAGGTCTTGTCCGCCAGCGTGACGCGGATGACTCCCGGAGCGTTGAGCGCGAGTGTCTTCCCGCTGTAGATGGCGACCGAGGTGTGGTGCGGCAGGGAGGCCACGAGCTGCTCCGCCGTGGCCTCTCCCTTGCGGTACGCGTGCAGGGACGCCGCCCACAACAGGCAGAAGACCGAGGTCACCACGGCGGCGGAGAACGCCGTGCGGCCGATCGCGAGCCCGCGCGTCGGCCAGGTGAGCAGCAGCGGGCCGATGACGCTCAGGGCCAGCACGACGAAGGTGTCGACCTGCCATCCGGCCAGCGCGGCGAACGCCAGAGCGGCCCCGCAGACCGTCACGACGGCTCCGCCGAATCTCGGGTCCGCCGCGATCCGTACCTGCCTCCTCGCGGCCAGCGCCGCGCCCGCCGCGCGGACCCGTTGCGGAAGCGCGGCGGTCAGCGACGACCGGTACGCCGTACCCGCCAGGAGAACGGCCGTACCGCCGACCATGAAGGGCAGGAAGGCCGGGGAGAAGATGTTCAGGCCCCGCAGGGCGTACTCGTCCACCCCGAAGCCCATGTCCGTCGCCTTCAGCTGGAACGACCCCAGATAGCCGTCCAGGTAGGCCCATCCCATGTAGATGAGCACCGCGCCGCTTACGGTCAGCAGAAGGGTGATCAGCCCTATCACGTCGATCGGCCTGGACTGTTCGGGGTGCTCCTGGCCGGCCTGTGGCACGCTCACCCCGTCTGGAGGGGAGAGGGCGGGTCCGGGGAGGGGATCGGGTCGGGAGAGGGCGACGATGCGGGCGGTTCGTGTGTCGGTTGCCGAGCGGTGAGACTGGGCGACGGCACCCTGCCGTCGATGCTCGGACAGGGACCCTCGACGGGATCCCCGCCACCGGTCGGGCACGCCTTCCCCGGCGGAGGGATCGGAGCGGTAGCGGGCCGCTTCCGCGACGGTTCCGGCTCCGGCGTGTTCGCAGGGCTCGTCGGCGCGAGGGTCGCCTCCGTCTCCGACGGCTCCGAGGAGCCCGAAGTCACCGTCACGGTGATCACCGGAGGTTCGGCACCGCCGCCGCAACCGGCGAGCACGAGCAGGCCGACGACCGCCAGGGCCGCCCGGCACAGGAGAGCCGCCGTCCCGGTGCCGTACGGCTCGGTCATGGTCGGCAGGCTCCTGGGGACGCGAGGGACATGGTCTCCTCATGTGCATCCCCCCGCCGTGGCCCGCCGTTACCCGACCGGCGTTTAGGTGCCTGGCTTTCCCTTTCAATGGGACGTCCGGAAAACGGGACCACGTGTCCCCAGGTCAGGTGACGAGCGGCCGGAGGCGACCTTCCCGCCGATCCGGGCGGCGAAGACGTCCGCGGACGACCGGAGAGGCGAAGAAGGCCCCGCCGGGAAGGTCACGCTCCCGTCCGATCGGCCTCCCGGGCACCGGACACCCGGCACCGGGCTCAGCCGGCCTTGCCGTTCACCCCCGCCGCCTCCAGGAGCACCAGGGCCAGGCTGTCGGCGGCGTCGACGCGGCCGAGGGCGCCGGCGGCGCCGGCCATGGCGGCACGGGCGTGCGGGTCCCGCAGGAGGGCGTCGAGCTCGGCCAGGAGATGGTCGGCGGTGGGGCCGTCCTCCAGGAGCGCGCGGGCCGCGCCCGCCTCGGCGAGGTAGCGGGCGTTCTGGCGCTGCTCGTCGGCGGCGGAGGGCACCAGGGGGATGAGGACGGACGGCTTGCCCACCGCGGTCAGCTCGGCGACCGTGCCCGCCCCGCTGCGGGAGACCACGACGTCCGCGGCGGCGAACACGTCGGCCAGCTCGGCGCCGACGTACGGCACCGGACGGTAGCGGTCGCGCACCGCCACGGGGAGCCCGGCGGCGGTACGGGTGAACTGGGCGATCCAGCCGGGACCGCACTGGTGGATCACCTGGGCCCGGGAGAGCAGCGCGGGCAGGATCGCCTCGACCATGGTGTTGATCTGGCGGCTCCCCTGGGCGCCGCCGGTCACGTAGACCAGGGGCAGGTCGGACGAGAGCCCGAAGTGGCGCCGTCCCGCGTCGACGTTGCCGCGCAGCAGGTGGGGACGCACCGGGTTGCCGGTGATGACGGCCCGGTCGCGCACCCCCGCGGGCAGGTGCTCGACCGAGGAGGGATGGGTCAGCGCGATCCGCCGGGCGAAGCGCGACAGGATGCGGTTGGCCAGCCCGAGAGAGGTGATCTGCTCGTGCATCACCAGCGGCCGGCCCAGCAACCGGGAGGCGACGCCCAGCGGCACGCACACGTACCCGCCGGTCGACAGCACCACGTCGGGCCGGTAGCGGGCGGCGATGCCGAAGGCCTGGAACACGCCGACCGGGATCCGGAACAGGTCCGCGAGGTTGGTGGCCAGCTCTCGTGGGTTGGGCGAGCGCCTGAGCTTCCCCGCAGTGATGGCGCGGAACGGGATGCCGTGCTCCGCCGCGACGCGGGCCTCCAGACCGGCCGCCGTACCGACCCAGAGCACGTCCAGGTCGAGCCCCCGCGCGGCGGCGTGGTCGCGCAGGGCCGCGACGGTGGTCAGCGCGGGGTAGGTGTGACCACCGGTCCCGCCTCCGGTGACGAGCAACCGCAGGGTCCGGCGATTTCCAGCCTCCATGTGTGTCCATCCTTCCAATGTCACCGTGGCCCGCGCCCGGTCCGCGTTCGCGGGCCGCGCCGGAGTGCTCAGGGGCCTCGGGCACGGTACCCGACGTCCCGGCGAAGATCCACTTTGCCCTTCGTCGCCGCGTGGTCGCATCCGGTGGTCCTCCGACACGCCCACCATCCGGGAGCGTCCTTCGAACGGCTTTCGGATTTCGCGGCGATGAGTACGGTATGTGACATGGATCTGACCGATGAGCATTTCTCCGGGGCGTCGGAGCGTCTCGATGACGCGTTGGCGGTGCTCCGGCGGCAGGCCGGGGCCGGCGCGGCGGCGCTGGACTATTTCGGCGACATCGCGGAGGAGTTGCACCCGATCGGATCCTGGCTGCGGCGACCGGCCCAGGCCGGCGAGTGGCCGCATCACATCATGCCTCCCGTCTACGGTCTGCTGTTCGCGCAGGCGTGGTCGCTGGCGTTTCCCGGCGAGACGCCCTCGGTCTTTCCCGACGGTGCGGAGCGGACGGAGTCGGGGTGGATCGTGCACCGGGCCACGATCTGGTTCGGCGACACGTACGTTCCCGGCTGGCTCGACGTGAAGGCGCCGCTGATCGTGATCGGCGGGCTGGTGGTGGAGGGGCTCCTCGACGACGGCGACGCCTCGGAGAGCTACCTCGCGGTCACCGGTGACCTGCGGGCCCGCGCGATCCACAGCGCGGCCGACCATCTCGTGCTCGGCAGCGTCGCCGCGGGGGTGATCTTCTGTTCGGGCAACGACGGGGTCCTCGTCGCGGGCGGGGACATCGTGGCGGACCTGTTCGTGCCCGCCGAGCACGCGTACGAGCACTACGGCCGGCTGCTGGCCGGGGTCGTCGGCGCCGGTGACCGCGACGACATCGTGGCCGAGCGGGTGGCGCCGTGGCTGCCGTCGGGCTACGTCCGGCTCGGCGGGTACGGGGCGCCGGTGGACAGGTGGCGCGTCCTGCAGGAGGCCGCCGCGGGACGGTCACCGGTGCTCGCTCAGCCCCGGCCGGTGATACTCCCGCCCCCGGCGCTCCTGCTCTCGGCCCTGGCCGCGCCCTCCGGGGTGGAGGAGCTCGACCTGTCCGGCAGCCGCCTGCACCGCATCCCGGAGGACATCTCGGCCCTCACCTCGCTGACCCGGCTGGATCTGGAGCAGACGCCGCTGACCGGCCTGGACGGCATCGAGGGCCTGCGCACCCTGGAGCACCTGTCGATCAGGAACACGCCCGTGCGGTCGCTGGCCCCGCTCCAGGTCCTGAAGGACCTCCGCCACCTCGACGTCTCCTACTGCGACGACGTCCAGGACTGGGCCGTCCTCCTCGACCTGCCCGCGCTCGACACGCTCGTCGCGCACGGCTGCGCCCTTCCGGCGCACGTACGCGCGCAGCTCGTCGCCAGGTTCGGAGACCGGATCATCGGGCAGGGCGCGGGCCCGGCCGGCTGACCGGCCGGGCCCGGGCGCACGGGCCCGGACGTACAGGCCGACCTCGGCGCGCACGGCTCAGAGGCGCTGCCAGAGGGCGGGGGTGGTGGACGGCTCCCAGCCGGCCTGGGCGGTGTGCGCCTGCAGGCAGCGGTAGCTCACGCCGGAGTAGGTGACCTGGGCGCCGACGGCGTAGGCGGTGCCGGCCCTCCAGGACGTGGTGCCCGTCTGGGTGGGCGTGGGGGTCGGCGTCCGGGTGGGGGTGGGCGTCGGGGTCGGCGTGGGGGTGGGCGGGGTGGTCCCGCCCTCCAGCTGGTAGCCGCGCATGTCGCGAAGAAGCAGGTAGGTGTTCTGCAGCGAACCCGAGGTGTCGCCGAGGGAGCGGTAGATGCCCCACTTGGGACGGACGCGGTCGGCCAGGAAGGTGTCGACGCCGGTCCTCGTGGCGTCGATCACCGTGGTCCCGCCGCTGCGCAGGACCCAGCGCACCGACCCGGCGGTGCCGTTCCCGATCTTGATCTCGTACTCGACGTCGACCCACTTGTCCTGCAGCGGTTCGAGGTCGGTCCGGCCCACCAGGACGTTCTCGGCGAAGATCTTGTGCTCGATGGTCTGCTTGCCGGCGACCCTGCGCAGCGAGGTCACGGTGATGGGAGAGGTGCCGTTGCCTGGCTGCTTGGTCTGCATGATGTGGGTGAAGGTGGTGGTGGCCTTCAGCGTGCTCGGGATGTACATCGAGTAGGTGACCCGCCAGGTCTCGCCGAGCCGCCACTGCAGGTACGACCCGCCGTTGCGCATCCCGGTGACCTCGTGGCGCTGCCGGTCCGTGGCGGTGTCGCGGTCGGCCGTGTGCATGTCGAAGCGGAAGGCGCCGCCCGACACCTTGATGTGCGGGGCGGCGGACGGGTGGGAGCCGGCCCGGTCGTCCTCGATGGTCTCGAAGGCGGACAGGCCCGTCTGCGCGGCGTCCGGCGACCAGCGGAGCTGCCAGGCGGCGGCTCCGGCCGCGGAGGCGGGCAGGGCGGAGGTCGGGAGCAGCAGGGTCGCGAGGACCAGCAGAGCCGTGCGTGAACGTTTCATGGCGGCCACCTCTGAGTCGCGGCGTATCGGGGGGTGAACGCCATCCTGCCCCGGCCTAAACCGTTAGGAAAGCTTCCTAACGATTAAATTTTCTTAAGCGGGCAAGGGGATCTGGGTCTTGCATGACAGGCCCGCGCCACCTAACGTCACGTGTCACGTTAGGAAAGTTTCCTAATAAAGCGCCATGACGTGTCCACCACCCCCCACGCAAGGAGCGATGATGCGGCGCACCACCCCAGCCCTGGTGCTGACCGGGCTGCTGACGTTACTGTTCACCCTGCTCGTCCCGTCCGCCGCCCACGCGGACACCGCGACGTTCACCAAGGCGCAGGATTGGGGCAGCGGCTACAGCGGCCAGTACACGGTCAAGAACACCGGGACCGCCACGCTGAACGGCTGGACGGTCTCCTTCGACCTCCCGTCGGGCACGAGCCTCGGAACGTACTGGGACTCCCTGATGACCAGCAGCGGCAGCCGGTACACCTTCAGGAACCGGGAGTACAACGGCACCCTGGCCCCCGGGGCGAGCACCACCTTCGGCTTCACCGCCTCCGGCTCGGGCTCGCCGGTCAACTGCACGCTCAACGGCGCTCCCTGCGGCGGCGGGCAGAACCCCGGCGACACCACGCCGCCGAGCGTGCCGTCCTCCCCGCGCAGCACCGGCACGACGTCCTCCTCCATCAGCCTGGCCTGGAACGCCTCGACCGACAACAGCGGCACGGTCAAGGACTACCGGGTCTACGAGGGCTCCGCCGTGGTCGCCACCGTGACCGGCACGACCGCCACGGTCTCGGGGCTGGCCGCCTCGACGACCCACACCTACACCGTCACCGCCCGCGACGCCGCGAACAACGAGTCCGCGAGGAGCGCGTCCGTCACGGCGACGACCCAGGCGGGCAGCGGCGGCGGCACGCCGGTCGCGGCCAACGGACAGCTGCGGGTCTGCGGCACCAAGCTGTGCAACCAGAACGGCAAGCAGATCCAGCTGCGCGGCATGAGCACCCACGGCCTGCAGTGGTACCGGCAGTGCGTCACGACCGGCTCGCTGAACGCGCTGGCGACCGACTGGAAGGCCGACGTGGTGCGCCTGTCCACGTACGTCCAGGAGGGCGGCTACGAGACGAACCCGCGGGCGTTCACCGACCTCGCGCACACGCTCATCGAGCAGGTCAGCGCGCAGGGCATGTACGTCATCGTGGACTGGCACATGCTCACCCCCGGCGACCCCAACTACAACCTCACCCGGGCCAGGACCTTCTTCACCGAGATCGCCCAGCGGCACGCCGCCAGGCCGAACATCCTCTACGAGGTCGCCAACGAGCCGAACGGCGTGAGCTGGAGCACCATCAAGGGCTACGCCGAACAGATCATCCCGGTGATCCGGGCGCAGGACCCCGACGGGATCGTCCTGGTCGGCACCCGCGCCTGGTCCTCGCTCGGGGTGTCGGACGGCGCCACGGAGACCGAGGTGACGGGCAACCCGGTCAACGCCTCGAACATCATGTACACCTTCCACTTCTACGCGGCCTCGCACGGCACCGAGTACCTCAACGCGCTGTCCCGCGCGGCCGACCGCATCCCGATGTTCGTCACCGAGTTCGGCACGCAGAACTACGCCGGGGAGGACGCCAACGACTTCGCCATGTCCCAGCGCTACCTCGACCTGATGGCGAGCAAGAAGATCAGCTGGGTGAACTGGAACTTCTCCGACGACCACCGCTCCGGCGCGGTCTTCAAGACCGGCACCTGCGACGCCGGCGGCCCCTGGACCGGCACCTCGTCGCTGAAGGAGGCCGGCGTCTGGATCCGTGACCGGATCCGCACCGCCGACGACTTCTGACCGGTTCCCACCGGCGAGCCGGAAAGAACCGTGACGACCAGGAGGGAGACCGGCGCGAAAGCCGGTCTCCCTCCTCCCGCGCGGAGCGGCCGGCTCCTCCCCCGGCGGAGCGGCCGAGGCGGGCGTCGGCACCGAGAGCCCGGAGCGGCGGGCCGGCCGGTCGCCTGGTCACCGTTCGAGTGGCTTCGTCGAGCCCGGCCCAGAAGATATCGGCCGGATCCTCGGCGGGCCATTACATGGAGAGTTAACCTCACCATTGGTAACGGAACGCGCCGAACAGGTGCACAAGCGGTGGTTGGATGAGCCGATGAGCGAACCGGACCAGGGGCCGACGGACGATGACGCCATGGTGACGCTGGCGCCCTTCCTCGCTCGAGCGCTCGACGAACTCGACCCAGATGCCCTGCACGCAGTACTGCTACTGGGCTGGCTGCACTGGAGCCGCTACCAGGGGCTGCCGGAAGAACAGTCCGAGCAGGAGTTGAACGCCGCGATCAGCATGCTCACCCCTTGCTTCGTCCTGGGCGTCGGCGAGCTGCCGGAACCGCTGCTTCCACTCCTGGCCGACGAGGCGGGCGCCACCGCCGTGGCATTGCTCAACGAGAGCATCAGCTCCTCCGACCAGAGGCTGCTGTCGGCGACGACACAGCTCTGTCACCGCATCCTTGCCGCCACACCAGCCGATCACCCCAACCGCTTCGGGCGCTTGTCGAACCTGGGGACCGCACTGCAGACCCGGTATTTACGCGGTGGGGTGCCGGATGACCTGGACAACGCCATCGACGCCCTCCGCGAGGCGGTAGACGCCGCCCCCGCCGACAACCACCACGCCCGCCCTGGCGTCCTGTCGAACCTGGGGGGCGCGCTGCAGACCCGGTTCCTGCGCAGCGGTGTGCTGGACGATCTGGATAGCGCCATCGAAGCCGGCCGCCAGGCGATCGCCGCCACCCCTGCCGACGATCCCGTTCGCGCGGGTTTCCTGTCGAACCTGGGGAGGGCACTGCGCTTCCGGTTCGAGCACAGGGGAGCACTGGCCGACCTGGATGCCGCCGTCAAGATCAGCCTGCAGGCGGTGGACGCCGCCCCCGCCGACCACCCCGAGCGCACCCTGTATCTGTCGAACCTGGGGAACGCGCTGGTGTCCCGATACCAGCGCAACGGGAACGTGGCCGATCTGGAGACCGCCGTCAACACTCTCCGTGAGGCGGCGGCCGCCACCCCCGCCGACCATCCAGATCACGCCAGTCGCCTGTCGGACCTGGCGATCGCGCTGCATGCCCGGTTTCGAGACAGCGGGGTGACGGCGGACCTGGACAGTGCCCTCGACGTCGGACGGGAGGCTTTGGACGCCACCCCCGCCGACCACCCCAACCGCCCCGCGATGCTGTCGAACCTGGGGAACGCGCTGATGTCCCGATACGAGCGCGACAGGAACATGGCCGATCTGGAGACCGCCGTCAACAGCTTTCGCGAGGCGGCCAACGCCGCACCCGCCGACGACCCCAACCTCATCAAGCACCTGTTCAATCTGGGGTCCGCGCTGATGGGCCGGTTCGAGCGCAGCACGGCGCAGGCGGACTGGGATGCCGCGTTGCAGGCGCACGCACAAGCTGCCTCCGTTACGACAGCGGCGCCGTCGGCCCGTATCTGGGCCGGCCGGGCGGCCGCTCCGCTCGCCGCGGGGGCGCAGCAGCTTGGCCTGGCGGCCGACCTGGCCGAGGAGGCGGTGAGGCTGCTTCCCGAAGTCGCTCCACGGCATCTGGAGCCAGGTGACCAGCGGTACGCGATCGGCACGTTCGCCGGATTGGCCAGTGAAGCCGCCTCGATAATCCTGGAGGACCAGGCCGCGTCTGCCGGGGAGCGAGCGGTCCGCGCATTGCGGCTGCTGGAGATCGGCAGGGGAGTGCTGCTGAGCCAGGCCCTGCACACTCGCAACGACCTCACAGATCTCCGCGAACGGCATCCGCACTTGGCCACTCGATTCGTGGACCTGCGTGACCTGCTGGACCAGCCACCGGAAGCCTTCACACCGGATCCGGCGAGCACACCGCTCGACGATCCCGCCGATGCGCTCCGCCGGACGATCCAGGACCGACGCCACCTGGCCGGAGCGTTCACCGACCTGCTGGCCGAGATCCGCGGCCTGGAAGGCTTCGGCTCCTTCGCTCTGCCACCCGCGACCGAGCAACTGCTCGCCCAGGCCGTCGACGGGCCGGTGGTGGTGTTCAACATCAGTGTCATCCGCAGCGATGCTCTGCTGCTGACCGTCGGCGGAGTCACCTCCCTGAGGCTGCCCGGCCTGGACGAGGACACCGTGATCGACATGATCGACGCCTTCCGGCAAGCCCTGCGCGCCACCGGCGCCCCCGGTCCGCGAGCGGCCCGGATCCTTGCCCAGACGACGATCCGGCAGATCCTTGAATGGCTCTGGGAAAATGCCACCGGACCAGTTCTGGACGCGCTCGGCTATCACCGGCCGCCTCCGCCGGGACGGCCGTGGCCGCGCGTGTGGTGGGTGCCCGGCGGGCTCCTGGGACAGCTCCCGATCCACGCCGCCGGCCACCACACCCGGCCGGCCGACCCACGGCACCGGACCGTAATGGACCGGGTCGTGTCCTCCTACACTCCCACCATCGGGGCCCTGGCACACGCCCGCGCCCAAGCCACCACTCCGCTCACCGCCGCCGCCCGGTCGTTGATCGTCGCGATGCCCACCACTCCCGGCCTGCCCGGTGACGGCCTGCTGCCCCAGGTGCCCGCCGAAGCCGCCATGC
Organism: Streptosporangium sp. LJ11; assembly: GCF_051918945.1. Classification (NCBI taxonomy): domain Bacteria; kingdom Bacillati; phylum Actinomycetota; class Actinomycetes; order Streptosporangiales; family Streptosporangiaceae; genus Streptosporangium; species Streptosporangium sp. LJ11. The sequence continues at coordinate 15,848 of NZ_JBPXMB010000026.1, forward strand.
TGCGCACCCGGCTGCCCAACCCCATGCTGCTCACCGAACCAGCCACCCCCGGAGACGCGCCCGCCGACCTGCCGACAAAGAACAACGTCCTCGCCCACCTGCTCGACTGCGCCATCGTCCACTTCGCCTGCCACGGTTACACCGATCCCTCCGACCCCTCCGCCAGCCGCCTGCTGCTCCATGACCACCACAACGATCCTCTTACCGTCGCCGGACTCGCCCCCGTCGCGCTCGACCACGCGCACCTCGCCTACCTGTCGGCCTGTAGTACTGCCGTCACCGCCGCCGCCGATCTGCTGGATGAGGCCATCCATCTGTCCTCAGCCTTCCAGCTCGCCGGGTTCCCCCACGTCATCGGCACCCTCTGGCAGATTGACGACGAAGTCGCCGTCACCGTCGCCGACGCCTTCTACGCCACCCTCGCCACCGCACCCGGCGTCCTCGAGACCCGTCAGGCCGCCCACGCCCTGCACCACGCCATCCGGACCATCCGCGACCGCTACCCCATCACCCCCTCCCTGTGGGCCTCTCACATCCACGCCGGCGCCTGAGACATGAGCATCATGCGGCCCGCCTCTGGGATTTCCCTGTCCTGAAAGCCGAGGCGTACCACGAGGTGGGGTCATCGGCCTGCGAGAGCGCCTCACCGTACTGATCGGCCTTGAACCGAAGACGGTCCGCACTCCTTCGGCGCGCGCCCTGGCGAGGATTCGCCCCGGTGCGATCCCGGCCTCTTCGATGTCCGCGGCCGCCTTCGGGCTCTCCCGCTGGATGTCTCCTGCGGTGTAGGGTCGCGACCGTAGGGAGGTCACCGATGCCAGCCTTGGCCGGTCCGGGTGACGAAGCCGACCTGTGGCCGCGCATCGCGGCAGGGCTCGCCTACGTCTGCCACGAACTCGCCCTGTTACGTGCCGAACTCGGCGATAACCCGGCACTCCGGGCACTGCCGGCCGCGGCCCGCTCCGCCGAGACCACGCCGAAGGAACTCGTGCAGCTGCTGGACGTCGTGCACGAGGCCGTGATCCGAGCCACCGGCGACAGCTGGGGCATCTACGGCAACCTGAATCGTCACCCCGGCGAGCTGCCGGGCGTGGAGAGCCTGGAGATCGTCTACCGCTGCCCGCTGGGCCGCTGCGCCGGCCGGCTGCGCGAAGAGGTCCGGACCTTCCCGCCCACCTGCGACCTCGCCGACGGGCGACGGCTCGACCGGGAACGTCTGGCCTGATGAGTGACATGGTCACCGAGCTGACCAAGAAACTCGCAGAACGCTGGCTGTCTCTGTTGGTCCTGCCCGGCGCGCTCTATCTCGCCGTCGTGGCCGTCGCGGTCACACTGGGACACGGACACGGCCTCGACGTCGCCGAACTCACCCGCCACATCACCGAGGTCGCCAAGGACCTGACCGGCCTCGGCAGCCAGATCGTCCTCCTGGCCGCCATCCTCGGCGCCGCCGCGACCGCGGGCCTGCTCGCCCAGGGTCTCGGCTCCGTGATCGAGACCATGGTGCTGGCGGGCGACTGGCGAAGCTGGCCGCCTCTCGCCTGGCGTGCCGCCGCATGGTGGGTCGGGCGCCGCCAGACCCGTTGGGACACGGCGGATCGCGACCACCGGGCAGAACTCCGCAAGGCTCTGCATCCCGACCCCGCCCGGCGCCCGAACCCCGCCGCCCGTCACCGGGCCGCCCGGATCCGCGGCCGGATCAGCCTGCTTCGGCCGGAACGCCCCACGTGGAGTGGTGATCGCATCCACGCCATCGCCCTGCGGCTGGACGCCTTCCATCTCGACCTGGCACCCCTGTGGCCGCATCTGTGGACCGTGCTGCCCGAACCCGTCCGCGCCGACGTCACCACCGCCCGCGCCAACCTGTCGCGTGCCTTCGTTCTCGGGGCGTGGGCGGTGCTGTACGCGCCGCTGGCGTGGTGGTGGTGGCCGGCGGCGCCCATCGCCTTGGTGCTCGGCCTCACCGCGTGGCGCCGGGTGCGTGCGTCCGCCGATTCCTACGCGGGGCTGGTCGAGGCTGCGGCCCGCGTACACGCGGTGGCTCTGGCGGTCGCTTTGGGAATGGCGGAGCGGGGACCACTCGATCCCGAGCTCGGAGAGGCACTCACGCGTCATCTCGGATGAGAGCCGGGCCGTCGCCCACGGCTCGGTGGCGAACATTCGGAGCCGGCCTTCTTCCGAGCCGATGGGTTCGAAACCGACGGCTCACGCGGGGGCGCCGAACCAGGTGGACAGCGCCTCGCGGAGACCGTGGTCCGCCGGGACGCCCGTCCCCTCGTCCGGGGCCGTCCAGGCGACGTAGCCGTCAGGGCGGACCAGGAGCCCGGCGGGGACCCGCCGGTCGGGAACGGCGGTGACGGCGGTGACGAGGTCCACCCGGTCCTTCCAGCCCGCCGCCGTCTCGGCCAGCGCGTTCCCGCCACCGAGGTCGAGCAGGAGCGGGCGGGCGCCGTGGGTCAGGTCGGCGAGCCGCGTGGTGCCCGCGTCCGTGGCGAGGGACAGCTCCGGTGCCAGGCCTCCGAGAAGGGCGTGCGGCGCCGGACCGGTACCGGCCGCGCCAGGGCGAACGCCGCTGCCGGCCGTGCCGAGGCCGCCCGTGCCGAGGCCGCCCGTGCCGAGGCCGCCCGTGCCGGGGTGGCCCGTGTCAGGGCGGACGTCCCCGCCGGCCGTGCCGGAGGGCGTCCCGACGCCGGCCATGTCGTAGCGGATGTCGTAGCGGATGTCGGAGCCGGCGATGAGCTCGGCGACGCGCCGCCGGTTCTCGTCGTGGTCGAGCAGCTCGGCGAAGAGCGTGCGCAGCGCGGTGACCTCTCCCCCGGGCGCGAGCAGGGCGGACTGCGCCTGGGTGTGCATGACGACCCGCTCGCCGACGGGGTGCCGCTCGTCGTGGTAGGTGTCGAGCAGTCCCGGCGGCGCCCAGCCGTGAACCTCGGCGGCGAGTTTCCAGCCGAGGTTCACGACATCCTGCAGGCCGAGGTTGAGCCCGGGACCACCGGCCGCCGAGTGGACGTGCGCGGCGTCCCCGGCCACCAGCACGCGTCCGGCGCGGTAGCGGTCGGCCAGGCGGGTGTTGCCGCCGGTGAGACGGCGGAGCACGTGGGGGCCGCGCCCGCCGGGCGGGCTCATCGGCAGGTCGGCCCCGAGCACCCTGCGCACGCTGTCGCGCAGCTCTTCCAGGGTCATCGGCACCCGCTCGTCGACCTGCTCCCGCCCCCACTCCATGGTGGTGATGAGATGGACGCCGGGCTCGAACGACGCGAGGGCGAACACGCCGTGCGCGGTGCGATGGATCATGAACGGCCTCCAGCGTTCCCCGGCCAGCAGCAGCTCGCCGGTCGCGGGGTCGAGCAGGGAGGCGGGCAGGGCGGCGTGGGCGCTGCGGGACACGACGTCCTCGGTGGTGACCCCGGGGAAGCCGATGCCCGCCTTCTTGCGTACGAGGCTGTGGGCGCCGTCGCAGCCGACCAGGTAGCGGGCGCGCAGCTCGTAGTCGCCGTCGGGGGCGTGGACGTCGACGGTGACGCCGTCCTCGTCCTGCGACATGTCGACCAGCTCGTGACCGCGCCGGATCTCCACCCCGAGCTCGAGCGCCCGCTCCTGCAGCAGCTGCTCCAGGCGGCGCTGCGGGATCGGAAGGGTGTGCAACGGGCCGGGATCCAGCGCGCTCAGATCCAGGAGCATGCCGCCGAACATGAAGAACGGCACCGGCGCCGGGGGTTCCGAGGCGCCGGTGAAGCGCCGGTACAGGCCCCGGCCGTCGAGAACCCTGACCACCTCCCCGACCAGGCCGTTGGCCCTGGGCTCGTCACCCGGTTCCGGCAGCCGCTCCAGCAGCACCGGGCGGACACCGGCCAGGCTCAGCTCGCAGGCCAGCATCAGCCCGTTCGGGCCGCCACCGGCGATCACGACGTCAACGGACATCGGGCACCTCCTTGGTCGCACTTGGTCGCACTTGGTCGAATGAGGGAAACGGGCGCGGTGACACGTCGCCCGCCGGGAGCCGGGGCGGCCGGAAGCGGGTGCGAAGCCCGTATCCGACCAGCCGGCGGGGCCCGCTCCGGGCCCGCGCACCTCCCGCTGCTGTCAATATAAGTTGACGAAATGCTCGCGTCAACCACAGTTGACACAAAGTCGGGAGCCCCCCATGAGAAGGGCGTCCGGGCGCGGCCGTGACACCGGGATGCCGGATTTCCCCGGGGTGGGGGTTCCTGCCAGGATTGGGACATGGCGAGGATCGGGCAGGTGGTGCTGGGCGTCACCGACATGGGACGCGCCGTCGGGTTCTGGACGCGGGCACTGGACTACGCACCCCGCGAGGGGCAGGCCGGGGACGGCTGGACCGTGATCGGGCCCGTGGAGGGGAACGGCGTCCCGCTGGCGCTCGGCATGACGCGGACGCCGGTCCAGGAGCACCCCCGAATGCACCTCGACCTGTTCGCCTCCGACGCCGCGGAGCAGGCGGCCGAGGTCGAGCGGCTGGTGTCACTGGGCGCCGAACAGGTCGCCTGGGACCTCTACCCGGACGACCCCGACTTCGTGGTCCTCGCCGACCCCGAGGGCAACCTCTTCTGCGTCATCGACCTCAGCCACGGCTGAGGACCCGTTCCGGACCCCACCAGGAGGTCTCCTTCCATGCACGCCATGCAGTACGAGATCGGGCTGCCCGCCGACTACGACATGGGGATCATCCGTGAGCGGGTGGCGACCAGGGGGCACGCACTCGACGGCTACGCCGGGCTGGGACTCAAGGCGTACCTGATCAGGGAGCGGGGCGTGGACGGCTCCGCGGTCAACCAGTACGCGCCGTTCTACCTGTGGAGCTCGCCGGCCGGGATGAACGCCTTCCTGTGGGGCGGAGGCGGCTTCCAGAACATCGTGCGCGACTTCGGCAGGCCCGTGGTCCGGCACTGGACCGGCGCCGGCTACGAGCGGGGACCGTCGTCGGCGGCGGTCCCCCGCGCGGCCTCGCTCCGTACCGACCCGATCCCCGCCGACACCGACCCCGCGGCCGTGGTCGAGCGGGCCCTGTCCGGGCTGCGGCGGCACGCCGGCACGGCGGGCGTGCACTCCGCGGCCCTCGCCGTCGACCCCCGGCACTGGGAGCTGGTGCGCTTCACGCTGTGGGAGCACGAGGTTCCCGGGGAGGGGGACGGGACCGCCTACCGGGTGCTGCACCTGTCGACACCGCATCTGGACGACATCGCGACGGGCCGCCACTGGTGACCGGGACGAATGCCCCTACGCGGCCACGGCGGGCGAGCGGTCGGTGGCGATGCGGAGGGCGAGCCCGCCGAGCACGGCGCCCATCAGATAGCGCTGCACGCGCATCCAGGTGGGCCGCCCGCCGAGGAAGGCCGCGACCGAGCCCGCGGTCAGCACGATCAGCGCGTTGACCGACAGGGCGATGACGATCTGGGTGGCGCCCAGCAGCAGGCTCTGCGTGCCGACGTCACCACGTGCGGGATCGACGAACTGCGGCAGCAGCGACACGTACAGGATGGCGATCTTGGGGTTGAGCAGGTTGGTGACCAGCCCCATGGAGAACAGCCGCCGCGGGCGGTCCGCGGGAAGGACGCCCGGCGCGAAGACCGGCCGGGCGCCGGGCCGGATCGTCTGCCAGGCCAGCCACAGCAGGTACGCGGCGCCCGCGAGCTTGATCGCGACGTAGAGGGCGGGCACCATCGCGAAGATCACGGCGATTCCGGCCACCGCCGCCAGCAGGTAGACCAGGAAGCCCGCCGCGACGCCCGCCAGCGAGATCATGCCGGCCAGGCGTCCCTGCGTCACCGACCGCGACACCAGGTAGATCATGTTGGGACCGGGTGTGAGCACCAGGCCGAGGGCGACCGCGGCGATGCCCGCGAGGGCGCTGACTGAGATCATGAGCACATCATCGAGCAGCTCCCGCACCGAAAGAACGGCCAATTCCCGAGATTGGCCCGGAACCGGACCGCTGCCCCGGCGCCCGCCGTCCGCACCTCCCGCGCTCTGGCCGGCTCCCCTGGCGACGGATCATCTGTTGTGGTGGGCGTCGTAGTGGGCGCGGATGAGCGCGATCACGGTGTCGGCGGTGCGCTCGAGGTGGCTGCGGCCATCGGGTAACCGCGCCTCGCGGCTGATGTAGCTGCCCCGCCCCACGTGCGTGGCCGGATCCAACGGGTGACATCGCTCAACGCTCCTGCGGCGAATCCTCCGAAGCAGCCGATCGGCCGCCCCCTCCGCCCCGGTGCAGGTAGTCCTCGAGCTCGTCGGCGGCGCGCAGATAGCCGCCGGCCTCGCGCTGGGCGACCCGCAAGGTGGCCGCCGCGGCCCGGAAGCCCGGCTCTTCGAGCAGGCGCCGGGCGAGGGCGTTCACGGATTCCACGGCGACGTCCTGGGTACGGATCGACAGGCCGGCGCCGAGCTCGACCACCCGCCGGGCCACCAGCGGCTGATCCGCCCCCTGGGGGACCACCAGCATCGGAACCCCCGCGTACATGGCCTCGTTGACGCTGTTCATCCCGCCGTGGGTGACGAACAGCGCGGCGCGGGCCAGCACCTCCGGTTGCGGTACGAAGCGGCGGGCGAGCACGTTGGCCGGCAGCGGATCCAGCGCGGCCGGATCGGTCCCTCCGGTGGAGACGATCACGGTGCCGCCCAGCGGTGCGAGCGCGGTGGCGAAGTCGCGCAGCAGTCGCGGGCCGGCGTCGAACACCGTGCCCAGCGAGGCGTACAGCACCGGGTCCCGCAGGCCGTCGGCCGGGAACGACGGGTCGGGCGGACGGGCGCCGAGGCTTGGGCCGACGAACCGGTAGGACCGGTCGAAGGCGTCGACGCCGGGCTGGAACGCGCGCGAGGTGAAGACCAGGTTGAGCGGCTGGCGTATGTTCGCCAGGTCGAACAGGGGCAGCTCACGGGTGTCGTAGCGGCGGTGCAACTCCCACCGCGACCGCAGGTAGCCCTGGGCGTGGCGGGGCCACCTCGCCGCCGAGGCCAGCAACTCCCACGAGGCGCGGGTGGGGCTGGGCACATGCCGGTTGAACGCGAACGTGGTGAACAACGCCGCCGCCGGCACCTCGAGTTCGCGGGCGGCGACCGCGCCCCAGGGACAGGCCGCGCCGTGGACGACGAGGTCAGGACGGACGTCACGCAGGTCGGAGAGCACGGCGGGCAGCAGGGCGGCGGCGGCGCGCGCGAGCCCGTCCAGCAGCGTGAGCGGCATCGGCGGATCGGGGAGCGGTTGGTCACCCCCGGGGTAGAGGCACACGGCCGCACCGGTGGCCTCGATCTCCTTCGAGAACGCGGGCGAGGTGTGACAGATGACGGAGTGGCCACGGCGGACGAGCTCGGCGACGACCGGCAGCGTCGGGTTGACGTGCCCGTGCATGGCGATGTTGAGGAACGCGACGGTGCTCACCGGCCGGCCTCCCAGACGTCGGTCCATGTCCCGGCCGGGCCGGCCGATGTCGCCGCGGGACCGTCGACCCGGTACAGGCCGGGCCCGCTGATGCGCAGCCCGTCGAAGAAGCGGCCCGCCGCCAGGGAGGCGGTGCTGATCAGCCGCCGGGAATGGCCGAAGTCCCACGGGGCGGGCCAGGTCTCGATGCCGGTCGGCACCACGACGGTCGGAATCCGTTCGGACACCTCGCGCAGGTCGCGCTCGATCTGATGCTCCAGCAGCAGCTGCCCCGCCCTGGCCGCGACCGCGCCGGCCCGCCGGGGCGGGCCGTTCGGGGGCAGCGGCCGGCTCTTCTGCCCGGTCGACAGCACCACCACGCTGGCCGCCCCCGCCTGCAGGGCCACCCGTACCGGGACAAAGGCGATCACTCCGCCGTCGACGAGCGTCAGGCCTTCCCGATCCACCGGGGGCAGGATCCCCGGGATGGCCGTGCTGGCCAGTAGCGCGGACTCGAGATCTCCGTGGTCGAGCAGCGCCTGGGCGCCGGTGACCAGATCCATGGCCACCGCGGTGAAGGGGATTGCCAGCTGTTCGATCCGCCGCGGCAGTGCGGCTTGGGCGATCAACCTGCGCAGGCCGCGATCGGCGAAGACGCTGGCCCGCGAGGACAGGTAGCCGAACGGAAACACCTCACGGCGCCGCGCGCGGGTCCACACGAGATCCAGCCATGGTGCGGCATTGCCGGGGTGGGCGGCCGCGATCGCTCCGTTGAGGGCGCCCACCGAGGTTCCGACGATCAGATCAGGGACGAATCCCCGCTGCTCCAACGCGTACCCGACACCGACCTGCGCGGCCCCGAACACTCCCCCGCCCCCTACCACCGCCGCCACGGGGCGGGGAAGGGCACGCAGGCCCACCGGCTCCCGGCCCGCGTCCGGGCGGCTCGACGCCGAGGAGCGCGTCCCCTCGTCGCCCTTCATGGCCTGACGCTGCTCGTCGCCCCGCCGTGACCACCCGGCCGGTCGCCCTCGCTGACGCCGTGGAGAGCCGAGGAGGCCGATCTCCGGCGATATGCAACGTTCATGGTCCGTCCTCCCTCACCACGGCGCCTGATCGGATGCGTGCCCCGGCTGGGACCGGGCGGTCGCCACATCGCTGACTTCGTCGGCCGGCGTGTTCGCTCACGTCGTCACCATGATCGATGACGACGGTCTCCGGCCGGGTGGATGCCACAGGGCCCGGTGGCAGGCTGGTGGTTCCGTTTGGAAACCGATGTGCTCGAAACCCAGCGTACAGGGCCCTTTTTCATGGAAGGGCAACGATGCGGTCCGCAGGATGAAGCGAGGCCCGCGGCGTCGCCGGAGGTCCCGGCCCCGGGCCGGGGAACCACCGCGTACCGGACGTCGAAGCCGGCGTGTCCATCGTCGCCGCGTGAGAGGTTCGCGGTGGCGGCCGCTCCGGGTGGCCACGCCGGCTCGGGAACCGTTCCGTCCGGAAGGAGCCCGCCGTGCCGTCAGGTGAGGTCGGCGAGGCCTCCCCGGCGAGGGTGACCGACCGGGCGGCCGGGTTCTCCTCCGGGAGAACCACGGAACCGGCCCCCGGACGAATTCCAGCACGGTGACGGGGTCGACGCTTGACGACAGAAGCTACTGGCCTTAGCTTTAAAGCTATGAATAATAGCCAAGGAGTGCGCGTGACGGGTACGGAGTTCCTGGACGTGGCCGGCGGGCGGCTGGCGTACGAGGTCATCGGGCCGCAGGACGGACCCCTGATGGTGTGCGCGCACGGCATGGGCGACACCCGCAGGGTGTTCCGGTTCCTGGCGCCGCGACTGGCGGAGGCGGGCTACCGGGTCGCCACGGTCGACGTGCGCGGCCACGGGGAGTCCAGCACGGGCTGGCCCGACCACGGCCCCCGGTCGATCGGTGCCGACCTGCTGGCCCTGGTCCGCCACCTGGGCGGCCCCGCCGTCCTCGTCGGCAGCTCCTCCAGCGCCGGGGCGGTGGCGTGGACCACGGCGACCGCCACCGAGGGCGAGGTGCGCGCCGTGGTCATGCTGGCGCCCTTCGTCGGGCAGCCGCAGCTCAGCCTGATGCTGCGGCTGGTGAAGGACGTCGTCCTGGCCAGCCCGCTCCTGTGGGGGATGTACTACCGCTCGCTCTATCCCACGGCCAGGCCCGCCGACTTCCCCGGCTACCTGCGCGAGCTGAAGGCCACGCTGCGCGAGCCCGGCAGGATGGCCGCCGTCTCCGCGGTGGTCGCCCCCGCCGAGGGCCACTGGACCGACTGCGCCCCCCGGATGACCTGCCCCGCGCTGATCGTCATGGGGTCGAAGGACCCCGACTTCCCCGACCCCGCCGCGGAGGCCCGCCTGGCCGAGGAGGTGCTGAGGCCGTACGCCGCCACGGCCGAGGTCGCGATGATCGAGGGTGCCGGCCACTACCCGCACGCCGAGCTGCCCGGGGCCACCTTCGCCGCCATGGAGGGCTTCCTGGCCGGAGCGGTCCGTGCCTAGGGCGGGCCTGACCTCCGGCGCGGTGGTGGACGCGGCGCTGGCCCTGATCGACGAGGAGGGGCCGGGCGCGCTGACGCTGGCCGCGGTGGCCGCTCGCACCGGGGTGGCCGCCCCCTCGCTCTACAAGCACGTGCGCGGCCTGCCCGAACTGCGCAAGCTCGTCGGCCTGCGCGTGATGGACGACATGGCGGTGCGGCTCGGCACGGCGGCGATGGGAAAGAGCCGTGACGAGGCGACGGCGGCCCTGATGCGTGCCTGGCGGAGCTACGTGGTCGACTTCCCGCACCGCTACGCGGTCTTCCCCGACAACCCGCTGCTCGATCCCGACCTGGTCGGCACGGCGACCCGCCTGCTGGAGGTGATCCTCGCCGTGCTGCGCGGCTACGGGCTGGAGGGGGCTCAGGCGCTCCACGCCACCCGCTGCGTCCGCGCGGCCGTGCACGGTTTCGCCTCCCTGGAGGCGGCCGGCGGGTTCGGCCTGGACGAGGACCTGAACACCAGCTACGAGATGCTGATCGCCATGGTCGTCTCGGGCCTGCCCCGGGCGCCCGCGTTCTGAAGGGGCGGGCGGGAGGCCGGCCGGACGGCGCGCTCGGGCCTCCCGGAACCCCTCAGGCCTCCCGGAAGCGGATGTCGCGGGACGTCGCCGCCGGGGCGACGAAGTCGAGCATGCGCGCCCCCTCCACCTCCAGATCCGCCCGCTCCCCCTCGCTCACCGGCGCGAAGAGCTCGACCTCCAGGACCGCCTCGCCCCGTTTCACCGTCACCTTCCACATGCCCCGTACGAAGCCGTCGACCAGCACCGTCGCCTTGATGATGCCGTTGACGGTGAAGATCCGCCCCCGGTACTCCTCCTCCGCGATCCGGGTCCTGGTCCGCTGGGCGAACGACAGCAGCATGTTGTCGAACTCCGACAGGTAGCGCACCGGGGCGGGAGTCCCGGGGGCGGGGCGCGACGCCTCCGGCAGATCGAACAGCTCCGCGCCGTCCTCGGTCACGAAGACCCGCAGGCCCATCTCGCGGACGATCTCCCCCAGGCGGGTCATGCCCGACCACTGCTGGACGTCCATCACCGTGGCGGGACCGTAGGCGGCGAGGTAGCGGCGGATCGCCTCCTCGGCCAGGACGCTGCCGGGCCGCTGGTCCTGGGAACGGCCCAGCCATGCCTCCGCGGTGGTGTGGGCGGCCTGCCCGCCCACACCCCAGATCCCCCTCGGCGGGACCTGGACCAGCGCCAGCGTGTTGCGCACCCCGGCGACCAGGTCGGTGGCCGGAGCCTCCGGCCACCGCTCACGCAGCAGCGCGCCGAGCTCGCGGAAGGTCAGGGGGCGCTCCTCCACCAGCTTCCGCCCCACGGCGGCGAGCTCGTCCAGGTCCACGTCCGCCAGGCCCTTGCCGTGCGCCGTCCCCCGCAGGCCCCGTGCCAGCATCGGCCCCAGCAGCGGGCGCAGCGCCAGGCAGTCGTCGGCGGTGACCAGGTGGATGGTGGAGCGCATCAGCGACAGCCGCACCACCAGGCGCTCGTTGATCAGCCGGGCGAGATCGTCGGCGGCGAACCCGGACAGGCGGGTCCACAGCCCGATGTAGGGAGGGTTCGGCGCCTGGGCCTGCATGCCGTACAGGTGGCGGACCGCCTCCAGCGCCGGCAGGTCCGCACGGGCCAGCAGCAGCTGCCGTTCGAGGGTGGCCCGGTTGAGCGCGCGTCTGCTGAGCACCTCGGGCATGCGTGTCCTCTCGTGGGCGAGCCACGACGGCGCGGCATGGCCGCGCGACATGGCCTGGCCGGCGACACCGTGATGCCGCTTCCGGGTCCGCGCCAGAATAGCGGCGCCCCCGCGTGATCGGAATCAGAGAGTCGGCGGCACCCACACGTACGGCGTCGTCGTGGTGACCGCCTCCAGGCCCAGCCTGGCGAGGATCGGGCGGCTGGCGTCGGAGGCGTCCACCTGCACCAGGCGGAAACCCCTCGCCACCGCCAGCTCCGCCCGGTACGACACCATCGCCCGGTAGACGCCCCTGCCCCGCCACTCCTTCAGGGTCGAGCCGCCCCACAGCGAGGCGAAGTCGGTGCCCTCGTGGAAGCGCGCCCACGCCGCGCACACCACCTGCCCGTCCGCCTCGGCGATCACCACCGCGCACGGGTCCCCGGGACCGGCGAGGTCGCGCTCCAGCATGCCGGGCAGCCAGCCGTGGTCCGCGTCCCAGACCGTCTCCTCCAGCTCGCGGATGCGCTCCAGGTCGTCCCGCCCCGCCGCCTCGCGCAGCCGCACCCCGGCGGGCGCCGCCTTGGCACCGGCCAGCTCACCGGCCTCGCCGACGAACACCGTCTCCCGCTCCCGCGGCTCGAACCCGGCCGCCACGAGCCGCTCGGGCAGGTCGGCGGGCAGGTCGTAGCCGTGGTACTTCCACTCGACCTCGCGCCCGACCCGGGTGAAGAAGTCCCGCTGGCGCGCGATGAAGGCATCCAGCTCGGCGCCCTCCAGACCACCCAGGTCTCGATATGTCAGGAAACCCTGGCCGTGGCCGTTCGACACGGTCCTCAGCAGCGGCCCGATCCGCTCGGCCGTACGGCCCGGCATCGGCCTGGCCCGGAGCTGCTCGTCATATGCCGCGAGGTAGGCGGAAGCCCGCGATGAGATGTCCATTGCGAACAGCCAATCACACACTCATCGCCTCCGACATGGCGTTATGGACCTAGACACGCCTCGGAGCCTCTCATCCCGCCCCGTCTCCTTTACAACGTAGATTCACTGGCGGCCGGCGGGGTCCGCGCGGTGCGCGCGCCGGTCGTCCCCGCCTCACCCGCCTCACCCACCCTGGCCGGGTCCGCGGGAGACCCCACCGGCCCCGTCCCGGCCCCCGGCACGCCGTGGAGTCCCGCCGCTCCGGTAGGCGCCCGTCGCGCTCGTTCGTCCCGGGCGGCGGGTCCGCCCGGCACCATGACGGGGATCTGATTCCGACACGTTCCACCGGGCGCGCCGTAACTGTCGGTGGCGACCCCTACTATGAGCCACCTCGAGGAGGGATAGCCGCTCATGGTTGACGCGCTGAGGGTTTCGCTGCTGGTCACGACCGATCTGCCGCCCGACACCGACCTGAAGGAGTTCGGGCGGTTGCTGGTCGACTCCGTGCTCACGCTCCAGCGGGGCGAGGTGACGTATCCCGCGCTCCTGCGCGGCGGGGTGTTCTGGCTGGACCGGCCGCTGCCGCCGTCCGACGACGGGCTTCCCCGCGCGGCGGCCGAGGAGCTGCGGTTCGCGGCGCTGCTGGGCCACCTGTCGGCCGCTCGCCCGCCGGGCTCGGCGAAGGAGACGGTCGCCGACGCGGGCCGGGCGATCACCGCCGCCGTCGCCGCCCGGTACGGCGACCTGGGCAGCCCGCCCGCCGTGATGGCGATCCGCGGCGAGGACGTGCGGGAGCGCACCCCCCGGTCGGCCATCGCTGTGGGATCGGAGACGGCGGAGCCGCTGCCCGAGGCGGTGCCGCCCCTGGGCGCACCCGCCTGAACGCCCGGGACGGGGTCCTTCCCGCCCCACCCCGGCGGGCTGGTAGCTTCCCGTCCGTGGACGTGAACATCCGGTACGGGCGGATCGAGGATGTCGAGGCGCTGCTGGCCTTCTGGCTGGTGGCCGCCGAGGGAACCGACAGGCACGACGATCCGGCCAAGGTGGTCGCGCTGATCGAACGGGACCCCGAGGCCGTCCTCATCGCCGAGGTCGGCGGGAAGACGGCCGGCACGCTGCTCGCGGGCTGGGACGGCTGGCGAGCTCATCTCTACCGGCTGGCCGTGGATCCCGCTCTCCGGAGGCGGGGAGTGGCGACCGCGCTGATCCGGGCGGCCGAGGAGCGCTTCGCGGCGTTCGGCGCGTTCCGGGTCGACGCGATGGTGCTGCACGACAACGAGCAGGCCCATCACGCCTGGGGCGCCGCGGGCTACGCGCCGCAGCCCCAGTGGTCCCGCTGGGTCAAGCCGCTGGGGTGATTCCCGGGGGACGGGTCCGCGACCACGGGTTCGGCGGCCCGGCGAGCGAGCGGGACGGGCCCTCTGGACCGCTCCCGCCGGCCGGGCGCCCTCCTCCCGAACCACCGGCTCCGGCCGCTCCGGCCGCTCCAGGCGGAGGGTGACGCATCCCCTCTCGCAACCATCGCCATTTATGCGACTTGTCGCCTTTTGAGAATATAAGAGGCGGATTCTCGAGGCATGCTATTTGTTTGCCCCGGCCAGACCTCACCTGCTTGTCTTCATTCTTTCGCTGAGTGATCCTTGATTTGCGCCACCGAGGCTGCCATATATCGCCAATTCGTATTTTCCGGTGATTCATTCATGAGCACGGGAGGTCGCACGGTTTCGCACTGCCGAGGCGGAGCTCGATGCCCGGTCGCCGGTGAACGCCCGCCGGACAGGTGACGGCAGGCACGACGCGCCGGGAGGCACGGATGAACGACGACGACACCCTGACGCTGCCCCCGCCCACCTCGACGTCCCGGCCTCCCGCACGACCGCGCGGCTCACGGGCGGCTCCGATCCTGGGGCCGGCGTTCGTCGCGGCGATCGCCTACGTGGACCCCGGCAACGTGGCCACCAACCTGACCGCCGGGGCGACGTCGGGCTACCTGCTCGTGTGGGTCGTCGTGCTGGCCAGTCTCGTCGCGCTCCTCGTCCAGTTCCAGGCGGCGAAGCTCGGCATGGCGACCGGCAAGAGCCTGCCCCGGCTGTGCCGCGAGCGTTTCTCCCGCCGCGGCAGCCTCCTGCTGTGGCTGCAGGCCGAGGTGGTCGTGCTGGCCACGGACCTGGCCGAGTTCGTCGGCGCGGCCATCGGGATGCAGCTGCTCTTCGGGATGCCGCCCGCGATGTCGGCGGTGGTCACCGCCGTGGTGGCGCTGCTCATGCTCCAGCTGCGGCGGCACGGCCGCACGCGGCGGTTCGAGCTCGTCAGCGCCGCGAGCCTCCTGCTCGTCGGGGCGGGGGTCGTCTACGACGTCTTCGCGGTGGGCCGGCAGTCCGTCACCGAGCTGGCCGGCGGGCTGATACCCCGCCTGGACGGCGGCGGCTCGCTGATCCTCGCCATGGGAATCGTCGGCGCCACCGTCATGCCCCACGCCATCTACCTGCACTCCGCGCTGGTGCAGGGCCGCGGATGGCCGGCCGGCGCGGCGTGGCGGCAGCCAGGGCCCGTCCGGCGGGCCCTGCGGATCGACTGCCTGCTCGGGCTCGGCACCGCCACGATCGTCAACGTGTCGATGATCGCCCTCGGCGCCGGGCTCGGAGCGGCCGCGGGCGGGGCCTGGACCGGCGACCTGTTCGCCGCCCACGAGGAGTTGCTGAACCGGGTCGGCGGCGCCGCCGCCCTCGCGTTCGCCGTCATGCTCCTGTCGTCGGGGGTCTCCTCCTGCGGGGTCGGCACCCTGGCGGGAGACGTGGTGATGCGGGGCTTCCTGAACCTCCGGGTGCCGATCCAGCTGCGGCGCGTCGTGACGATGACACCGGCCGTCCTCGCCCTGGTGCTCGGCGTGCCGCTGACCAGCCTGCTGATCGTGAGCCAGGTGGTCATCTCGCTCGGCGTGCCCGTCGCGCTGTTCCTGCTCGTCCACTTCTGCCGTGACCGGTCGGTGATGGGCCCCCTGGTCAACGATCCGCTGACCACGCGGATCGCGGCCTGCGCGGGCGCCGCGGTCGCCCTGCTCGGGTGCTGCCTGCCGCTGACCTTCCTGTTCTGAAGTTCTCCTCCATGGCCCGCGCGCGGATCGAGAAGGGCGGCTGGACGCCCGTCCCCGCCCGCTCTTCACGTGTCGGTGGCGAACTCCTCCGCGTTCAGCCCCGCCGACACCGTGCCGCCGCCGGTACGGGCGAGAATCCCGACGGCCGCGAAGCCGGTGTCGGCGCTCGTCCTCTCGGTGCTCGTCATCTCACGAGGTGCCGGCCTGCTGGGGTGACGTCTCCCGGACGGCTCCGGCGTGCCGGCGCCGCGCCACCGCGGCGACGAGACGCGGGGTGATCACCGAGATGATCAGGAGCAGGCCGGTGACGATCGACTGGATCTCGGTCGCCACGTCGTTGAGCATGAGCAGGTTGCGCAGCAGGCCGATGAGCAGCACTCCGGCGATCACGCCTCCGAGGGTGCCCTTGCCCCCGTCGAAGTCGACGCCGCCGAGGAGCACCGCGGCGATGACGGCCAGCTCCAGCCCGATGCCGTTGTCGGCGCGGGCGCTGCCGTACCGCAGGGTGAAGATCACCCCGGCGAAGGCCGCGACGGTGCCCGAGAGCACGAACAGGATCAGCTTGATCCGCTTGACCCGGATGCCGGCGAACCGCGCCGCCTCCTCCTGCGCGCCGATCGCGAACAGCGAGCGGCCGAAGCCGGTGGCGTGCAGCACCACGGCGGTGACCACGGCCAGCAGGGCGAACAGCGCCACCGGGTACGGGATCGGCGTGCCCGGCACGTCGCCCACCGCCAGCTCCGTGTACTGCGCAGGGAACTCCGCGATCGCCCTGTCGCCCAGCACCACGTAGGCGAGGCCCCGGTAGAGCGCCAGCGTGCCGATGGTGACGGCGAGCGAGGGCAGCCCGAGCCGGGTCACCAGGAGGCCGTTGACCAGCCCGCACACCGCTCCCACCACGACCACCAGCGGGATGATCGTCTCGATCGCCCAGCCCGCGTCCCAGAGCGCGCCGACCAGCGCGCTGGACAGGCCCAGCACCGAGGCCACCGACAGGTCCACCTCGGCGGCCACCACCAGCATGGTCATCGCCAGCGCGATCAGCGCGATCTCCCCCAGGTCGCCGAGCGCGAACGACAGGTTGCCGACGCCGGCGAAACCGGGCGATCCGGCCGAGCCGCCGATGAAGACGAGGACCAGCAGCAGGCCGACGAACACGTCCCAGCGGAGCAGGCGGCCGAGCGAGCCGCGCTCCGGCCGGCCGGCCGGCGGCACGGCCCGCGCCTCGGGCTTCACGGTCGTCACGTCAGGAGCCATGTCGGGAGTTCCTCCTCCGCAGTACCCGCGCGACCCGCAGCGCGAGCAGCCGGTCGACGCTGATCGCCAGGAGCAGCAGCGCTCCGGTGATGGCCTGCTGCCAGAACGGGTTGACCTTGAGCACGACCAGCGCGCTGGTGATGGTGGTGAGCAGCAGCGCGCCGAGCGCCGCGCCGTACACGGTGCCGACGCCGCCGGTGATCGCCACCCCGCCGACCACGACGGCGCTGACCACCTGGAGCTCCCAGCCGTTGGCGGCGTCGGCGACCACGGTGCCGAACCGCGACAGCCACAGCACCCCGGCCAGGCCCGCGAGCGCGCCGCTGAAGAGGTAGGCCCCCATCACGCGGCGCCGCACCGGCACGCCCGCCAGGCTCGCGGCCTCCGGGCTGGACCCGATGGCGTAGAAGTCGCGGCCCGAGGCGTAGGAGCGCAGGTAGTGGCCGACGGCCAGCATCACCACGACGGCGATCACCGGCAGGTACGGCACCCCGAACACCGAGCCGTTGCCCAGGGACAGCAGCGCCGGGGGCAGGTCGACGGCGTTGATCTGCCGCCCGTGCGCGATGTAGTGGTCGACGCCCTGGATCACGTACAGCGTGCCGAGGGTCACCACCAGGGCCGGTACCCGGCCGAAGCTGACCAGCAGGCCGTTGATCATGCCGCAGAGCGCGCCGATCGCGACCCCCGTCACGACGGCGAAGACGACGCCCCTGCCGTGGTCGGCGGACAGCAGGTCGCCGACGGTGAAGGCCACCAGGCCGACGACCGAGCCGGCGGACAGGTCGATGTTGCGGGTGATGACGACGACGGACTGGCCGACGGCGAGCAGCACCAGGATGGAGGCGTTGAGGAAGATGTCGGTCAGGCCCTGCCCGGACAGGAAGTTGCCGTTGGTGCTCGCGGTCACCGCGACCAGCACGGCCAGCGCCGCCACGATGCTCAGCTCGCGGGCCCGGAACACCAGGTCCACCAGACCGCGGGCGCTCCGCCCGGCGGTGACGGCGCTCATGCGCCCTCCCCCGCCGCCCGCGCGATCTCGTTCCGCTCGATCACGAGGCCCTCCCGGTCGCCGCTGACATGACACTCTCCTCTGTGGCCCGCTCGCGCGGGATCTCGGCGACGAGCCGTCCCTCCTGCATGACCAGGACCCGGTCGGCCATGCCGAGCACCTCGGGCAGGTCGGAGGAGATCATCAGTACGGCGAGGCCGTCGGCGGCCAGCTGGGACAGGAGCCGGTGCACCTCGGCCTTGGTCCCCACGTCGATGCCCCGGGTGGGCTCGTCGATGATGAGCACGTCGGGGCCGGTGGCGAGCCACTTGCCCAGCACGACCTTCTGCTGGTTGCCGCCGGAGAGCACGTTGGCCGCGTCCGACAGCCGGTTGAACTTGAGCTGGAGCCGGATCGCCCAGTCGCGGGCGCGGTCGCGCTCGGCGGCGCGGGAGATCACCGGGCCGCGGCGCAGCGCCCTCAGGCCGGTGATCCCGATGTTGCGCTCGATGGAGTGGTCCATCACCAGGCCCTGCTGGCGCCGGTCCTCGGGGACCAGGGCCAGGCCCGCGGACATCGCGGCGGTCGGGGACGCGGCGGGCAGCCGCTCGCCGTTCACCTCGACGGTCCCGGCGTCCCAGCGGTCCACACCGAAGATCGCTCGGGCGACCTCGCTGCGTCCGGCCCCGACCAGCCCGGCGAGGGCCACGATCTCGCCCCGCCGCACCTCGAAGGAGACGTCGGTGAACACGCCCTCCCGGGTGAGCCGGTCGACCTTGAGCGCCACCTCACCGACCTCGGTCTCCTGCTTGGGGTAGAGGGTGTCGAGGTCGCGGCCGACCATCCGGCGGATCAGGTGCTCGTGCGTCAGGCCCGCCACCGGCTCGCCGGCGATCCAGGCGCCGTCGCGCAGCGTGGTGACCCGCTGGCAGAGCTCGAAGATCTCGTCCAGGCGGTGCGAGATGAACAGGACCGCGCACCCCTGCTCGCGCAGCGTCCTGACCACGTTGAACAGCCGGGCCACCTCGTTGCCCGACAGCGCCGCGGTGGGTTCGTCCATGACCAGCACCCGCGCGTCCCGCGACAGCGCCTTGGCGATCTCGACGAGTTGCTGGTCGGCGATGGACAAGCCGCGGGCCGGCTGTTCGGGATCGAGGGCCACGCCGAGCCCGGCGAACAGCTCCGCGGTGCGGGCGCGCATCGCCCCGCGGTCGATCCGGCCGAGCGTGCTCTTTGGCTGGCGGCCGATGAAGATGTTCTCGGCGACCGACAGGTCGGGGAACATCGTGGGCTCCTGGTAGATCACCGCCACACCCGCCCGCTGGGCGTCGGCGGGGTTGCCGAACTCCACCGGCTCGCCGTCCAGCAGGACCTGCCCGGTGTCCGGGCGGTGCACTCCCGCCAGGATCTTCACCAGGGTGGACTTGCCGGCGCCGTTCTCCCCGGCGAGCGCGTGCGCCTCTCCCGCGTACAGGTCGAGGGAGACGTCGCGCAACGCCCGCACGGCGCCGAACGCCTTGCTCACCCCGGCCAGCGCCAGGACCGGAGGGGGGTCGCCGGAGGGCGGCCGGAGTGGCGCCTCTCCCTCGTCCGGTACGGTCACCGCGCCACCCCTTCCATCCCCTAAAAACGTTTTAGTAGAATGAGCGGACGCTAATCCCGGCCGCCTCCCTTGTCAATGGGGAATGAAAGCCTCGTTTCCAATGCGTTACGCCATCCCGCAGGTGGGGCGGGACCGGGCCGGACGCCACCCTCGGAGACGGTCCCGCCTAGATCGAGTAACACGTTTTAATCAGCGCCGGAGCCGGGGCGGCCACGACGGCCTGAAGCTCGTGGGACGGTCCGCCCCGCTCTCCGGCCCGCCCGGCCGAACCCGTCCGACCGGCGGGACGGGCGGCCTCCGGCGGCCCTGCCTCCCGAGATACGTCGCCCCCTCCCCCGGACCCGGCCTCGCCCCTCCGCACGCCAGGTCCGGCCCCGCTCCCGTCACTCCCGTCGCTCCCGTCGCGCGCCGAGCCCGGCGGACCCGCCGGGCCGATGGCCACGGCCCGGGCCCACGGTTCTCCGAGACCGCTGCCAAGGGCTGTGACCTGCGAATCTCCGCGCCAGACGGCCCCACAGGACACGCCGGTGACCTCAAATCGGAATAACCAGCGGCAGACGTCCGTTAGAGTGATCGTGCCGATGTGGTTTGTGTCCCCCGGGCCGCAAATTACCGCCTTCACGGAATACCGTTCGGCTGGAGCCGTGTTGTGCCTCTCGCCGAGGAGGCGACCGCCACATCGGCACCAAACGTCACGCCCCGTGAGCCCTCCCGGCCCGCGGGGCGTTTCTTTTCCTCCGTGACCGGTGGTGGTTTTCACCGGATTCGCCCTGGAAAAGAGCGGTGGCGATGGAGGAGGGCTACAAACCTGGGCTCTCCGCTTGTGCGGGTGCGTACAACCGTCGGCCGCCGGGCCACCACCTAGTGTTGGGTAACCCGTCTCATGAGGAGAGCCCGTGCTCTATCGCCTGACCAAAATCGTCGGCGGCCCGGTCCTGCACCTGCTCTGGCCGACCTCGGTCACCGGGCACGAGCACGTTCCCGTCACGGGTCCGGCCATCATGGCCTCCAACCACCTGTCGATCCTCGACTCGACCTTCCTGCCCCTGGTGCTCAAGCGCCAGGTGCGCTTCGTCGCCAAGTCCGAGTACTTCACCGGCAATCCCGTCACCGCGATGTGGATGCGCGCCACCGGCCAGATCAGCATCGACCGGCAGAGCCCCACCTCCGCCCAGGACATGCTCGACGCGGCGGCGGAGGTGCTCAAGAAAGGTGAGCTGTTCGGCATCTACCCGGAAGGCACCCGCTCCCCCGACGGGCGCCTCTACCGGGGCAAGGTGGGCGTCGCCTGGCTGGCCCTGGCCACCGGCGCGCCGGTGCTCCCGGTGGCGATGGAGGGCACCGGCGAGGTGCTGCCGATCGGCGCCGCGAGGCCCAGGCTCGGCCGGGTGCACGTACGCATCGGCAAGCCGATGACCTTCACCGGCTCGGAGACGAGCGCGCGTGACCGGCGTAGGGTGACCGACGAGATCATGTTCGCGATCCAGGAGCTGTCCGGCCAGGAGTACGTGACGAGCTACGCACCCAGTCGCACACAGGCCAAGTAACCATTTGTCGGTATATGTCGCGTTGGTCACGCTAGGCTGCGGCCCTGGGGATGAGAGAACTGGGGGATCAGGTGGCACGGGGCAAGGCGATCGCGATCACATCGGCAGCCGTCGTGCTGGTGGCGGGGGCCGCCGGCGGCGGCGCCTGGTGGTACCTGCACACCAGGGGAACCCCCCAGGAGACCGCGGAGCGGTTCGTCGGCGCCTGGCAGAGCGGCAATCTGGCGGGCATGCGCGCCGAGCTCGGAACGCCGGACCCGGCGTTCGCCAAGGCGTACGACGGCATGCGCAAGGCCCTCGCGGTGGAGAGCACGACGGTACGCCTCGACGGGGTGCGCGAGACCGGGGACGGCACGGGGCAGGCCTCCTACACCGCCACGCTGAAGCTCAAGGACGTCGGCGAGTGGAGTTACTCCGGCAACGTCGACCTCGCGGTCGTCGACCGGCACTGGCGGGTCAAGTGGTCGCCCAGTGCCGTCCACCCCGACCTGACCGCGACCACCGCCTTCGCGCTGAGGACAAAGTGGCCCGAACGGGCCGCGATCACCTCGGCGGACGGCGACCGCATCGACGGCTCCGACGTGGGCGGCTCGGTGCAGCAGCTCGTCGGCTACCTGGAGAAGGCCACGGCGAAGAGCGTCGCGAAGCTGGGCGTCCCCTACAAGGTGGGTGACGCGGTCGGCGCGAGCGGACTGCAGCACACCTTCCAGGAGCGCCTGGCCGGCACCCCGGACACCGAGATCGAACTCGTCGGCCCGGACAAGAAGACGGTCAAGACGCTCGGCACGGTCGAGGGCAAGAGCGGCGAGCCCCTGGAGACCACCCTGGACATGCGGGTCCAGCGGGCCGCGGTCGAGGCCGTCCGCGACCTGAAGAAGACCGCCGCCCTGGTCGCGATCAGACCCTCGTCCGGCGAGATCCTCGCGGTGGTGAACAACCAGGGCGGCTTCAACCGGGCCCTGGACGGCAACTACCCTCCCGGCTCGACCTTCAAGGCGGTCACCGCCGTGGGGCTGCTCGCCGAGGGGATGAGCCCCGGCGATCGGGTCACCTGCCCCAAGGACGTCACGGTCGGCGGCCTGCCGATCCGCAACTCCAACCACGCCGCCTACGGCTCGGTGTCGCTGTCCGACTCGTTCGCCTACTCCTGCAACACCACCTTCGCCCCGCTGACCAAGGAACGGCTGAGCGCCGACAAGCTGCTGAGCACCGCGGAGCTGTTCGGTTTCAACAAGCCGCTCAACATCGGTGTCACGGCCGCCAAGGGCAGCTTCCCCAGGGCCGAGAGCGACGCGGAACTGGCCGCGGAGTCGTTCGGCCAGGGGCGGATCACCGCCAGCCCGCTGATGATGGCCTCGGTCGCCGCCGCGCTGGCCGACGGCACCTGGCGCCCGCCGACCCTGGTCCCCTCGATCAAGCAGGAGACGCAGCCGCAGGCCCTCCCCGAGGCCGTCATACCGCACATGCACCGGATGATGTCCGCGGTCGTCACCAAGGGCACCGCCGAGGACGCGGGCCTGCCGCAGGGAACCCGGGGCAAGACCGGGACCGCCGAGTACGGCGAGCAGGACGATCTGAAGACCCACGCCTGGTTCATCGGCTTCCGCGGCGAGGTGGCCTTCGCGGTGATCGTCGAGGAGGGCTCGGGCGGCGGCGCCGTCGCCGCCCCGGTGGCCGCCGACTTCCTGCGCGCTCTCGGCTGACGGCGCCCTCGGCTGAGAGCGCCCACGGCTGACGGCGCTCTCAGCCGGCGACGTCGCCGGCTGACGGCGCTCTCCTCGGGACGGCGTTCTTCCCCGGACGGCGTTCCCGGCCGGCGGCGCCCTTCCCGGGAGGGGGGCTCCTCCCCGGGTGACCCGCGGCGACGGGAGCCTGCGGGACCGGTGCCGGAGCCTTCTCCCCTCACTTCGAAGTCGATCATTACCTTCAAGGTATTGTCGCGCTCGCGGGGTCGTGTGAAAGCCTTCACAAAGTATTCCCCTGCCGTTGGGACCGCCTCATGACGATCCTGATCACCTCATCACTCGAGTCGTTCACATCACCCGCGTCGCCCGTGTCACCCGGGTTCCAGGCGCCCGGCCTGGAGCTGTTCGACTTCCCCCCGCTGTGGGCGGGCGCGCCGTACTGGCTGACCAAACCGATCCTGATGGCCGTCCTGGCCGCGGCCCTGGTCTGCGGCGTCTGCTGGGCCGCCTTCGCCAACCCCAAGGTGGTGCCGCGCGGCCTGCAGAACGTGGTCGAGCTGGGCTACGTGTTCGTCCGCGACCACGCGGCCCGCCCGTTTCTCGGCAAGGACACCGACCGGTGGATGGGCCTGCTGCTCAGCGTCTTCTTCCTGGTCTGGGTCTGGAACCTGATGGGGGTGGTCCCGCTCGTCCAGATCCCCGTCTCCTCGTTCCTGGCCTTCCCCGCGGTGATCGCCGTGAGCGTCTACGTCCTGAAGATCTATCTCGGCGTCACGCGGCACGGTGTCGTGGGCTACCTCCGCGGGCTCATCCCGCGCGGGCTGCCCGTTCTGGCGTACGTGCTGGTCATCCCGCTGGAGCTGCTCTACACCTTCGTGAACTCGCTGTTCGCGCACATGCTGCGGCTGGCCGCCAACATGTTCGCGGGCCATCTCATCCTGGCGTTCTTCAGCATGGTCGGCTTCTGGTTCCTGTTCGAGGAACCCACTCTGCCGGGCGTGCCGGTCGGCGTGGCCGGCGTGCTGATGGCGATCGTCATCACGGCCCTGGAGATGTTCGTCCAGTTCCTGCAGGCGTTCCTGTTCACGCTGCTGACCGCGATGTTCATCGGCAACGCGCTCAACCCCGAGCACTGACCGGCCCGCCGCCGCCCCGCACAACCGGCACCCGACACCCTCCGGCCGCTTCGGGCCTCCACGCGCCCCGCACCGCGCCACCCGCCGCCGTTCCCCGCATCCCGGCCGCGATCACGGTGGGCGTCGCGGGGTGACGTGGCGACCGCGATCACAGAGGGAGGGCCGCGACCGCGTCGTGACGCAGCACCATGATGAGCAGCGTGATGATCAGTGTCGCGATCAGCAACCAGCTGAACATGATGATGACCGTCGAGCGGCGGAGACGCCTGGAGGACCGGCTCCGCCCGTTCCTCACACCACGCCCGCGACCGCCGCCCTCCTTGCGCTGGACACGCTCGTTGAACGACTCCAGCCGCGCGGCGAGCCGTGGGTCCTCGTCGATGAGGTGGCGCTCGATCTGCAGCAGCATGCGCTCCTCGTCTTGTGACCAGGCCATGCATCACCTCCCCGGAACGCAAGCCGTGTGCGGACGTTCTGCCCAATCGTGAAGATCATTATCCTTTCCGAGGGCTTCGATTTACCTCTTCTTTTCACGGGCGCAATCCGAGCACGCGATCATGCCCTCGCGCGGGGTCCGGTGCGGCGCCGGCGGGGTCTCGGGCGATTCCCAGCCTTCTCCGCGATCTCGACATTCCACCGCCCCGGCCTCCCTTCATCGCGCCGTGCGAAGGCCGGGGCACTCTTCGTGGCGCCGTCTCCGCGCCCGGCGGCGGCGCACCGTCAAGCCCTCTTGACGTCAGGCTGGCTTGACGAAAAGCTGGGGGCATGTTCACACCGGACAGCCTCGAAGGCGACTTCACGCTCCTGACCGCCGCCGCCCGCTACGACGAGCTCCGCGTGCGCGACGCCCTGGCTCCGGCGGCGGGCGACGCCACCGGCGGAGAGCACCCCGACGACGTCAACGACCCCGCCGACCCCGAGGTGCCGTCCCTCACCCGCGACGAGGTGCTGGAGCTTCTCGCGCTCGGGGAGGTGGTCGCGCGCAAGGCGGGCTACGGGCGCCAGCTCGCCGTACGGTCCGCGCGGGCCGCGGGCGCGTCGTGGTCGCAGATCGGCGCGGCCCTGGGCACGAGCAAGCAGGCCGCGTGGGAGGCGCACGGCCGGTGGATCGACGACCAGGCCGAGCAGCACCGGAACAGTGGCTACGAGGGCATGAGCGAGCGCGACGCGGCGGCCGCGCGGGCCCTCGCGGGAGATCCCGACGGCGAGGGCGGGCATGAGTGAGAGCTCCGGACCGGGTCGTCGGCCACCTGCGCGAACGTGACGATGTTCGCGCCCGCGCCGTGGCCCGCGCCGTACGGCGGCTCGCCGAGCGGGGCAGGGACGGGCCCACGCGCGCATGGCGGGTTCCTCGACGAAGCGGTTCAGCGCCCACGCCACCGCCGTCGTGATCCCGAACAGGACCGTGATGACGCCGAGTGCGGCCGGTGTGTCCCATGTCCGGCCGACGCCCAGCGGGATCCACCGGCCCATCAGCACGATGCGGGCCATGACGATGCCCAGGACGAAGTCCAGCGTCCGGATCGGCGGGAAGGAGACCAGGAACCAGTTCTGCACGAACGACATGTCCTGGCCGGGCAGCCGAGGCGTCCCGGGCAGGGTGAGGAGGGCGACGGCGGGCAGCAGCGCGATCACGGCGGCGACGGCGCCGGCCGCCCACCACAGCCGCCGGGCGGGGATCCTGCGGACGAGCGCGTGCAGGAGGGGAAAGGCCAGGCAGAAAAGCAGGTCGCAGGCGAGGGACCAGGTGACGACGTTGATCGTGATGACCACGTCCATCCGGGGGTGCCAGGTGTGCACGAGCAGCAGGCTCGGCAGCAGCTTGGGCAGGTCCACGGCCTGGCCCGCCCACACGGCCAGGCCGAGCGCGGCCAGCCAGGTCACCATGTGGACCGGGTAGACCTTGACCAGGCGCCGGCGCCAGAAGCCCGTCCTGGATCGCCCCTCCCGCGCCGACCAGGTCAGGACGAACCCGCTCAGCACGAAGAAGAACTCCACGCCGAGCCAGCCCGAGGCGAAGGCGAAGGTCTGCGGGGAGGCGGCGGTCTCCTGGTGGAAGAAACCCAGGACGCAGGCGTGGCACGCGAACACCAGGAACGCCGCCACGAATCTCATCCCGGTCAGCGAGGGAAGCCGCACGGCCTCCCCCGACGGGTGCGTCGAGTGCGTCATTGTTCTCTGCTTTCTCCGGACGGCCCCGGTACGGGGCCGGTCCGGGGCCGGTCCGGACCTGTGGGAAGGTCAGTGGTGCAGGGCGACCTCCAGCTCGAGCCGGGCCAGGTTCTGGCCCAGGCACTGGTGGATGCCGAACCCGAAGGCGAGGTGATGGGTGTCCTCGCGCAGGACGTCGAACTCGTGGGCCCGCCGGTGCACCTGATCGTCCCGGTTGGCCAGCGTGCCCGAGACGAGCACGCCCTCCCCCTCCCGGATGAGGTGGCCCGCGATCTCGATGTCGCCCTTCGCGACCCGGGTCGCGACCAGGTCCGTGGTCGCGATGTAGCGCAGGAGTTCCTCGATCGCGCCGGGCAGGCGGGCCGGGTCAGGGCCGGGGCGCGCCCGCCCGAGACGAAGAGCGGATCCGGGGCGGCACCGCGGCGCCCGCGCCGTCACCGAACAGCAGGTAGTTGACCACCTCGTCGGGCGGCAACGCGGCCAGGTCGACCTTGACGTCGTAGTGCTTGGCGATGACGTCCCCGCCGATCACCAGCGCGGTCCGGTAGCGGCCGGTGGCCAGCAGCGCGGCCGCCACGTCGAAGGTCTGCACGGCTCCCGAGCAGCCGGACTGGAGCTGGAAGGTCGGCACGCCGTCGACGCGCAGCCGGTCGGCGATCACATTCACGGTGGCCGGCATCAGCGTGCCGGCCGTGTTCGGGAACAGGCCCTGACCCGCCCTGTCGACTGGCCACTCTCCGCATTCATCCCATCATCGAACGTGGATGATTGATGCTGGCAAAGGGTACTAAACCTCTTTGAATGCCTAATCAACGGCATCGTCCATCAAGCACAACGGGGGAAACGATGACGGACTCCAAGGACACCAAGGATTCCAAGAACAAGGCCGCGAAGGGCTCGGGGAAGAGCAAGAAGGCCACGATCAAGGCGACACGCTCGGCGAAGGAAGCGAAGAAACAGTCCGGGCAGCCCGAGGCCAGGGTGCCGGAGACGGGGCCCGCCCACCAGGGCGCACGGGCCGCCCAGCCGCCGAGGGCGTGAAATCATGATCGGGTGACCGGGGTGAAACCCGGTCACCCGATCATGGAGTGACACGATGCCCGCCTACCTTCGATTTCCCACGATCTTCGGTGACATGGTCGTCTTCGCCGCCGAGGACGACCTGTGGATGGTCACCGCCGGCGGCGGGCGGGCCTTCCGGCTGACCGCCGGGGTGGCCGAGGCCGGATATCCGCGTTTCTCCCCCGACGGCGACCTGCTCGCCTTCGTCGGCCGCGAGGAGGGGCCGGAGGAGGTGTACGTGATGCCCGCCGACGGCGGCGCGGCACAGCGGGTGACCTACCACGGGGCGCGTTCCAGCGTCACCGGCTGGGACCCCCGCGGCGGCGTCGTCTACGCCAGCGACCAGGGCCAGCCCTTCGACGGGCGCACCTGGCTGCACCGGGTGGAGCCGGGCGGGGTGCCCGAGCGCCTGCCGTACGGCCCGGCCAACACCATCTCGTACGGCCCGCGGATCGTGCTCGGCCGCAACACCGCCGACCCCGCCCGCTGGAAGCGCTACCGGGGCGGCACCATGGGCGACCTGTGGATCGAGACCGGCGAGGACGGGCGGTTCCGGCGGCTCACCGCGCTGCCCGGCAACCTCGCCTCGCCCTGCTGGACCGGGGACCGGGTCTACTTCATCTCCGACCACGAGGGGGTCGGCAACGTCTACTCCTGCGACGCGGACGGCGGCGGCCTGCGCAGGCACTCCGACCACGCCGACTACTACGCGCGCAACCTGTCGGGCGACGGCCGCAGGCTCGTCTACCACGCCGGGGCCGAGCTGTACCTGGTGGAGGACGGGGAGTCGCGCCCGATCGAGGTGCGGCTGCGCAGCTCGCGCACCCAGCGCAACCGCCGTTTCGCCTCGGCCGAGGACTTCCTGGACAGCGCGACCCTCAGCCCCGACGGCGCCGGCCTGGCCGTCACCACCCGCGGCAAGGCGTTCTCCTTCGCCGCCTGGGAGGGCCCGGTGCGCCAGCACGGGACGCTGTACGGGGTGCGGTACCGGCTGCTGAGCTGGCTCAACGACGGCGAGCGGCTGGTGGCGGCGGCCAGCGACGAGGGCGACCGCGAGGTGCTGACGGTGCTCACCGCCGACGGCACCACCGAGCCCGCCAGGCTCGACCACCTCGACACCGGCCGCGCCATCGAGCTGGAGGTCTCCCCCGTGGCCGACCTGGTCGCGGTGGCCAACCACCGCAACGAGCTGATCCTGGTCGACCTCGCGCCCGGCCCCGCGGCCGGCGGGGTCTCCGGCCGTACGGGCGAGGAGGATCGGGCGCGGGGCCGGGTGATCGACTCCAGCAGGTTCGGCGCGATCGAGGACCTGGCCTGGTCCCCCGACGGCCGCTGGCTGGCGTACGCCTGCCGCGACACCGCGCAGACGACGGCGGTGAAGCTGTGCCGGGTCGAGACGGGCGAGACGTTCCTCGCCACCCGGCCGGTGCTGTGGGACGCCCGACCGGCCTTCGACCCGGGCGGCGACTACCTGTACTTCATCGGCCGGCGCGTCTTCAACCCGGTCTACGACGAGCTCCACTTCGACCTGGGCTTCCCCTTGGGCTCCCGCCCCTACGCGATCGCGCTCCGCGCCGACGTCACCTCGCCCTTCGTCCCCGAGCCCCGGCCGCTCGGGGACGACGATGACGACGGTGACGGCGACGACGGCGAGAACGAGGGCGAGGGCGACGGGCCGCCCGAGGTGGTCATCGACCTGGACGGCATCGAGGACCGGGTCGTCGCCTTCCCCGTCCCCGAGGGACGCTACGACGCCATCGCCGGGATCAAGGGCAAGGCCGTCTACCTGACCTTCCCCGTCGAGGGCAGCCTGGGCGACGACTACGCCGACTCCTCCGACGGCACCCTGCACGTCTACGACTTCGCCAAGCAGAAGCAGGAGACCCTGGTCGGGGACGTGTCGGAGTTCGCGCTCGGCCGCGACGGGAGCACGCTGCTCTACCAGTCGGGCAAGCGGCTGCGGATGGTCAAGGCGGGCGAGGAGCCCGAGGACGACGACGCGCCCGGCCGCACGAGCGGGTGGGTGGACCTGTCCAGGGTGAAGGTCTCCATCCGGCCCGAGGCGGAGTGGCGGCAGATGTTCAGGGAGGCCTGGCGGCTGCAGCGGGAGAACTTCTGGACCGAGGACATGGCCGGGCTCGACTGGGACGACGTCTACCGGCGCTACCTGCCGCTGGTCGACCGGGTCACCACCCGGGGCGAGTTCTCCGACCTGCTGTGGGAACTGCTCGGCGAGCTGGGCACCTCCCACGCCTACGAGAGCGGCGGCGCCTACCGGTCCCGGCCGCACTACCGGCAGGGCAAGCTGGGCGTCGACTGGGCCTTCGCGGACGGCGTCTACCGGATCGCGAGGATCGTCGGCGGCGACCGGTGGGATCCCGAGGCGACCTCGCCGCTCAACCGCCTCGGGGTGGACGTACGCCCGGGTGACGCGGTGCTCGCCGTGAACGGCCAGCCCGTCGGCGCGGACACGAGCCCGGACGAGTTGCTGGTCAACCAGGCCGACCAGGAGGTCCAGCTGACGGTCCTGCGCGGGGACGAGCGGCGGACCGTCACCGTGCGGGCCATCGGCGACGAGCAGCCGGGCCGCTACCGCGACTGGGTGGAGGCCAACCGGGCCCGCTGCCACGAGCTCGGCGGCGGCCGGATCGGCTACCTGCACATCCCGGACATGGGCCCCGAGGGCTACGCCGAGTTCCACCGGGGCTTCCTCGCCGAGTACGACCGCGAGGCCCTCGTGGTGGACGTCCGCTTCAACGGCGGCGGCCACGTGTCGGCGCTGCTGCTGGAGAAGCTGGCCCGGCGCCGCCTGGGCTACGACTTCCCCCGCTGGGGCGTGCCCGAGCCCTACCCCGACGAGTCGCCGCGCGGCCCGATGGTGGCCATCACCAACGAGTGGGCCGGCTCCGACGGCGACATCTTCAGCCACACGTTCAAGCTGCTGGGCCTGGGTCCCCTGATCGGCAAGCGCACCTGGGGCGGGGTGATCGGCATCTGGCCCCGGCACCACCTGGCCGACGGCACGGTCACCACCCAGCCGGAGTTCTCCTTCGCCTTCGACGACGTGGGCTGGCGGGTGGAGAACTACGGCACCGACCCCGACATCGAGGTCGACATCACCCCGCAGGACTACGCGGCGGGGGTGGACACCCAGCTTGACCGGGCGATCGAGGCGGCCAAGGAACGCCTGGTCCTCCAGCCGCCCCACACGCCCAACGCGGCGGCCAGGCCCCGGCTCGTGGTGCCGCGCCTGCCGCCCCGCCAGTCTCCCCTCGGGTTCCCGCCCTCCTCCACGTGACCCTCCGGGGGCGCGGGACGCCTCCGTAAGGCGGGCGCACCGGGGGAGGGTGCCGGCGGGGGCGGGGCGTCATGGCCTTCTCGCGGCCCGCTCTCGGCCTTTCACGGCTTGGCGGTCCCAGGCTCCCGGGAACGGCCTCGCCACGGTCACCAACGGTCCGGGGCCTCCGGGCGGGAACCGGCGGCGCTCCCGCCCGGTGACGCCGTGGACGCCGTGTCCGTCCGCCGCGACCGCGCTCGGGCCCCGTCGGACAGGGCGTGACAGCGCGCGATCTCGGTCTCCGGATAGGGGGACTCCTTGCTCTCGTCGCACAGGCGCCGATGGAACTCGTCCATCACGACGGCCGTACGGGCGTGCCTGGTGAGGACCGAGACCGCGGCCGTGGGGACGCCCGAGGGCCTGTCGCCGTTGGCCCAGTCACGGACGAACCGGTCACGGTCCACGCCGCCGCGTACTCGCTCGGCCAGATGGTGGTTGACCAGGTGCGCCGCGGTGTAGGCGCGGTCGTAGTCGCGGTGCCGTGTGAGGAAGGCCGCCTCCCCCGCGGAGAGTTCGAACCGGGGGCTGAGGGCGAGGCCGAAGTCGGAGAAGTACAGGCGGTGGCCGTCCGTCAGGACGTTGTGGAAGTGGGCGTCGAAGTGGACGAGACGCCGGCTCCGCATGAAGGCGACCGTCTCCGCCAGTTCCGCGTCCACCCACGCGTACGCGGAAAGGTCCTGTCCGGGCAGCCACGCGGCGAGGGTCTGGGGAACGTGCTCCAGGAAGAGGACCACGCTCGCCGGGGAGCTGCGGATCGCCTCCAGCCGCTCTCGCACGGCCGGTGAGCCCTCCCAGTGGCCCACCGCGCCCTCCAGGTCGCCGAACTCGGCGAACACGGCGCTCTCGGAGGGGGGCGGGCCGGGCAGCACCCGCCAGTGGTACAGCAATGGGAAGCCCTGGTGCTCCTCCCCCAGCACCCAGTTGGTCGCCATGGTGTGGACGGCCAGCTCGCGCCAGGCCCCGAAACCGGCCGACCCCAGTCCGTACTGGTAGAAGGCAGGCAGGCCGAAGAGGTTCGCGGTGGACATGACGTTCTCGGGGCGCAGCTCGGGCTCGGTCAGGGGCACCTTCTTGACGAAGACCCGCACCCCCTCGACCTCCAGCGCCGCCGACGCGCCGCCGATCCCCGCCCCCAGCATGCTCGCCCCCTCCACGAGGTCCCCGAGCCGGCGGTCGCCGAGCAGGGCGAGGTGGGTGGACACCTTCGAGTACGCGGCCACGCGCGCGGCACGCGTCGGGTCCGGACGGGTCATCGGGGCTCCTCGGTGCGCTGGGCCGGGTATGGCGGCGTGCGTCCGGCGTGCATCTGATCGCGCCGGACTCTACACACCGGCACCTCCTCGCCACGACCTACCGTCCCGAGCCGGACCGGACGCGGGGACGGTCGAGGGGGGCGGGGCCGCCACGCTCCAACAAATCGGTTGCCCTCCCGGACGACCCTCTGCTGGACTTCTGACGACGGCCGATCGATCAAGGAGAAGGAAATGCGCGAAGCGTTCATGTTTTCCCGGAAAGGAAATCCCATCCATCCAGAGGACATGACGCTTGGTGAGAACACTCGACCCAACGACTTCGGCGCGGGCAGACGCCGGTAGGACAAGCCTGGCCGGGCGGCTGCTCCACGCCGTCAAGGCCGGCGACAAGACCGGCGCCGCGGCCCGGCGCGCCGTCCTGCGCCACCTTCGCCCGGGACGCCGCTCCGCCGTGGCCCTCGCCGCCGCCGTCGCCGCCGCGACGGCGCTGCCGCTGGCGGCGCCCCAGCTCACCCGTCGCTTCGTCGACGACGCGATCGGCGGCGCGAGCACCCGCCACCTCACGCTGGTCGCCCTCGGCTACCTCGCGCTCGCCGTCGCCGGGCAGGCCGCCCGCATGGCCACCGCCTGGCTCGCGAGCCGTCTCGCCTGGGACGGTACGAACCGGCTGCGGGAGAGGCTCGCCGAGCACGCGCTCGGCCTCGACATGGCCTACCACGGCCGGCGCACACCCGGCGAGATGATCGAGCGGGTGGACGGCGACGTGGTCGCCGTGGCCGAGTTCGTCGTCGCCTTCCTGCTGGACGTCGTGGTCGGCCTCCTGCTCCTGGCCGGGGTGCTCGTCGTCGTGTTCACCGTCGACGCGCGTATCGGCGGCGCGCTGCTGGCGTACTGCGCGCTGATCGGGTTCGGCATGGCCCGCGCGCAGCGGCTGGCCGTACCGTCGGCCACCCGCTCGCGGGCGGAGAGCGCGGCGCTCTTCGGCGGTCTCGAGGAACGGCTGGCCGGCGTGGAGGACATCCGGGCCAACGGCGCCGGGGAGCACGTCGTGAACCGGTTCCACCGGGCCTCCGCGACCCTGTACCACGCGGAGTTCCGGGACGCGCGGATCGGGACCGGCATCCTCGCGGGTACGGCGGTGGCGTTCGCGGCCGGTACGGCGATCGTGCTCGGCCTCGCCGTGTGGACCCGGGAGTCCGGGACGCTCACGGTCGGCACCGCCGTGCTGCTCTTCCAGTACACGCAGATGGTGCGCGTGCCGTTCGAGCGGCTGATCGACCAGCTGAGGCGGTACCAGGCGGCGCTGGCCGGCATCGCGCGCATCGGCGACCTGCTGGCCGAGCGGCGCACGCTCCCCGCGCCCGCCGACCCGCGGCCGCTGCCCGCGTCCGGGCCGCTCGCCCTGCGCCTCGAAAATGTGGGTTTCGCGTACGCCGACGACGACGAGCCGGTCCTGTCGGACGTCACGATCACGCTGGCGCCGGGCGAGACGCTCGGCCTGGTGGGCCGTACGGGCAGCGGCAAGACGACCGTCGCCCGGCTGGTGCTGCGCCTGTACGACCCGACCGAGGGCACCGTCCGGGTCGGCGGCCTGGACCTGCGGGACGTCGATCCCGCGTCGATACGCGGACGGATGTGCGTGGTCACCCAGGACGTGCAGCTCTTCGCCGCCAGCGTCAGGGACAACCTCACCCTCTTCAGGCCACTCGCCGGTGACGACCGGCTGCGCGCCGTCCTGGCCGGTGTCGGCCTCGGCGACTGGCTGGCCGCCCTGCCCGACGGGCTCGACACCGAGCTGGGCGGCGGTTCGCGAGGCGGCCGGGGAAGCGGCGTCTCGGCCGGGGAGGCACAGCTGCTCGCGTTCGCGCGGGCGTTCCTGGCCGACCCCGGGCTCGTCGTGCTCGACGAGGCGTCCAGCCGGCTCGATCCGGCCACCGAGCGGCGCGTCGAGGAGAGCGTCGACCGGCTGCTCGCCGGCCGGACCGGCGTGCTCATCGCGCACCG
Source organism: Streptosporangium sp. LJ11 (assembly GCF_051918945.1). Classification (NCBI taxonomy): domain Bacteria; kingdom Bacillati; phylum Actinomycetota; class Actinomycetes; order Streptosporangiales; family Streptosporangiaceae; genus Streptosporangium; species Streptosporangium sp. LJ11. The sequence goes on from NZ_JBPXMB010000026.1 coordinate 49,506, forward strand.
GCTCTCCTCCCTGTCCCGGGTGGACAAGATCGCCGTCATCGACCGGGGCAAGGTCGTCGAGTACGGCCACCGCGAGGACCTCGTCGCGGACCCGCGGAGCCGGTTCGCCCGGATGCTGGACGTCGCGGGGGTGGCCCGATGAGGCCCGTGACGCTGGTGGCCACCCGCCTCGCCCGCTTCGACCTGCGCCGCTACCTGGTCGGCGCCCTGCTGTGGATGCCGGTCAGCGTCATCCCGCTCGCCGGCGGGCTGGTGCTGCAGCGGCTCTTCGACCAGATCGGCGGGCAGCGCGCCGCGAGCCTGGAGCAGTCGCTGTGGCTGTGTGCGGCGTTCGTGGGCGTGGAGGTGGTCCGCGGCCTGGTGCTCGTCGTCGCGTGGTCCTACGGGGTCTACTGGTGGGCCGCCGCCGCGACCCTGCTGCGGGCCAACGCGTTGCGCTCGATCCTCACCGCGCGCGGGCCGGCGGCGACCCGGCTGCCGCACTCGCCGGGCGAGGCGGTCGCCCGCTTCCGCGACGACGTGAGCGACCTGGTCAACCTCACCGACGAGAGCGTCCCGCTGGCCGGTTCGGCTCTCTTCGGCGGCGCCGCCCTGGTCGTCATGGCCTCCGTCGATCCCGTCATCACCCTGGTGCTGGTGGTGCCGATGATCGCGGTCGGCGCGCTGAGCCGGCTGCTGAACGAGGTGATCCGGCGGCTGCACCACCGTGCCAGGGTGCTCGGCGCGGCCGTCACGGCCCACATCGGCGAGACCTTCGGCGGCGTGCTGGCGATCAAGACCGCCGGGGCCGAGGACGCGGTGCTGGAACGGCTGCGCGAGCACAACCGCGGGCGGCGCGACGCCGCCGTCAAGGACCGGCTGGCGACCGACATGCCGGCCGCCGCCACGGGCGCGGCCGTCGAGATCAGCACCGGTCTCGTACTGCTCCTGTGCGCGTCGGCGATGCGCCGCGGCGACTTCACGGTGGGCGACCTCGCGCTGTTCACCACCTATGTCGGCTGGCTGACGGCGCTGCCGCGCACCATCGGCGCGATCCTCCACCGCCTGCCCCAGGGCGCGGTCGCCGCCGAACGGCTCACCCGGCTGATGGCGCCGTACGAGGACGCCGGCGACCTGTCGCGCGGCCGCGACGTCTGGTTCCACCGGGAGCCGCCTCCGGCCCCGTCGCCGCCGGATCACGGCGACGCGCTCCGGGTCGTCGAGGCGCGCGGGCTGACCGTGCGCCACGGCGGGAGCGGCCGCGGCGTGCGGGCGGTCGACCTGCGGGTGGCGCGGGGGTCGTTCACGGTGATCACCGGCGCCGTCGGCTCGGGCAAGACGACCCTGGTACGCGCCCTGCTCGGCCTGGTACCGCTGGATGCCGGGACGATCACCTGGAACGGCCGGCCCGTCGACGACCCGGGGACGTTCCTGGTCCCCGGCCGCGCGGCGTACGCGAGTCAGGTCCCCCGGTTGTTCTCGGAGTCGCTGCGGGAGAACCTGCTCCTGGGCAGGTCCGTGGACGACGACCGGCTCGGCCTGGCGCTGGAGCTCGCGGCGTTCGAGGAGGACCTGGCCGGGATGCCCGAGGGCATGGACACGGTCGTCGGTCCCCGTGGCGTACGGCTGTCCGGTGGCCAGGCGCAGCGGGCGACCGCGGCACGGGCGCTGGTCCGGGCGCCGGACCTGCTCGTCGTCGACGACCTGTCGTCGGCCCTGGACGTGGAGACCGAGAGGCTGTTGTGGGACCGGATCGCCGATGCCGCCCGCGACGGGCGCGGCCCGGGAACGCTGCTGGTGGTCTCCCACCGGCAGGCGGCGCTGGAGCGGGCCGACCAGGTCGTCGTCCTCGACCGTGGCCGGGTCACCGGCCAGGGCCCGCTCGGCGAGCTGCTGGAGAGCTGCCCGGAGATGCGGCGGCTGTGGAGCGAGGAACGCGTCGCCGAGGCCGGGGAACGACCGGAGAGCGGGGAGCGACCGGAGGCCGGAGAACGCGGGAAACGCGGGAAACGCGGCACATCGGGCGCGACGTAGCGTGGCGGGCGGCCCGGCACGCGGCCCCCGGTCGCCGGTCGGGGCCCGCGGGGGCGTCGTCCGGCGCCGCCGCGGCCCTCCGCGGTTCACCGGCCGGGGGAAGGGACCGTCCGGCGCCGCGGCGACCATGGTCGCGGTTCACGGGCCGAGGGAAGGCGCCGCCCCGGCGCCGCCGCACCCGTTCGCGCCCGTTCGCACGCTCGCGCCCGTTCGCGCCCGTTCGCACGCTGACACCCGTTCGCGCGGTCAGGAAGGGGCGTCGGCCGATCCGGCCGCCGGGAACTCGCCGCCTCCCGCCACGTGCCCGATCAGTTCGAGCACGGCCTGCCGCCCGCCGTTCGCCTCGGCCCAGCGGCTCACCCGGCACGCGGCCTTGGCGTAGAGCCGCTGATCAGCGGCGGCGGCACGCAGCCAGTCCTCAAGAGTTTCGGGCAGCGCCTCCTTCGAGTCCACCAGGCACCGGTCTCGGGCCGTCTCGGGGGCCAGGTAGCGCGGATCGCCGGACACCAGGACGGCGAGTCCCTCGTCGAACCACTGCGGGACCCGCCGCGACCCGAGCCGGGCGTGCAGCTCGACATGCGACATCTCGTGCGAGGCGATCACCGGGTCGATGCCGCGCGGCGACAGCATCACCGTGCGGCTCAGCACCGCGATCCCCCGTTCCCCTCCCCCGCCGATCCTCCGGTAGCACGCGCTGGTCACGCAGGCCAGCACGCCGGGAGAGCTCTCGCGCCCGCCGTAGAAGTCCTCCACCCGCCGGGCGGCCGCGTCGACCGCCTCCGCCACCTGTCGTTGCCGCGCCGCGGGCAGGTCCGGCTCGACGTACAGGCCCGGCCTGATCCGCTCCATTCCATAACAGCCGGGACAGGTCGTGGCGGCGACCGACGGGAAGGCGACCGCGATCCCTGCCGTCGCGGCGACGATCAGCACGGCGAACAGGGCGAGCAGCCACCCCCCTCTCCTGCGGAGGGTTCGCCGACGGTGTCGATTCATCACGTCACTCCTGTCGCCGATGAGGTGAAGACTCCAGAGAATTCTCACCCACGAGCGACGATTCCCTGCCATTACGGGAGTCCCCCTTCGACAGGCCATCACCACTCCAGGAGACGACGATGCCCGCGCAGAAGCCCGCGCAGCCGCTCGACCACACCTTCACCGCGCCGATCGAGAAGGACGGGGCCTTCGCCACCTTCGTGACCGTGCCGGGCTCCGCCGAGATCCTCGGGACGAGGCGGGCCGTGAAGGTCGGCGGGACGATCGACGGCCACCCGTTCACCGCCACCCTCATGCCGTCGGGCAACGGTCCGCACTGGCTTCCCATCAGGGCGGCACTGTGCAAGCTCATCGGCAAGGACCAGGCCGGCACCGAGGTGACGTTCCACCTCGATCAGCGGTTCAGCTGAACCAGCCGAGCCGACCGCGCCACCGCACCCGGACCGTGGCGCGCGCCGGGCTCAGGGCAGCGAGGCGGGCAGCCCGAAGCGGACGAAGTGGTCGGAGCCGATGAACGAGGTGATCCCGGCGATCCGCTCGCCGCGCAGGGTGAACACGTTGATCGACCAGGCGAGGTGGGCGGCGGCGTCCTCGTCCCAGCGGTAGCAGCCCACCCCGGGCTGGCCGTTCGCGCCGGCCGGGAGGTGCCGCCAGCTTCCGCAATTGGTCAGCGGGACACGTACGGCGAAGTCGGTGACGGCCTCCAGGCCGCGGTACCAGTGCGCCATCGGCGGCATCGACCAGGTGACGTCCTCGGTCAGCAGCGCGACCAGGGCGTCGGCGTCTCCGCGTTCCAGCGCGGAGGAGTATCCGGCGACGATCTCCCGTACCCGGGCGTCGCCGATCTTTCGCAGCGTCGGCTGCTGGGTGCGGGGGAAGACCTTGTCCGCGACGACCTTGCGCGCTCGCGCCAGGGCGCTGTTCACCGACGTGGTGGTGGTGTCCATCATGGTGGCGATCTCGGCGGCGGAGAAGCCGAGGACCTCGAACAGCAGCAGCGCCGCCCGCTGGTTGCCCGGCAGGTGCTGCAGGGCCGCGACGAAGGCGAGCTCGACGGCCTCGCGCTGCTCGTAGCGTGCGCCCGGACCGGCCGGATCGTCGGTGAGACCCGCGTCGGGGTAGGGGCCCAGCCAGGCGACGTCGGTCAGCGGGGCGTCGCCGAGCACGGCGCGCTCGCTGGAGGGGCCGAGGTCGACGGGCATCGCCCGCCTGCCCCGGGTGGCGACGATGTCCAGGCAGGCGCGGGTGGCCACGGTGTAGAGCCACGAGCGCAACGAGCCGCGGCCCTCGAAGCGCGCGAGTCCCCGCCAGGCCCGTAGCAGGGCGTCCTGCAGGGCGTCGTCGGCGTCGTGGGCGGAGCCGAGCATGCGGTAGCAGTGGGCGTGCAGCTCGCGGCGCAACGGCTCCACGAGGCGGGTGAACGCGGCGTCGTCCCCGTCGCGCGCCCGGGTCAGATCATCCTCACCGTCACGCGCCCGCACCGGGTCCGTCTCCACGTCCGTCTCGGTGTCCGTCTCGGTGTCCGCGCCACGCGCCCGGGTCAGGTCGTCCTCACCGTCACGTGCCCGGATCACGTCCGTGTCCGCGCCACGCGCCCGGACCGGGCCGGCGTTCCCGGCGTCTTCCGCCGCCTCGCCCACGGACCACGAAGAAATCTTCCTCACGAACGACGATTCTGCCTCACGCCGGAAGTCTTCTCTTCTGAGCACCACAGCACTGGCCCAGACTGTTCCAGGAGATTGCCATGAACCCCGCGACGATCGTCACCGCCGATTACCTCAAGGTCCCCGGCGCCACGCTCTACTACGAGGTACGGGGCCAGGGGCCCCTCGTGGTGCTCGTCGGCGCCCCGATGCACGCCGCGCACTTCGCACCGCTGGCCGGCCTGCTCGCCGACGACCACACCGTGCTCACCACCGACCCCCGGGGCGTCAACCGCAGTTCCCTCGACGAACCCGGCCAGGACTCGACCCCGCAGATGCGCGCCGACGACCTCTCCCGGCTCCTGACCCGCCTCGACGCCGGTCCGGCCGCGGTCTTCGGTTCCAGCGGCGGCGCCGTCACCGCGCTCGCGCTCGCGCTCGCCCACCCCGAGCAGGTGCGCATCGTGATCGCGCACGAGCCCCCGCTGAACCGCCTGCTCGACGATCCCGAGGAGCGCGACGCCGCGGTCGAGGACATCATCGCCACCTACGTCTCCGGCGACGTCGCGGGCGCCTGGGCCAAGTTCATGATCAACGCCAACATCCCGATGCCCGAGTCCGAGGAGCCGGCGGGCGGTCCCGCGGAGGCGTCGGCCGAGCCCGATCCGCAGGAGGCCGCGGACGAGCGCTTCTGGTTCCTGCACGAGATGCGCGCGACCACCCGCTGGGAGCCCGACATCGCCGCCCTGCGTGCCGGGCCGGTCTCCATCGTGGTCGGTATCGGGGAGGAGTCGGCAGGCCAGCTCTGCGACCACGCGTCGACCGCACTCGCCGCGGCGCTCGGCACGAAGCCGACGTACTTCCCCGGCGGCCACATCGCCTTCGCCGACGACCCCGACGAATTCGCCCCCAGGCTGCGTGAGGTCCTGCGGGAGAACGAGGTCCCGAAGGAGAACTGAGCGACGACGCCGTGAGCACGTACGAGAACGCATGAGAACGCATGGCCACGTGCTCGCATGTGACGGATCCCCCCGGCGGGGGCGGGGATCCGTCCGGCGGGGGATCCGTCACCGCGGTGCGGGGATCAGGCGAGGTTCAGCTGCCAGGAGACGCCGAAGCGGTCGTTGGTCCAGCCGAAGCGCTTGCTGAAGCCGTAGGAGCCGAGCGGCATCAGCGGCTGGCCGTTCTCCGACAGCGCCGCGTACAGGCGCTCGATCTCCGCCTCCGACTCGCACTGCACGTACAGCGAGATCGACGGGGTGAAGCCGAAGGCATGCGGCACGTTGCTGTCGATGGCCATGTGCTCCCGGCCCGCCAGCGTGAACGTGGCGTGCTGCACGCTGCCCTCCGCGCCTGGCCCCTCGGGACCGTAGCGGGCGATGGCGAGGATCTCGGCGTCGTCGAACAACGAGGTGTAGAAGGTCACCGCCTCCTCGGCGGTGCCCTGGAACATCAGGAAAGTAGTGATCTTCTGCGACATCGGGTGAACTCCTGGCAGGGGTGTGAGAGAAGAGGATGCCCCCGGCGACGGGGACGACCTGCTCACCGGCGGCTCCGGCACCACACTCGCCGAAAACCTAGAACATGTGCTCGATAACTATTTCAGGACCAACTTATATAAGTCAAACACGATGCAGAGGACATTGCGATGACAGAGAGTGAAATCGAACCGGTTTCGGTGTCACGGCGAATCCCAGCGCCTGCGTCCCGGATCTTCGACATCCTGACGGACCCCGCCAAACACATCGATCTCGATGGCTCCGGCATGTTGCGCGGCGCTGTTTCCCCTCAGGTCGTCTCCGGCGTCGGAGACCTGTTCACGATGAAGATGCACTATCGGGAGCTCGGTGACTACGAGATGATCAACCACATAGTTGAGTACGAGACGAACCGACGCCTGGCCTGGGAACCGGAAGCGGGGCTCGGCCACCCCGACTCCCTTCCTGAAAGCTCGTCCGCACGCTGGGGCCATCGATGGGGGTTCACCCTGACTCCAGATGGAGCCAACGCCACAACCGTGACGCACACCTACGACTGCTCCCGTGTCCCCGAAAAGACCCGAAAGAACATGGACAACGGCAGGGCGTGGATCGTCAGCATGACAGCGACACTGGAACGACTCGACGCGCTCTCGACCGCTCGTTAGAGCATCACCGTGTGACGCAGAAGGTTCACCGCAGGCGACTTCGGCCGGTGCCGCTCGATGGAGCCGAGGCGATGGACATGATCTTCCCCATTGAGGTCAAGGCAGCGTGGTCGCCCGGAAGATCAAAAGGCCACTTCCCGGCCCGGGAAACGACCTCTGAGCTGGGTAGGACTACCAGGACTCGAACCTGGGACCTCTTCCTTCGCCCTCCTCGCCCGTCACGGCGTCGTCCGGCCGGGCCGCGCGAATGACGTCGACGATGGCGCTCTCCGCTTCGAGGTCAGCGGATGCGGCGAAGTCATCCGCGGATTTCTCGAAGCGCTTCAGCGACGCACCGTACATGGCTCCCAAGACAGCGGCTCCCGATCGCGCTGCCGCGACGGCCAGTTCCTCGTCCGTGATCGGCATGTGGACAGGATAGGCGCGGTTCTTCACCGTTCGATCGGCGGAATCGGCGGGCACGCGGCCCGCGTTCGGCTGTTCACGACTCGCCGTGACCGGGAGGCGCAGGACCCGCGCGTGGCTGTCGGCGGCCAGGCGCCCGCTTTGACCTTGCGGCCGAGATGACCGAGATGACCGAGATGACCGGCGAGGGCCGGGGTCAGGGCGGGGTGCCGTCGGCGGAGGCGACGAGGCGGGCGGCCAGTGCCCTGACCTCGTCGCGCAGCTCGGCGGGAGTGATCACGACGAACGGCCAGCCGAGCCCGGCGAGCATCTGCGCCATCCCGTCCAGCCGCTCGGCCCTGGTGTCCAGCGACACCCCGCCGGAGGTCTCGGACAGCGTCGCCGTGGAGGCCGGAATCCGCGCGGCGGCCTCCTCCAGGGTGGTCTCCAGCAGCACCCTGACCTCGTGCCTGTAGGGCACCGCCGACAGCGACCCGACCACGTGGGCCACCGGGTCGAAGCCGTCGGGCACCTGGAAGCCCCGCTCGGTGTGCACGGCGCCCGCCACCCGGTCCACCCGGAACGTCCTGATCTCCCCGCTGCCGTGGTCGAGCCCGGCGACGTACCAGCGGCCGGAGTGGAAGACGATGCCGTACGGGTCCAGGTCGCGCTCGGAGGCGTCGCCGCGCCAGGAGCGGTAGGCCAGCCGGACGGTGACCCGGCGCCGGGCGGCGTCGGCGAGGGTGAGCAGCGGTCCCGCCCTCGGGGTGCTCACCTTCGACACCGCCCTCCCGGTGTGGCCCAGCGTCTCCGACACCGCGTCGACGCGCTCGCGCAACGGGCGCGGAAGCACCCGCTGGATCTTGGCCAGCGCGCTCTCGGTCGCGGCCTCCCCCACCGCCAGCCCGGTCCGCCGCCCGGCCAGCAGCCCCAGCACCACGGCGGTGGCCTCGTCGTCGGTGAGCATGAGCGGCGGGAGCTTGTAGCCGGGCAGCAGCCGGTAACCGCCGTGGCGGCCCCGTTCGGCCTGGACCGGCACCCCGAGCTCCGACAGCCTCACCGCGTAGCGGCGGACCGTGCGCTCGTCCACCTCCAGCCTCGCGGCGAGATCCGGGCCGGTCAGGCCGGGGACGGCCTGCAGCAACTCCAGTAGCGCGAGCACCCGGGCGGCGGTCATCTGGATTCCCCTCAAAATCAGGACCGATACTGTCCGGATTCGATTCTAGGGTGAGGCCAGGCGAACAGAGGAGAGACACGATGAGCACGTACGTCCTGGTCCCCGGTTTCTGGCTCGGCGCGTGGGCCTGGGAGAAGGTCACCGGACCGCTGCGCGAGGCCGGGCACGACGTCCACCCGGTCACGCTCACCGGCCTCGGCGACAGGGTTCACCTGGCGGGCCCCGAGGTCGACCTGGAGACCCACATCCAGGACATCGTCAACACCGTCGTCTTCGCGGACCTGACCGAGGTGATCCTCGTCGCCCACAGCGGGGCCGGCGGCCCGGTCACCGGCGCGGCCGACCGGATCCCCGAGCGCGTCGCCCGGATCGTCTACGTCGAGAGCGGGCCGACGGCCGACGGAACGACCCATCTGGACCTCCACGAGCCCGGGTGGCGGGCGTTCATCGAGAGGCGGGTCGCCGAGCGGGGCGACGGGGTGCGCTACCCGTTGCCCTCCTGGGAGGAGCAGGAGGAGGCCGGGGCCGGCCTGGAGGGACTGGGCGAGGCCGAGCGTGAATGGCTCGCCTCCCGCGCGACCCCGCAGCCGTACGGGACGATGACCCAGCCGCTGGTGCTCAAGGGCGGCGCGTCCGCGCTGCCCAAGACGCTCGTCACCTGCTCGTTCCCGTTGGAGCGGGTGCACGCCATGATCGCCTCCGGTCACCCCTACTTCGCCGCGCTCGCCGGGCCCGAGTGGAGCTTCGCCGAGGTGCCGACCGGGCACTGGCCGATGGTCTCCAGGCCGGAGGAGACCGCCGCCGCGCTGGCCGCGCTAGGGGGCTGAGGGGCCGGGGCACCGCGGGGCTCCGGGAGGACATTTGTCACTGGTGGTTCCGGATCGATGGATCTGCCCCGGATAACGCGCTCTCCGTAGCGTCTTCACCATGACGAACGACGTGAACGACGCGGTGTCCCTCAGGGACGTGACCAAATGTTTCGGGGCGGTGCGCGCCGTGGACGGGCTCAGCCTCGACATCCCCGCCGGGCAGACCGTCGCCCTGCTCGGCCCCAACGGCGCGGGGAAATCGACCACGATCGGGCTGCTGCTCGGGCTGCTGGCCCCCGGCTCCGGGACGGTGCGCGTCTTCGGGGACTCCCCCGAGAACGCGGTCCGGAGCGGGCGGCTGGCGGCGATGCCCCAGGAGGGCGGCCTCGTTCCCCGGACCACGGTCCGCGAGCTGGTCGGTTTCGTCTCCGGGACCTACCGGTCGCCGCTCCCGCTGGAGGAGGTCCTGGCGACCGCCGGGCTGGAAGGGCTGGCCGGCCGCAGGATGGAGCGGCTGTCGGGCGGCCAGGCGCAACGGGTCCGCTTCGCGCTGGCGCTGGCCGGGGACCCCGACCTGATGTTGCTGGACGAGCCGACCTCGGCGCTGGACGTGCGGGCCAGGCGGGAGTTCTGGGAGAGCATGCGCGCCTTCGCCGCGCGCGGCAAGACGATCCTGTTCTCCACCCACTACCTGGAGGAGGCCGACGAGTACGCCGACCGGGTGGTGGTGATCGACCGGGGCCGGATCGCGGCCGACGGTACCAGCAGGGAGATCAAGCGCCTGGTCGCGCTGTCCACGGTCAGCGTCACCGCCACCGGGGAGGCCGCCTCGCTGGAACGCCTGCCCGGGGTCGTCTCGGCCGAGATCCGGGGTGGGCGGGCCCACCTGCGTACCCGCGACGCCGACGCCACCGTCGTGGCGCTGGCGGCGGCGGGAGCCGTACGAGACCTCGAGGTCGTCCCCGCCGCGCTCGAGGACGCCTTCATCGCGCTGACAGAGCTGATACCCGGACCGGCGCCGAGGCCGACACCGGGACCGACATCCGGACCGGCACCGGGACAGGCACCGGGACAGGCATCGCGGCGGGCACCGGGGATGACGGAGGTGGAGGCGTGATGCTCGGCTACATCCGCCTGGAGTTCACCAGGACCCTCCGCGACCCGGGATACGTGATCATGGGTTTCGCGATGCCCGTGACGATGTACCTCCTCTTCACCAACCTCGGCGTGACGGGCGACGACCGCGTCCTGGCCGCCCTCTACGTGATGGTCAACATGGCCGCCTTCGGCGCGATCGGCTCGGCTCTCAACAACGGCGGCGGCATCGCCGAGGACAGGTCGGCGGGCTGGCTGCGGCAGCTGCGGATCACTCCGCTGGCCCCGGCACGGGTGGTCGCGGGCAAGGCGGCCACCGGCATGCTCGTGGTACTGCCCGTGATCATCGGTGTGTCCCTGTCGGCGGCGCTGCTCAACGGGGTACGGATGGAGACCTGGCAGTGGATCTCGATCGTGCTCCTGCTCTGGGCCGGCTCGCTGCCCTTCACCCTGCTCGGCCTGGCCTTCGGCTACCTGTTCAGCGGCCAGACCGCCGCCGTGCTCAACATCGCGGCCAACATGTCGATGGCCGTCATCGGAGGGCTGTGGCTGCCCGCCGAGGCCTTCCCCTCCTGGTTGCGGGCCGTCGCGGAGTGGACGCCGAGCTTCGGCTACGCCGACCTGTCGCGGAAGGTCGCCTTCGGGGAGGCACCCGAGGTGGGCACGGCGCTGATGCTGACCGGCTGGCTGGTCGCCTTCGGGATCCTGGCGGTGCACGGCTACCGCCGGTCCGGGCGCGTGGGGTGAGCCGCGTGATAGGAGTGGCCGGGTGAGCGGGAAGCCGGAAGGACCGCGAGAGGCGCGACGGGTGAGGCAGAGGGGACCCGAGGCGCCGGAGGCGGCGGGCCGGGGAGGACCTGGAACGGTGAAACCGGGAGAGCCGGGGACGGCCGGGCGAGGAGGACCGGGGAGGGCCAGGCGGGGAGGGCCGGGAGAGCTCGCCTTCTACCCGTGGCTGCTGCTCGTCTACCCCCCGATCAGCGACCTCGTGGCGGGGCAGGTGCGGCCGGTGCCGCCCGCCGCGCTGGGGATCGCCGCCTTCGCCGTCCTGTACGTGCTGTGCATCCGGTTGTCCTTCCGCGACCGGCGGCGCGCGGCGGCCGTGGTGCTGGCCGGGCTGCTGGTGGTGGCCTTCCTGCTGCTGGCGGGGTTCGCGCACAACTGGTTCTACCTCGCGCCGCTGATGACCATCGCCTGCGGGGCCGTGCTGCGCGGGAGGTCCGTCTACCTCCTCCTCACGGCCCTGACGCTCGCGCTGGTCGTGGTGATGTGGCGCGCGGGGGCGAGCTGGGCGAGCATCTCCCTGGCCACCTGGGGGACGACCACCGGCGGCCTGGTGGTCAGCATCGTCCTGAAGCTGTTCTCCGTGATCGCCGAGCTCCAGGAGACCCGCGAGGAGCTGGCCCGCGCCGCGGTGGCCGAGGAGCGGCTGCGGTTCTCCCGCGACCTGCACGACCTGCTCGGGCACACCCTGTCGGTGATGGTGGTCAAGGCCGAGGCCGTACGGCGGCTGGCCCCCCGCGACGGCGAGGCGGCGGCGCGGCAGGCCGCCGACATCGAAGCCGTCGGCAGGAAGGCGCTGACCGAGGTGCGGGCCGCGGTCACCGGTTACCGTGGCCGGGGGCTGGCCGCCGAGCTGGCCTCGGCGCGTACGGTTCTGGCCGACGCGGGCATCGCCGCCACCGTCACCGTCACCGGGGAGCGGCCGGCCCCGGAGGCCGACGCCCTGCTGGGCTGGGCCGTGCGGGAGGGGGTGACCAACGTGGTCCGCCACAGCGCCGCCCGCACCTGCGAGATCACCCTGGAGGGAACGATGCTGGAGATCCGCGACGACGGGCGGGGGCGTGGCGGGAGCCCCTTCGGCAACGGCCTGCGCGGCCTGACCGAGCGGGTCGTCGCCCTCGGCGGGACCCTGGAGACCCGCGACCGCGACGGCTTCCTGCTGAGGGTGACGCTCCCATGACCGCTCCTGACGCTCCCATGATCAGAGTGCTGCTGGCGGAGGACCAGGGCATGATGCGCAGCGCGCTGGCCCTGCTCCTCGACCTGGAGGACGACCTCGAGGTCGTCGCCACGGTCACCCGGGGCGACGAGGTCGTGCCCGCCGCGCTCACCGCGCGCCCCGACGTCGCCCTGCTGGACATCGAGATGCCCGGGAGCAGCGGCCTGGACGCCGCGGCCGAGCTGCGGGACCGGCTGCCGGGTTGCCGGGTGCTGATCCTGACCACGTTCGGCAGGCCCGGCTACCTGCGGCGGGCGATGGAGGCGGGCGCCGCGGGGTTCCTGGTCAAGGACGGCCCCGTGGAGGAGCTCGCCGCGGCGATCCGCCGGGCCCTGGCGGGCGAGAAGGTGATCGACCCCGCGCTGGCCGCCGCCGCGCTGAGCGCCGGTGCCAGCCCGCTGACCGATCGCGAGCGGGACGTGCTGGCCGCGGCGGTCGACGGCGCGACGATCTCCGACATCTCCCGGCGGCTGCACCTGTCGGAGAGCACGGTGCGCAACTACCTGTCCGCCGCGATCGGCAAGACCGGCACCCGCAACCGCATCGAGGCCGCCCGCGCCGCCCGGCACAACGGCTGGCTCTGAACGACCGGCGCGGAACCGGCCGGACGGTGTCGCTGCTCATCCTCGGCGAGCCTCCGAGCGGTTTCCTCCTGAGGCCGCGTTCGCGGGGCGCCGGTCAGGCCCCGAGATCACGGACGACGGTGTCCAGCCGCTGGGCCAGCTGATCAAGCCGCTCCCCGCTCATCTCCCCGCTCATCTCCTCGCCGGCGAACTGGTCCTGCAGTTCGCGCCGGCTGATGACGGTCAGGCCCTCGACCTGGTCCGCGGGGACCACCCGGCACGTGCCATCAACGAGGATCAGCGTCGTGTCGGGTTCCGGCGACTCCAGCAGTTCGCGGACGTGATCTCGATCGACGAGTGCCATGGGTGCGTCCTTTCCCCGTTCGTCCGGCGTTCCGCCGGGAGCGGCCTTCGGAGGGGGTGGTTCGTGAGCAGTGCTCGGTCGTCCGGCCTGGGACGGGACGTGGCGCACCGGTCGGAGGAAACGTCGCCCGACCGTCCGCCAAGGGGAACGGGCGCCCGCGCGTGCCCTGCGCGTCCATGACGCCTCCCCCGAAGCCGATGACCCGGACTTGCCCGGTGTTACCCGGGAAATTCCGCCCTACACCGCTCCCCGTCCCGTGGCGAGCCACGATCCGCGCCTCCGGCGGCCTCTCGGCGCGTCAGGGTGCCGATGCCGGGAAGGGACCCGGCATGCCTTCACCGAATTCTGTTCTGATCTCTGGCGGGGTGGCGCGACGACTCTTCCGAGCGGTGGCCCGTGGGCGCGGCGGCAGGGCCCTGCACCCGGACGGCGCGGTCCTGCCCGGCGTCCTGACCGTCGACGCCCCTTCTCGCCGGCCGCTGGGGATCGGCGTGTTCGACGAACCAGGACGCACCGAGGTGACGACCCGGCTCTCCAGGGCCATGTCCCTTCCCTGGCCGCTGCCCGACGTCCTCGGGCTGGCGCTGCGGATTCCCGGTGGCGCGGGCGACGGGCGAAACCTGGACCTCCTGCTGTCCACCTGCGGCCGGTGGCCGGGAGCGGACCGGCTGCTGTGGCCGCGCACGAGCTTCACCGCCGGTCCGTACTCCACTCTCGCGGCCTACCGTCACCCGCGCGGGAGGGTGCGCCTGGTCGCCGCCCCGGCCGGTCCCGCCCTGCCCGCCGAGCCGCGGCGCCTGCGCCGGTCGCCGGCTCGCGGGCCGTTCACCTTCCATCTCCTTGCCGCCCCCGCCGGGAGACGGCCCTGGAGGTTGGCGACGCTGACCGTCCACGACGGCCCCGGGATGCCGGATGTGGCCTTCGACCCGGTCGTGAACGGCCATCCCGCGCTCCGCATGGCCGGCTGGTTGCGCCGCCTGCGGCAGGAGGCGTACGCGGGCTCCCGGCAGGGGCGTGACGCGCCGCCCGTGTCACATTGACCCTCCTCGGGGCGACTCCGGCGGATTCGTTGCCCCTTTCCCGAGTACTCGCCCCCATACCGGGTAACCGGCCATTTCCGTGGCGGCACCGTCACGGTGGTCGTGAGCGAGGGACTTTCGTGCGTGGAAGAACCTTCACCGGCCGGGATCTGTCCGGCGCGCCGAGCGGTCTCGCCAACCGGCCACTGACGACGTCTCCGCCGGACCCGCTCCGGCCGGACGCCTCCTCACCTCCCGCCCGCCGATGAGGGCCTCACCGGAAGATCCTTTTCCTTCCGGAGAAAGGAGTTCGCGGACATGAATCTCCTGTTCAAAGGGCTGGCGGTCACAGCCGCCGGCGTCGCCGCCGCCGCGGCCGGACGGGTGCTGACTCGCCCGCCGTCACCGAATCCCACCGAGTGGTACGCGCTCACGATCGACCGTCCCTCCGCCCTCCTGAGCGGGCCCGACCGTCCGGAGGAGCTGAAGCGCCTGGCCGAGGAGTGCGAGATGCGCCTGACCGCCGCTCCGGGCGGGCGCGGGACCGAGGCGGCCGTACGTTCCTCGCGAGCCGATCATCGGGAGCGGCTGCGCGCGGTCAAACAACGGATCGAGACCGGCGAGGTGTTGCGCGTCGAGGGCCAGACCGAGGGCCGCAGGACGGCGACGGGCCGGTTCGGGCTGCCCCTCGCCAAGCGACTGATGCGAGGGGGAATCCGGTGAAGGCCATCTGCTGGACGGGCGTCAACGAGGTGTCCGTCGAGGACGTCCCCGATCCCGGGCTGCTCAACCGCCGCGACGCGGTGGTCAAGGTGATCGCCAGCGCCACCTGCGGCTCCGACCTGCACCTGCTCGACGGCTACGTGCCGACGATGATGGCCGGCGACGTCCTCGGCCACGAGTTCGTCGGGGAGATCGTGGAGGTCGGGCCCGACGTGCGCGAGCGCCGGGTCGGCGAGCGGGTGGTGGTGTGCTCGATCATCGGGTGCGGCGGCTGCCACTACTGCCGCCAGGAGATGTACTCGCTGTGCGACAACAGCAACCCCAATCCCGGGTTCCTGGAGAACTTGATCGGTCACTCGGGCGCGGGCATCTTTGCCTACTCCCACGCCCTGGGCGGGTACGCCGGCAGCCACGCCGAGTACGTGCGAGTGCCCTTCGTCGACGTCAACGCCTTCGTGGTGCCGGAGGGGGTGAGCGACTCCAACGCGGTGTTCGCCTCCGACGCGGTGCCCACCGGCTGGATGGGGGCCGACATCGGCGGGGTCGGCCCCGGCGACGTGGTGGCCGTGTGGGGGTGCGGCGGCGTCGGCCAGATGGCCATGCGCGCCGCCGCGCTGATGGGTGCCGAGCGGGTCATCGGCATCGACCGCTTCCCCGAACGGCTGGTCATGGCCGAGCGCCACGCCGGCGCCGAGACGATCGACTACGAGCGCACCGATCTCCTCGGCACGCTCAAGGAACTCACCGGGGGCCGCGGTCCCGACGTGTGCATCGAGGCGGTCGGCATGGAAGGGCACGGCACCGGCGCCCAGTACGCCTACGACCGGGCCAAGCAGGCCCTGCGGTTGCAGACCGACCGCGGCATCCCGCTGCGGCAGGCGATCCACGCCTGCCGCAAGGGCGGCACGGTCGCGGTACTGGGCGTCTATCTCGGTTTCGTCGACAAGTTCCCCATGGGCGCCGTGATGAACAAGGCGCTCACCCTGCGCAGCGGGCAACAGCACGGTCAGCGCTACATCCCGATGCTGCTGGAGCGCATGGCCAAGGGCGAGATCGACGCGGCCCACCTGCAGACTCACCCGATGAGCCTCGACGAGGGGCCTCGCGGCTACCGGCTCTTCAAAGAGAAGCAGGACGGTTGCGTGCGGGCCGTCTTCCGGCCCCAGGGACCGGAGGCGTGACCTCCGCACCGCGCGGGCACGGCGTCCCGCCGGCCCCGCGCG
The DNA here is from genome assembly GCF_051918945.1 of Streptosporangium sp. LJ11. NCBI lineage: Bacteria > Bacillati > Actinomycetota > Actinomycetes > Streptosporangiales > Streptosporangiaceae > Streptosporangium > Streptosporangium sp. LJ11. The sequence goes on from NZ_JBPXMB010000026.1 coordinate 65,660, forward strand.
GTGGCGACCGCGCGGGGCCGTCCCATCGGTGTCGCCGTACGCGGTGGCGAACAGCGAAGACAGTGGTCACAGAGAGTGAAAGGCCGGGCGCGAGGGCCAGGACCGGGTGAGGTCAGAGAACGGGCGCGGGAGCGGGGTCGGGAGCGGGGTCGGAGGCGTCCTCGGTGAGCCAGTCGTGCATCATCGCGTAGGTCTTCTCCGCGATCAGCTTCTGGCCCGCGGCGTTGGGGTGGAAGAAGTCCCACTTGCTGAGGTGGCCGACCGTGAACCGCTGCCTGAACACCTCGTTGCCGTCGAAACGGCAGGCGGGGCCGTACGCCGCGCAGACCCTGGCGAGCGCGACGTTGTAGGCGGCCACCCGGGCGCGCACGCGGTCGCGGCGCGCCCGGTCGGCCGCCGAGGTCGAGGTGGGCCGCGCCAGCATGGTGGGGCAGATCCGGCCCACCGCCCAGAACCCGCGCGCCACCGGGTTGCCCTTGCCGATCTGCCACAGCCGCTTGATGTCGGGAATGCTCGCCACGAACACCCGGCCGCCGGGCCGCCCGGCCCGGAACAGCGCCAGGGCCTCGGCCACCCGCCGCTCGTAGACGGCCACCGGGGTCATCCGCCGCTCCTCGGACACGCAGGCGTCCTGGGCGCCGATCAGCACCGTCACGTAGTCGGCGCGCTTGCCGACCGCGCGGGCCATCTGCCCTGCGAGGTCGGCGCTGGTGGAGCCGGGGACGGCGAGGTTCACGTTGTGCCCGGCGACGGCCGCGTCCAGGGCGCGCAGCCTCACGTACTGGCTCCGGACGCTCTGGTGGTCACCGGTGGACCAGGAGCGCGAGGTGCAGGTGAGGTACCAGCCGCAGGCGTTGAACCCGGCGCTGATGGAGTCGCCGAGCGCGGCCATGACCACCGGCCGCCAGGGTTGCGCCGCCTGGACGGCTCCGGCGGGGGCCAGCCAGGCGGTCGTGAGGGCGCTCAGCCCTGTGAGTGCTGTCACAGTCGTGCGAAGCATGACACCTCCGCTGAGAGATCGCGTCTGCTTCGGATGTATCACCGCAGGCCAGGACAGTACGGCCCGTTGACCGAGTACCTTGGTTTTCTTGACACGGCGTGGCGGGTGTGCTGCCGGGAGAACCGCCGTCGAACACGTTCAGTTTCACGCATAGAGTGGCGGGGGTGAGTGTAGCGCTCGGATCAACCCGTCCTCTCGTGGTGACGACCACCCCCGTCGACGACCCCGGTGACCTGTTCGCACGACTGCCGGAGACCGCCCCCTACGCCTGGGTCAGGCACGGGGAGGGCCTGGTCGCCTGGGGTGAGGCCATCCGTCTGGCCGTGCCGCCCGGCCCCCGGCGTTTCGACTGGGCCCGTGACCGGCTCTCGGATCTCTTCGGCGAGGCGCACGTCGACGACGACGTGGTGGCGCCCGGCTCGGGCCCCGTCGCCTTCGGCTCGTTCACCTTCGACCCGGAGGCCCGCGGCTCGGCCCTCGTCGTCCCCCAGACCATCCTCGCCCGCCGCGACGGCCGCGCCTGGCTGACCACCGTCGGCGAACGGCGGCTCGACGCGGTCACCCCGCTCCGCACCCCGGGCAGGATCCGGTACGGCGACGGCAGCCTGACCGCGCCCGAGTGGGAGCACGCCGTGGCCAGGGCCGTCCGGCGGATCAGGTCGGGCCACCTGGAGAAGACCGTGCTGGCCCGCGACCTGACCGCCGTCGCGGAGCGGCCGATCGACGTCCGGCTGCTGCTGGCCCGCCTGGCCGACCGCTATCCGGAGTGCTACACCTTCTCCTGCGCCGGACTGGTCGGCGCCACCCCCGAACTGCTGGTCCGGCGTACCGGGGAGACCGTCGAGTCCCTGGTGCTGGCCGGCACGATCGCGCGGGGCGCCGACCAGGCCGACGACGTGGCGCGCGGCACGGCCCTGTTCACCTCGGAGAAGAACCGCCACGAGCACGCCTGCGCGGTCGCGTCGGTGCGCGAGGCGCTCGACCCGCTCTGCGCCGAGCTGAAGATCCCCGAGGAGCCCGAGCTCCTGGTGCTCTCCAACGTCCAGCACCTGGCCAGCCCGGTGAGCGGGCGCCTGTCGGACGGGGCCTCGGTCCTGGACGTGGTGGCGGCCATGCACCCGACCGCCGCCGTCGGCGGCACCCCCACCGGGGCGGCACTCGGCGTCATCCGGGAGCTGGAGGGCATGGACCGGGCCGGGTACGCCGGGCCGGTCGGCTGGATCGACGCGCGTGGTGACGGAGAGTGGGGCATCGCGCTGCGCTGCGCCCAGATCGAGGGCTCCAGAGCCCGCCTGTTCGCCGGCTGCGGCATCATGGGCGACTCCGACCCCGCCTCCGAGCTCGCGGAGGCCCAGGCCAAGCTCCGCGTGATGCAGTACGCCCTGGAGGGCTGACCCTCCGGGCTGACGCGCCGTCGACCAGGCAGTTTCCGTGTGGTCTGGTGACCACCCGGCGAATGGGCGTACCCTCACAAGGGCAATACATCGGACATTTCCGGCAAGAAACAGATATTTTCTCAAGCTCGGCGTCCTCTCGTCGCCGCACGGCCGGCCAATTCGTCAGGGAGAGGAAAACATGGCACTACTGACCACCGCCCGCCTCACGGTGCGTGACTGGAGTCCCGACGACGCCGCTGAGGCCCTCGACATCTACGGCGTCCCGGAGGTCACCCGGTGGCTGTCCCCGACGATGACGCAGCTCGAAGGCGAGCAGGCGATGCGCGCCACGCTGGAGTCCTGGACCCGCAGCCGCAGCGCCCTCACGCCCCCGCTGGGCCGCTGGGCGATCGTCCGCAACTCCGACCAGCGGGTCGTCGGCGGCCTCTCCCTGCGATACCTGCCGCCCGACGAGGAGGACATCGAGATCGGCTGGCAGCTCGCCCCCGACGCCTGGGGGAAGGGCTACGCCACCGAGGCCGGCCGCGCCCTGGCCGCGTGGGCGTTCTCCATCGGCGCCCACGAGCTCGTCGCGGTCGTCCGGGTGAACAACGACCGCGGCGCGGGAACGGCCAAGCGCATCGGCATGCAGTGGGTCGGGGAGACGGACAAGTACTACGAGACGCGCCTCAACGTCTACCGGCTCTGGCCGAGCGACCTCTCCCCCGCCGACAAGGACCCGCTCCGGCCCTGAGGGGCACCGGCCGACGCGCCGTTTCGTACGCGACGGCGCCGTCGGCCTCACCCGTCCTGCTCGCCGGCCCGTTGGACGAGCTTCCGCACGCGCAGGCAGGTGCGATCGTCGAGGCCGGCCGCGCCCGGCGCCACCGCCTCGGCCGCCGGGTGATCGCCGCTCCGCGACGGGTCGGCGGCCGGGGAGCGGCGACGGCATGACGGCGCACCGTCATCCAGGACCGGTGCCGGCAGATATTCGGCGTGTCCGCTCCGGCGCGCCCGAAGAGCGGCTGTGAGCCGAGGTGCGGCGGCATGGTCCACCATCGTGAGGCCGTCCTCGACCGAGACGAACCTGTACTCGTCGAGCTCGTCGTGCTGCAGGCTGATTCGATCCTCGTCAAGGACTCCGCAGTCGAACAGGAAGTACATGAGCGGGCGGGGCCGATCGTCTCGGGCCGGGACCCAGTCGACGACCAGCAGCGAACCCACCTTGAGATTCACTCCCAGCTCTTCGCGGATCTCGCGGGCGCACCCTTCGTGGGGAAACTCGTCGGCGTCGAGCGCTCCACCGGGAAAGAGCCAGAACGGCCGGTAATTGGGCTTGACCAGAAGAATCCGGTCCGCCGCGTTGGTGATCAATCCTCCCGTGGCGGCATACGCCGTCGACAACGAGGCGTACCAAACCTCAGGTGAAACCCATTCCCTACCAGCCATGTCCTGCCCCTGCCCTCTGGGTCCCGCCGCATCGGGTGGCGGCGGGAGCGGGTGATCGACCGGAGATCGGGGATCTGTCCGGCGGCCGGGAACCGGAGGCGGAATCCGGCATCAGGTCCGGTGGAGGACCACGAGACGCAGGCGGTCGCCCAGGTCCGTGTCACTCCTCGCCGGAGAACCGCTCCCAGGCGGACTGGCGGGTGACCCCGAGCGCCTCACCGATCCTGACCCAGGTGACGCCGCGCCGCCGCAGTTCGTGCACCCACGAGCGCAGGTCGGCCTCGGCCTGGTCGATGTGCGCGGCGACGCGCGGAATGTGGCTCAGCATCTCCCCGTCCGTCAACGACTCCCAGGTGGGCACGCGCGGCCTTGCCGGGCTGCCGAGGCCCCTCTCGATGATCGACGCGGAGAGGGCCACGCATTCGTTGCAGATGTACACCCCGGCGCCGGCGACCAGCTTGTCCACCTCGGTGTCCGGCTTGCTGCAGAAGGAACACCGAGCGAGCTCGGCCAGGGTGTCGGACGGTGTCACAGCGCCTCCCCGTGTGTCAGGATATCCCTGACAGCTTAAGAGGGCGGGGAGTCCCTGACAAGTGGTACGCGCGTCGCACCTCTCCGAAGCGCCTCGCTGACAACACCCGGCGACCGTGGTCGGGGTCGACTCGGGGGATGGCGACGTCGCTGGGCTGGTCTTGAGATCCTGGGATGCGGAGATCGGGGACACCGGGGCATCTGCCCTTGACGGAACGGCGCCGGAGTCGGCCCGGAGCGTGCTCCCGGCCGAGCCCCCGCGAAGCGCGGGAGGTGCGCCGGGTGGCCCCCACCGGCCTGGGTGACCACCCCGTCCATCCCGCCCTGCGGCGGCGCATCGAGATCGGCCTGAGCGACCAGGCACCGTACGTGGAACAGCCGGTCGGCGCGTCCATGCGGGTTCCCGGCACCTCGTCAGGGCGGGGTATCGATGAGAGCAGGCAGATTGAGGGTTCTAATCTGGGGAGATGGCATTCATTCCACGCCACACGTCGGCCGCGACGGCACTCGCTCTACTCAGCGTGACCGGCGTCGCCGCGGTGACGGTCGCGGCGTCCCCGCCGGTGACTCCTGCCCCGGACACCTCACAGGCGTTCACCGCCACGGTGACGCCGGTGTCCCCGGACCAGCTCCGGTATTCCTGGCGTCGGGGATGCCCGGTGCAACCCGGCGACCTCAGGATGATCAGCATGACCTACTGGGGCTTCGACGGCAGACCCCACACGGGAAAGATGGTGATCAACAAATCGGTGGCCGACCAGGTCGTCTCGGTCTTCAGGAAGCTGTACGGTCAGCGCTTTCCCATTCGGCGGATGCAGCCGGTGGAGGTCTACAAGGGCAGCGACGACGCCTCCATGGCGGCGGACAACACCTCGGCCTTCAACTGCCGGCGCGTCGGGACCACCGGCAACTGGTCGCAACACGCCTACGGCCTGGCGATCGATGTCAACACCCGAGAGAACCCCTACATCCATCCTTATCCGGGCGGCACCGTCGATCCCCCGAACGCGAAGGGCTACGTCCGGCGTCCCCTGGATCGGCCAGGAGTCATCAACCCCGGTGACGACGTGGTTCGCGCGTTCGAGAAGATCGGCTGGGGCTGGGGCGGATCATGGTCGACCGCGAAGGACTACCAGCACTTCTCCCAGAACGGACGATGACGCCTTCGCGCTGAGATCTCCCGATGCCGTGCCACGGTGGGAGCCGCCGGCGGCCGGTTCGACGGCGCGGGACCGCCGGACGGTGAGCCCTGGCCGGATATGAGCCGGGGCCGACGTCACCGCGCGACGTGGCCGAGAACGTCCGACGCGAGCCAGGAATCTACCATGAGCAAGGCTGTGACCTGGCCCTTAGCCATACCGAGCACGCCTCTCACCTGGCTAACCTGCACGTATGGACAACGTTGACCGGCGAGCGCCCGCAAGCTTGAGAACGGCCTCCCTCGTGAGCGCCGCTCTGCTCGCACTCGTCATGGCCTTCGGCGGGTTTTTCGGTGCCCGTGCCGCCTCCGCCTCCACGGCCGCCGCCCTGCCGCCCCCGTCGCCGGGACGGCAGCTCATCACCGTGACGGCCGACGCCTACCAGAGGAGCACCGCCACGCTGGTCGCCTACACCGCGGAGAACGGCCGCTGGGTGAAGGCGTACGGGCCGTGGACGGCGAACGTCGGGGAGAGCGGCATCGCCCCGCCGGGCCAGAAGCGGGAGGGCGACGGGCGCACCCCGTCCGGCACGTACGGGTTCGACTTCATGTTCGGGGTCAACCCCGATCCCGGTGTGAGATTCCCTTACCGGCAGGCGCTCTCCCACGACAAGTGGAACGACGATTCCGCCAGTCCCCTCTACAACACATGGGTGGACGCCCGCCACGCCGATCCGGGGACCACTCCCGAGGACATGATGAACCCCCCGGCCTACGACTACGGCGCCGTGATCGCCTACAACACCGAGAACCGCACACCTCACCTGGGTAGCGCGATCTTCCTCCACGTCAGCAACGGCGGGCCCACCAGTGGCTGCGTCAGCCTGCCGGTCGACGAACTGCTGCGGCTGCTGCGCTGGATGGACCCGAAGCGCTCCCCGCAGATAGACATCAGGGTCGCCTGACCAAGGAGCGACGGCCCGTACGAGCGCCGCGTCGACGATGCCACCGATCTTCCAGGGGCACTCGCCGACGTCGCGGAGCGCCCTGAAACGCACCTTGGGCCGGGCGTTCGCACGTTCGGCGGGGGCCCGAGCGCACCGTGGACCTTGTCGTGGCGGTGGGGAACCCGAGGTCGCCGGGCCTCGCGGGCCGTGCCGCCCCGCCGGAGGTCGGAAGTCGAGCTCAGGAGCCGAGATAGCGCAGCACCGCCAGGACGCGGCGGCTGTAGCCGGTGACGTGCAGCAGGCCGAGCTTGTCGAAGATCGCGTTGACGTGTTTCTCGACAGCGCTCTGGGAGACGTGCAGCCGCTCGGCGGTGGAGGCGTTGGTCAGGCCCTGCGCCATGTGGTCGAGCATCTCGCGCTCGCGGGAGGTGAGGCGGCTCAGCGGGTCGGCGTGGGTGGTCCTGGCCAGCAGCTGCCGTACCACCTCCGGGTCGAAGGCCGCTCCCCCGGCGCCGACGCGGTCGAGCGCGTCGAGGAAGTCGGCGACCTGGGCCACCCGGTCCTTGAGCAGGTAACCCACCCCGTCCACGTCACCGGTCATCAGCTCGGTGGCGTAGCGCTTCTCGACGTACTGCGACAGGACCAGCACGCGCGTCCCCGGGTGGCGGCGCCGGATCTCCAGCACCGCCCGCAGCCCCTCGTCGGTGTGGGTCGGAGGCATCCGCACGTCGGCGACCACCACGTCGGGCCGGTGCTCGGCGACCGCGGCGACGAGCGCCTCGCCGTCGCCGACCGCGGCCGGCACCTCGTGGCCCTCCTCCAGCAACAGCCGGACCAGCCCCTCACGCAGCAGGGTCGAGTCCTCGGCCAGGATCACCCGCACGGAAGCTCCGCGGTGATCACGGTGGGCCCGCCGGGCGGGCTGTCGACGCCGAAGCGGCCGTCCAGCGCGGCCACCCGCCGCGCCAGCCCCGACAACCCGCCGCCCGCCGCGCTCGCCCCGCCCACGCCGTCGTCCTGTATCCGCACGACGACCATCGTGTCGCGTTCGCGAACCTCGACGGTGATCGTGGTGGCGCGGGCGTGCTTGGCCGCGTTGGTCACCGCCTCGCTGACGACGAAGTACGACGCCGTCTCCACCGCCGTCGGCGGCCGTGCGGACAGCTCGCAGACGACCTTGACCGGGACGCCGGAGCGCTCGGCCACCCCGGCCAGCGCGTTGGCGAGCCCGAAGGCGTCCAGTCCCGACGGGTAGACCCGCCAGGCCACCTCGCGGAGCTCGGCCAGCGCCTGCTGCGCCTCCTCGTGCGCCTGCGCGAGCAGTTCGGAGCGTCCTCTGCGCGCCCGCCCGACCAGCATGGACAGCGCCACCAGCCGTTGCTGCAGCCCGTCGTGAAGGTCCCGTTCGATCCTGCGCCGCTCGGAGTCGACGGCCGCCAGCGCGCCCGCGCGGCTCTCGGCCAGCTCGGCGATGCGGCGCCGCAGCGCCTCGGTGGGGTCGCGTCCGAGCATGCGTACGGCCAGCCGCCGCTCCAGCGCGTACACCCCCACCAGGCCCGACAGGTCCAGGAACAGCAGGACGAGACCGGCCAGGAAGGCGTAGGCGAGCAGTGGCACGCTCGGCGTCATGCCGTCGACCGGCAGGCCCCTCCCCCAGGACCAGGCGAGGACGACGGCCACCCCGGCCCCGATGACGAGCAGGGCGACGACCAGGCCGCCGAGCACGCCCACCGGCACCCTGGCCGCCAGGTAGCGCGACTCCCGCCCGTCCGGGCGATCCGCGTCGAGTCCGAGGGCGGCGGGATCGAGACGCAGGCGGCGGGCTTCGAGCACGGCCAGCCTCCGGGCCGCCCCCCGCACGGCCGGGCGACCGGCGAACGGCAGCGCGAGCGGCAGGAACACCACGCCGAGCAGGGCGGTGACCGCCCCGAGCACCACCGCGCACAGCAGCCGCAGCCCCTCAGCGACGGGACGCATGCCGCCCCCGTGCCGCTCGATCGGCCCGGCGCCCGCGAACACCGGGACGGCCGGGGGCACCGGCGCGATCACCGGCCCCGCCCCCGGCACCCCGCGGCCTTCCATCGGTCCAACCGGCCCATCTGACATGCCCCAGAGGCTACAAACGATCGGGACATGACCGGAATGGGGTACGTGGCCGTTTCGGGGCTGCGGAAAACCACACCCTGCCGGAAGCCGCGGGGACGCACGGGCACGGGTCTCAGCCCGCCGGCGGGAGCAGGGCACCGAGTGCGGCGGCACCGTCGAGGAGGGCTCTCGACCGGGCGTCGACGCTCGCGTCCCTGGCGGCCAGCGTGGCCATCACCTCGTCCCAGCGGCGGGCGCCTCGCAGCTCCGGCATCAGAGCCCGGAGCGAGGCGACGCGATGGCCGGCCAGGCGCAGCTGGTGGACGATCCGCGCGTCCCGGACATCGTCCGGGAAGTACCGTCGCGGTCCCCCCGGGGAGGTTCGCCGGGGCACGACGAGACCCTCCGCGTCCCAGTGCCGCAACGTCGAGGGGCGCACACCGAGCGCGCCGGCGAGCTCGGAGACGCTCATCACGTCCGAGGGGCGTACGTCGCCGATCGACTCCCCGGAGATCGTCGCGGCGGCCTCCCGGGCCAGCTCGAGTTCCCGCCGCTCGGTGTCGAGCCGGGCGTGTGCCGCGTCGAGCAGGGCGAGCAGGTCCGAGGCGGGATACGCGTGCGCCGCGCGCATGATCTTCTTGGCTTCGACCGGCCCCGCGCCGGCCGTGAGGGCCCGATAGGCCATCGCGGAACACAGATGCGCCTCGTCGTAGATCCGGTACCCCGTGCCGGTGCGCGTCGCCGGAGGCAGCACCCCGTCGCGCTCGAGATTGCGCACCTGCTGGACGGAGCACCCGGCATGCCGCGCGACATCGATCGTCCGCATATTTCCTGATTTGCGACTTCCCACCCGTCCACCTCGGCGTGTTCGGGGCAAAGTCTCCACAAGCACGTGAATGACACGCTACAACACATGAGTATCGACGAGATCATCGAATTCCTCGCCGGCCTCGACGGGATCCTGATCCTCCGGCCGGCCCGCGGCGACGGTTCACCCGAGATCAGCTGGGGCGACACGTTCTTCTACTACGCGCCCGACGGCGAGGTCCCGAAGGCGACCCAGCCCTTCGCGACGATCGTGACGAAGGACTACCCTGGCGACGAGCTGTCGCGGCTGAACCGTCCCGGCGTCTTCCGCCTGAACGTCTTCGCCGGAAAGGACGCCTTCGCCGGCTGGACGGGCCGGCAGCCGCGCGACGCGGTCACGGACGAGGCCGACCCGGGCGAGGCCGACTCCGTGATGGCGCACCCCGTGTACGGCACGCTGGGCTGGCTGGCCGTGGTGAACCCGGGGCCGCGGACGGAAACGGCGGTCCGGGAACTGCTCCGCACGGCCCACGACCTGGCCCGCTCTCGCTACCGGCGGCGCGCCGGATCGGCGTCACCCTGATCCGGGGGCGGCCGGAACACGCCGGTGGCGAAGGCGGGCGAAGGACGAGGTCTCTACAGGACGAGGGTTTCCAGGTCCACGGCGTCGGCCATGACCCGAGCGCCCTCGTCGTTGAGGTGCATGCCGTCGCCGCTGTCCAGGGCGGGGTGGATGTGGTCGGGGTCCTCGGGGTTCCCGACGGCTCGGGCCACGTCGAAGACGGCGTCGAAGGTGCCGGTGGTACGGATCCAGTCGTTCACCTCGCGTCGAGCGGCGAGGCCCGCGGGGGTGCTGATCCCAGGGTGGGCGCCCGCGAAGGGGCCGATGGTGGCGGCGAGGATCTTCAGGCCGGCCTGGTGAGCGCGGTGGGCCAGGGTCCTGAAACCCTCGATGAGCGCCTCGGAGGTGGCGGGAGGCTCGCCGGTCATGCCGGGGAGGACGAGGTCGTTGATGCCGAAGTGCACCAGGACGTGGGTCAGGCCGGGAACCGGGAGAACGTCGCGGTCGAAGCGCGCCAGCGCGTGCTCGCCGACCTCGTCCCTCAGAAGGCGGTTTCCGGCGATGCCGTGGTTGACGACCCATCCTCGCTTCAGGCGCCGGTTGAGGAAGTCCACGGAGCGGTTGTTCGCGCCGGTCGTGGAGCCGACGCCTTCGAACCATGAGTCTCCGAACGCCACGGCGATCGCGGTGTCGTCCGGGGTGAGCACGTCCACGCCCGAGACGTAGAACCTGGCTTCCGCCCGCTCGCCCTCGGGCGGCGCGGGAGACGTGACGTGGTCGCCGCCGGCTATGTGAGCGGTCTCCATGGGCATGTGGGAATAGGTGGCCGGACCCGTCTCCTCGGGGAGATAGAGGCTGAGGAACAGGTCGTCGCCGGAGGCGATGGACAGATCCACCGGATCGCTGACGATCTCCTCTCCCGGCGGGATGGTGAGCCTCGCGGCGCCGTCGACGGTGAGGCCGACCCGCCCGCGCTCGGTGGCGGCCGCCGCGGCGGCGATGGTCAGGGGGGCGCGGCCGTAGCGGTTCGTCAGGCGCACGCGGAGAAGCTCTCCTCCGCCGGCCATGTGCAGCACCTGACGCACCGTCTGGTCCGCGAAACCGCGTGGTTCGGTGAACCGGATCCGCCCGTAGGGACTGATCACCGCGGTGCGGAAGCCCGCCGTCCACTTCATGCTCGCTCGATTCGTTGCCATGGGCATATCGCCGATCAAATGAGGACGGGACGATACTGCGGGAATTCACAACTGTCGTGTCGGTGATTTCCGGCGAGCCGGTCACCGTCAATGACACGCCGGATCCACAGCGATGTCCGCCCGTACGAGAACAGTCATAACGGGATGAAGAACTTCCGGTCGTTCACGCGGGAACGTTAATTCCTTTCGTTCTCGCGTGAGCCGGTGATCCCGCCCCGGGCGCGTCGTCGCCCCTGCCCCCGCCGGGGGCGGCCGACGCCCGCGCGGCGTTTCTCACCGGCGAGCCGCGGGGCTCGCACCGTGGAGTCCCAGCATCAGGCGGAGCTGGGACAGCAGAACGCCACGGAAGTCGGCGGGAGCCGGCGGCGCGGGATGGCGCAGGACCCTGAAGACGATGACTCCGATCAGAGCGGAGATCAGGAAGTCCGTCACGTCGTCGGGTCCATGGACGAGAGTGAACTCGCCCTGCTCACCGCCTTCCCTCACGGCGGCCAGGAAGGGCGCCCGGTAGCGCTGCTGCACCTCCGTGCTGTAGGCGCGAAGTTCGTCGTCCCGCATGGCAGACCGCCAGAATTCGACGAGCATCCGCCGCGTGCGATCGGAATTGTTCAGGCTCCGATCGATCATGGCGACCAGTCGCTCCCACGGATCGCGTTCGGCGGCGGCCGCCGCTTCCAGGGCCGCCACCTCCCGATCGACGGAGAGCCCCATGGCCTCGATGACCATGTCCTCACGCGAACCGAAGTAATTCTGCAGCGTGCTGATCGCGACACCGCTGGCAGCCGACACGTCGGCGAAGCGGGTGTTTTCATAGCCGCGTTCGGCGAGCACATTCATTACCGCATCCAGGACGAGAGTTCGTTTCTCCCCGCCCGCACGCCTTTTCCGGTTCGCTATAGGCATGGCCGTACCATACGTTCATGCCTGGTGGTGGTCAAACCATGGAGAGGCGCGTCCGGACGGTTGCGAGTCATTCCCGCAATGCAAAAGGTGTGCACGTCCGGCATCGCCGCCCCGGAACTTCGCATCCGGGGCGGCGATGCCCTGGTGCCACCCCGCCCGTGCGGCCGGAGCCGGCGCGACCGGTCGATCGCGGCGGACGCCGCCGCGCGGCGGGGAAACAGCGGCGGGGAAACAAAGGCGCACGGTGTCCCGCGACTACGCCAGGGGCGGGATGTTGTGGTTGTGGCGGAACACGTTGCGCGGGTCGTACATGGTCTTCGCCGCCTGCAGCCGCTCGTAGGTCGGCTCGTCATACGCCAGCCGCACGCTCTCGACGGAGGCGTCGGCCGGCGAGAGGTAAACGGGGTGCTTCCGGCCGCCTCCGGACGCGACGAGCCTGTCGATCAGTTCCAGGCCCACGTTCTCGCTGTCCTTCACATCGCCGGGCGCGACCGCTGCCAACGTGAACGCGGCGAAAGCGGCGTCGCGCCGTCCCACCGCGTTGGCCCGCTCCGGAGCCTTCGCGAACGCGCCACCGAGATGGGTCAGGTTGACCATGGTGACAGGCGTGCCGGAATCCGTTCCGACGACCTCCAGGATCGCCTCCATGGCCGAGGGGGGCAGTGCGTCGAGCACGGTGAAGTGCTCCACGGCGGCGCCCGGTTCGGCCGGGTCATCGGTGATGGCGGCGATGTTCGCGGCGGGCATCACGGTCACGGTGTCGGCGAGTACCGGCGCGGCCGCCCGCAACGGGGCGACCAGTGTCTCACCGTCGTCCGCCGAGCCCAGGTAGGAGATCCGTACGGAGACGGTGAGCTTTCCGCGCATGAACTCGGGAATGAACGGCAGGTCGGGCGCACGCAGGAAGACGATCGACGAGGTCATGTCGTCGGGCGCCGCGGCGGTGAACCGCTGGTAGGCCTGCAGCACGGCGCGAGCGTTCTCACCCGGGAACTGCAGCGCTCCGGCGTACAGTTCCGTTACGGGGAACAGGCCGAACTCCATCGCGGTGACGACGCCGAAGTTGCCTTTCCCGCCGCGCAGGGCGAAGAACAACTCCGCGTCGGACTGCGGCGTGACATGACGGAGCAGGCCGTCCGCGGTCACGACGTCGATCGCCAGAACATGGTCGGCCGCGTAGCCGAAGGCCCGCCCCAACGCGACGCTCACCCCGCCGCCGAGCGTGTAACCGACGACACCGACCTGCGGCGAGGAACCGGCGAGGGGCGCGAGCCCGACCTTGGCGGCCTCCTGCACCACCTGACCCCAGCGGACGCCGGCTTCGACCCGGGCGGCCTTCGCCGCGCCGTCGATGCGCACCTCCGTCATGCGACGCGTGGTGATCATGACGGCTTCCCCGGGAACGGACACGGAGGGACCGTGCCCGGTGTTGAGGACCGCGACGGGGAGATCCTGCTCCGCGGCGAAGCGCACCGCCGCCTGGACGTCCGCGACGCCGGTGGCACCGATGATCACGCTCGGGCGATGGGCGACGGCCATGTTGAACACCGACGCCTCGTCGGCGAAACCGTCGTCCTCCGGGAAGAGGACGGGCCCTTCGACGGATGAGAGCAACGAGGGACGTGAACGGAGGGGCATGGGGATGTCTTTCCGATCTTGTTGTGCGCAGCCGGTGCGAACCGGGTGCCGATGGCCGCAGGCGCGTCGGAGGCGGTCGTCCGCCGCCCGGCACATATGTGGGGTTGCCCGGCATGCGATCCGTGATCCACGGTCGACCGCCCTGCGTTCTGTTCGAGCCGACCGTCATGCGATCGGCATGGCGATACGGTAGCACGATACCGATTTGTGTGCGTTTCCGAGGCTTCCCCCGCACCACCCGGTGACGCCCCCGTTAGACCCGGCCCGCCGCAGGGCCGGCCACGATCACTTCGCCCCGGCCTGACGCTCGGCGACCAACCGGAAGACGCGCTTGAACTCCGCGTACGCCTCCTCTCCGACCGCCCGCGCGTGCTCGGCCTCCATCTCCACGAGGACGGCGTCCGACTTCACCATGTGATCGAGGCCCAGCTCGGTGGGCACGACGAGCTTGGCCCTGCGGTCGGCGGGATCCGGCCGCCGCTCCACATACCCGAGCGCCACCAGCTCGTCCACCAGGTTGCCGATCACCTGCTTGTGCTGGCCCGACTGCGCGGCCAGGTCGGACGCCCGGCTGCCCTCCACGTCCAGGTAGGCCAGCACGGCCCCGTGCCGCGGCCTGACCTGCGCGTGCCCCATCTCCGCCAGCCGGGAGAACAGCTCCTTCTGCAGGCTGAACAGCGTCCGGCTGGACAGGATCCCCAGGTCGGGCAGCTCCCGCTTGCGCTCGCTCCTCGACACCGCACGCCTCCCATTTAGTCACTAATTTTGACTGTCACTGATTTTGACCATATTGTCGTGGTGTGACGACGACAGTGGAAATCACCAGGTTCCGCGTCTCCCCGGAGCACGCGAGGGACCTTCTGGCCGCCCGTGACGGGATGATCGCGGACTTCCAGGCCGACCGGGACGGGTTTCTGGGCGCCAGGCTCGTCCAACTGCCCGGCGGCGAATGGCTGGACATCGTGGAGTGGCGCTCGCCGGCCGACTTCGCGGCCTCCCGCGCCAAGGGCGGCAACCTGCCGGGAATCCAGGCCTTCTTCGCCCTGATCGACGAACTCGTTTCCACGGAAGAGGGGACATCACGATGACCATCCTGATCACCGGTGCCAACGGCACCGTCTCCACGGAGGTACTGCGCTCACTGCGGGGCACGGCGGACCTGCGGGTGCTGGTACGCGACAGGGCCAAGGCGCCGTCAGGCGCCGAGGTGGCGGTCGGCGACCTCCACCACCCGGACACGCTGGGCCAGGCCTTCGCGGGCGTGGACACGGTGTGGCTGCTGACCGCGATGGGCCCGGACTCCACGCACGCCAGCGGCAACGCGCTCTCGGCGGCAAAGAAGGCGGGCGTGCGGCACGTCGTCCGCATGTCGGCCATCGGCGCGGGGCACGACGCCCCGACCCGCAACGGCCGGCTGCACGTCCTGTCGGACATCGAGCTCTCGGCCTCCGGCCTCGGCTGGACCGTCATCCGCCCGGCGTACTTCATGCAGAACATTCTCGGCTCGGTCGACGGCGACACCTTCTACGGCGCTCCCGGGGAGGGCCGGATCGGCATGATCGACGTGCGGGACATCGCCGACTTCGCCGCCGCCGTGCTCCGTGACCCCGCACCCCACCACGGGGAAACCTACACGCTCACGGGACCGGAGACGATCAGGCTGCGGGACATGACGGCCACGCTGTCGGAGGTGTACGGCAGGCCGCTCACCTACCGGCCGCTGGACCCTGACGACGCCTATCCCGTGCTGCTGAAGGCCGGGATGAAGGAGTGGGACGCGGAGGTCACCCAGGAGTACCTGAAGGCCTACGACGCGGGCTGGGGCGACTACACCACGCCCACGTACACCGCCGTGACGGGCCGTCCGGGCAGGACGTTCACCCAGTTCGCCCGCGACTACGCCGACCAGATCGGCGGGTGAGGCCGCGCCGCCGGACCGGTCGCCCGGCGGGCGTGTCACGAACGGGAAAGGGCCCGCCGGGGCAGGAGGGGTAACGGCCGGGGAAGGAGACCCGGCGCGAACCCCGCCGCGACCCGGCAGGCCCTTCGGCGCGTCCACGGCTACGCGTGGTGCCTGCCCTTGCGCCGGTCGGACAACCTCACCACGATGAAGACCACCACGGCGAGGATCACGATGCCCAGCACCGCCTTCGACACCACCCCCATGTAGCGCTCGACCAGATCCCACTGCTCACCCAGCAGGAACCCCGCCATCACGAAGGCCGTGTTCCAGATGAGGCTGCCCAGGGTGGTGAGGAGGGTGAAGACCAGGATCGGCATGCGCTCGACCCCCGCGGGGATCGAGATGAGGCTGCGGAAGATGGGGATCATCCGGCCGAAGAAGACGGTCTTCCTGCCGTGCCTGGCGAACCACGCCTCGGTCTTCTCGATGTCGGAGACGCTGACCAGCGGCAGCTTGGAGGCGATGAACACCACGCGTTCCCTGCCCAGCAGGGCTCCGACCGCGTACAGCGCCAGCGCGCCGACCACCGATCCCAGGGTCGTCCAGAGCACGGCGTCGAACAGCCCCATGTTCCCCTTGCTCGCGGTGAACCCGGCCAACGGCAGGATCACCTCGCTGGGCAGGGGCGGGAACAGGTTCTCGAGTGCGATCGCCAGCCCCGCCCCGGGCGCACCCAGGGTTTCCATAAGGTTGATCGCCCATCCGGCGATCCCGTCGACATTCGGTGAACTCATAGGGACAAGGCTACGGAGAGCCGCGTACGGTGTGGATGCGGAACGCTCCCCGCCTCGCCTGGCACGCGCCGCAGAGCGCGGCTGCGGAAAACCACAGCCGCCCGCGGCGCGGCCGTGACGGCCGGGCGTTTTCCGAGATTCCCGCACGTCAGCGAGGTGTCGAGCGGTCGGGACGGGGATGGCGGTGCCGCCCGCCGGGCCCGTCACGGCCCGGGGACGGGCGGCCGTGGCCGCCGATCGGCGCCCTCGCCCCTCGCCGAGTGTGACCCATCCCACATTCGCCGCCCCCGGGGCCGGCGCGTATCCGGGATCCTCCCGGGGAAGGATCTCAGGTTCGCACCCGAACCCGGCGCGGGTCACGGCGCGGGCCGGGCACGGGTCAGGCAGGAACCCGGCGAGAGCCCGGCGCGGATCAGGCGCGGGTCAGGCGCCTCCGAGGTGGATCGCCTCGCCCGGCTCGATCCCGGCGCGTCCGGCGGTCAGCGTGGCGACCCAGCCGGGGAAGGCGGGCAGGTCCCGTTCGCGCACCGCGACACGGAAGCCGACCTCCTCGCCGTAGACGACCTCCCTGACCTCGTACGGCGAGGCGCGCAGGTCGTTCTCCAGCCGCCCGGCCCTGACGTGGTCCACGGTCACGGTCATCACCCTGGCGGGCACCATCTCGACCAGCGGCGTGAGGTCCAGCGTCTTGCCGACCGACGAGCCGTACGCCCGGACCAGGCCCCCGGCGCCGAGCTTCACCCCGCCGAAGTAGCGGGTGACCACCGCCACCGCGTCGGCGACGCCCCGGCGCAGCAGGGTCTCCAGCATCGGGGTCCCGGCGGTGCCGCCGGGCTCGCCGTCGTCGTCGGCCCGCTGGACCAGGCGGTCGCCGCCGATCACGTACGCCGAGCAGTTGTGCGTGGCGTCACCGTACAGCCGCCTGCGCGTGGCGACGAACTCCCTCGCCGCCTCCTCCGAGGAGGCCGGGCCGACCGCGCACAGGAACCGGGAGCGCTTGATCTCGATCTCGTGTTCCGTGGTGTCCTGCGGAGTCAGGTACGGGTCGGGCACCCGGCAAGGCTATCCACCCGCCGGCCGCCCCCGGACAGGGCGGTCAGCGGGCCGCCTGGAAGGCGCGGCCCGCGCGGGTGACGGTCCCGTCGTGGCGGAACAGCCCGCTGTTGGGCTCGGTGTCGGAGGAGGGCAGGCCGAACCAGGCGTAGCGCCGCACGTACGGCAGGGAGGCCAGCATCTTGGTGGAGGCGGTGACGAACGCGGCCTGCTGGGCGTCACTCGCGTAGCGGGTGCCGTTCGAGAAGTCGATGAGGGCGTACTCGGTGAGCCAGATCGGCTTGCGGTAGCGCTTGTACACGGCCTGGACGTACGACTTGAGCTGGCTCACCGCGGGCTGGGTGCGGAAGTCCGCCCCGTACCAGTGCAGCGCGATGAAGTCGACGCGGTAGTCCCGCTCCTTGGCGCCGGCCATGAAGCGGTCCAGCCAGCCGCCCGGGGTGTCGGCGCCGAACGCGACGGAGGGGCTGCTGAGCACGCGGCCCGCGGACATGAGTTTCGGCCAGAGCGACAGCGCCTCCTCCACGCTCATGTTGGCCTGCTGGGGCAGGTCGGGCTCGTTGAAGGCGAGCAGGTAGGGTCCGGCGCTCCTGGCCTGGGCGAGGTTCTCCGGGGTGACGCTGCCCTTTCCCCAGATCATCGGGACGAACCCGTCGGCCCTGGGGCCGGTGATCCCCTCGCGGCTCGTGGACCAGGTGTAGTACCAGCTCGCGCCGGACTTCGCGAAGGCCGTGCTGAGGCCGGGCATCTTCCACACGCCCACGCCCTTCCTGGGAGAGCTCGCGACGGAGGCGGGCGGCGTCCGGGCCGGCGTGGGGGTGGGCGTGCGGGAGGCCTGCCTGCGGCTGGGGGTGGGAGACGGCGAGGGCTTGGGCGTGGCGCGCGCCGAGGGCGTCCGCGACGGTGAAGGCGACGGCGAGGCCGTCTGCGCGGGCACGGCCAGCGGCGGGGCGGGCTCGGGCGCGGGGGCGGTGAGCTGCCCGAAGATCAGGACGCCCGTGACGACGACGGCCGCCGCGCCGCCGATCGTGATCGGGGCCGGGGGCAGCGAGGACAGCAGGCCCGGCCGCGTCGTCTCGAGGGCGTGCGCACCGTGGGACGCCCCCCAGGTCGTGGCGTGCGCCACCGCCTCGACGGCGGGGGGAACGGCCTGGAGATGGTGCAGGGCGAAGCCGACGGGCAGGGGCAGCAGCGGCAGCCCGCTGAGCAGGCGGTCGATGGGCAGCAGGCCCGCCGTGCGCCCCTGGCAGAGGGCGCAGTCACGGATGTGCCGGGCGAAGCGCTTGCGCCACAGCGGGCTGGGGGTGCCGTTCCAGTTCGCGGTGAGGGCCCGCAGCTCGGGGCATCCGGACTCGGCGCGCAGCGCCCGCACGATGGTGCGCGCCGTCTGGACCTGCTCCTTCATCCGCTGGACGCGTACGGCGGCGTGGCGCCCCGACAGGCCGAGGGCTCCGGCGAGGTCGGCGCGATCGAGCTCGCCGGTCTCCTCCAGCCACCACAGGGCGAGGAGCGCCTGGTCGTCGCCGTCCAGCCAGCGGGTGGCCTCGGCGACCTCGCGGCGCTGGTCGGTGAGGCCGAGCCGCAGGATGGTCACGGCGGCGAAGTCGGAGGCGGGGTCGGGCATCTCCTCGGCGGTGTCGAGGTCGGCCCTGCGGTGCTGGGTGGTCCTGCGGTCCTGCTCGTGGTCGCGCACCTGGCGAACGGCGATGGCCACCAGCCAGGACCGGTACGCCTGCGGATCGCGCAGGTCGGGCAGGGCGCGGACGACCCGGAGAAACGTCTCTTGGACCACGTCGTCGACGTCGGAGTGGCCGTTCAGCGCCCGGCCGACGATGTTGTAGACGAGCGGGAGGGAATCGGCCACCAGGGCGTCCAGCGCCTGCTGGTCTCCGTCGCGCGCGGCGGCCACCATCGCCGAGTCGGGTCCGCCCCTACCGGTTCCGAGCATCGCACTCCGCTTCCTGTCGCCGTCCACGGTTCGTCGTCCCCGCGCAACGCCGGGCGCGGGGCAGGGACGATTGTCTCCATAACTCCTCATAGCGGAAGACCGATGAGCCCCCGCCATGGAGACCGGCGGCAGGTCAGGCGGACAACGAAAATTTTTCTTCGCGTCTTTTTTCACGTTTGTGTTGTCGCCCGTCCCCCCGCCGGTCTCCTGTGCAGGAGCAGAACACGCCCGGCGCCGGGCGTGACGGCGAAGGAGGCTCGCGACGATGGCATCGGGGAGACGCGCGGTGACACCGCTTCAGGACTGTATGTCCTGCTCAGCGCGGGGCAGGCGCGCACGGCTGGAGCAGAGCGACCTGTCCGCCCCGGCGCGATCGACGGGCGCCAGGCGCTGCGCTACCCGGTCAGCGGCGACCCGGCCGGGTTCCGGCTCTCGTCGGGCCCCGGTTCCACCATGCACGCCGGCTTCTTCAACGCCTGGCCCGGGGCCGAGACGGAGCGGCGCGTGCGCGACCGCATCCGCCCGATCGTCGAGTGCGGCGCCGACGGCACCCCCTGAGACGGCAGGTGACCGTCTTCGGGCGGAAGCGTACCGTCTGACCTGAACGGGGCGAGGCCCGGCATACCGGGCCTCGCCTCACCACGGGAACGGCGAGCGAAGGAGCGGCATGAAGGCGTCCACGATCGGTGCGTCGGTACTCGTCGTGCTCACCGTCCTGCTGGTCTCGCGATGTGTCGCCGCCGAGCCCCAGACCCATTCGGCCGCGAACCACCCGCCGGCGCGAAGCGGACCCGCCGCGCTCCCCACACCGACCGGAAGCGCGTCGGGCTCCTTCAACCGCACGGACATCGCGTGGCTGCAGCTGATGATCCCGATGACCGAGCAGGCGGTACGCCTGCTGGAACTGGCTCCCGGCAAGACCTCCGATCCGAGGCTCGAGCGGTTCGCCGAGGAGCACGTCGCCGATCGCCGTACGACACTCCGGAAACTGCGCGACCTGCTGCGGCGGTCCGGGGTGCCGGAGAGCAACGAGCACGAGGGGCATGACATCCCGGGCATGGTGATTCCCGACGACTTCGCGGCCCTGAAGCGGGCCGACGGCGCCGCGTTCGACCGGCTCTTCACCAAGGACGCGCGCGAGTACCTCACGCAGTCCGTCCTGGTCGCGAAGAGCGAGCAGAAATCAGGCGCCGACCAGGAGACCAAGGCGCTCGCCGCCGCCCTGGAGAGAACCCACGGCGGCCAGCTCACCCGGCTGGAGCCGTGAGAGGCGCCGCCCCCGACTCCGGTACGCGCCCGCACGCCGGCACGCGTACCCGGCGGCGCAGGGTCCCCGCCCGCCCGCCCGCGCGCCGGGCGCGGCCGTCCCTGGTCCTCGCCCTGATCTACGCGGGAGCCGTCGCGGCGACCGCGACGTGCTGGTCCGACCTGACCTCGGTCTCCGGGCTCACCGGGGCACTGGCCTGGGCGGGCAGGCTCACCGGCCTGCTCGCTGGCTACGCCTGCGCCGTCCTGCTGGGGCTGATGGCCCGCGTTCCCGCGCTGGACCGCGGGGTCGGGACCGACCGGCTGGCCCGCTGGCACGCGACGGGCGGCCGTCACACCGTCGTCCTGTCGGTGGCCCACATGCTGTTCGCCGTCGCGGCCCACGTGGCACGGTCCGGCGCGGGCGCGCCGGAGGCGGTCGCGGGGCTGGTCCTGGACGGCCCGGCCATGCTGGAGGCGACGATCGCCCTCCTGCTGCTGGTCGGCGTCGCGGTCGTCTCGGTGCGCGAGATGCGGCGCCGGATGCGGTACGAGACCTGGCACTACCTGCACTTCGTCACCTACGGGGCCGTCTTCCTCGGGTTCGGTCACCAGCTCACCGGCCCGGACTTCGCCGGCGGCGTCGTCATGAGCCTGTTCTGGTACGCGCTGTACGTGTCCGTCGCCGCCCTGCTGGTCTGGTACCGCTTCCTCACCCCCGTCCACCGCGCCCTGCGCCACGGGCTCCGGGTCGCCGAGGTGCGCCGGGAGTCGTCCTCCGTGGTGTCGGTCTACCTGACCGGCGAACACCTGGACGAGCTGGGGGCGGAACCCGGCCAGTTCTTCCGGTGGCGGTTCCTCGCCCCCGGCATGTGGTGGACGGCCAACCCCTACTCGCTGTCGGCACCCGCCAACGCCCGATTCCTGCGGATCACCGTCAAGGGCGTCGGGGACCACAGCCGCGCGCTGGCCGGGCTGCGGCCCGGCACCCGGGTGTGGGCCGAAGGTCCCTACGGCGCTCTCACCGCCGCGCGGCGCCGCAGGCCCCAGGTGCTGCTGGTGGGCGGCGGCGTGGGCATCAGCCCGCTGCGCGCGCTCTTCGAGACGCTGCCCGGCGAGGTGACCCTGGTCTACATGGCGCGCCGCGACGAGGAGCTGATCCTCCGCCACGAGCTGGACGCCATCGCCGCCGCGCGCGGCGCCACGATCCACTACACCGTGGACGAGCTGACCGGATCGTCCGGCGGGCGGAGCGTGCCGCTGACCGGGCGCGCCCTGCGAACCCTCATCCCCGGCCTGGCCGTCCACGACGTCTACCTGTGCGGCCCCGCAGGGATGACGGTCGCGGCACGCCACGCCCTGCGCCGCGCGGGCGTCCCCGGCCGCCGCATCCACGTGGAGTCCTTCGACTTCTGAGCGGCTCGCCCGGCTCCACCGGCGCGCGGTTGGCCGGGGTGGCGGTGCGGTCCGCCCGGTCCGCCCCGGCTCACCGGGGCGGCGGTGCCGCCGGCCCGGCCGGAGGGTCGCCCCGGCTCAGCTCGTGGGCGAGCCGCTCCAGCTCGGCGCCCCCCGCCATCAGGGAGGTGAGCTCCTCGGGGGTGATGTCCGCCTTGGCGTACTCGCCGAGGCTCGCCCCCCGGTTCAGCAGCAGGAAGCGGTCGCCGATCGGGTAGGCGTGGTGCGGGTTGTGGGTGATGAAGACCACGCCCAGGCCCCGGTCGCGCGCCTGGGCGATGTAGCGCAGCACGACGCCGGCCTGCTTGACGCCCAGCGCGGAGGTGGGCTCGTCCAGGATGAGGACGCGGGCGCCGAAGTGGACCGCGCGGGCGATGGCCACGGACTGGCGCTCGCCACCGGACAGGGTGCCGACGGGCTGGTCGACGTCGCGGATGTCGATGCCCATGGAACGCAGTTCCTCGCGGACCGTCCGCTTCGCCCCCGCCACGTCGAAGCGGCGCAGCGGCCCCCGGCCGAGCACGGGCTCGGAGCCGAGGAAGAAGTTCCGCCAGACCGACATCAACGGGATCATCGCCAGGTCCTGGTAGACGGTGGCGATGCCCTTGTCGAGCGCGTCACGGGGACTGGCGAAGGCGGCGGGGGCGCCGTCCACCAGGTACGAGCCGGAGTCGGGGGCGTGCATGCCGGAGAGGATCTTGATCAGCGTGGACTTGCCCGCGCCGTTGTCGCCGAGGACGCAGCTCACCTCCCCGGCGCGCACCCGCATGGAGACGTCCCGCAGCGCGATCACGCCGCCGAACGTCTTGCCCACGTCGCGGACCTCCAGCAGAGGCGGGGCGTCCGTTCCGCCCTCCGTCACGGTCTCGTCTCCCGTCACGGTCCCGTCTCCCGTCGCCGCCGCACGGCCCGTCACCGCCTCACGATCCGTCACGGTCTCGTCTCCCGTCACCGCTTCACCTCCTCCGCGTACCGGCGGACGAACCGGTTGGCGAGCGTGGCCAGCAGCAGCATGGCGCCGAGGAAGAACGTGAACCAGTCGGCGTCCCAGCCGGCGAAGACGATGCCCTTGTCCGCCATACCGAAGATCACCGCGCCCACGGCGGCGCCGATCGCGGAGCCGTAGCCGCCGGTCAGCAGGCAGCCCCCGATGACCGCCGCGATGATGTAGACGAATTCCTGGCCGACGCCGGAGCCCGCCTGCACCGAGGTGAAGCGCAGCGCCATGATCGAGCCGACCAGCCAGGCGGCCGCGGCGGTGGTCATGAAGAGCGCGATCTTCGTCCGTTCCGCGGGGACCCCGACCGCGCGGGCGGCCCGCTCGTCACCGCCCACCGCGAAGATCCAGTTTCCGGCCCTGGTCCTGGTGAGCACCCAGGTGGCCAGGGCGGTGACGGCCAGCCACCACAGGATCGCCACCCGGAAATCGGTCCCGCCGACCGGGATCGTCCCGGCGAGCACCGCCCTCACCTCCTCGTATCCCTCGGCCCGGCGCAGGCCGCCGACCTGCACGGTCCCGGTGAGGGCCTTGGTGACGCCCAGGTTGACGCCCTGGAGCATCAGGAAGGTGGCGAGGGTGACGATGAAGCTGGGCAGCCCGGTGCGGACCACGACCAGGCCGTTGAGGAAGCCGACGAGCAGCGCCACCGCCAGGGCTGCGAGCATCGCCGCCCACACCGGCAGGTCGTAGCGGGTGGCGAGGATCACCGTGACCAGGCCGACGGTGCCGGTGAGCACGCCGGCCGACAGGTCGAACTCGCCGCCGATCATCAGCAGCGCGATCGCCACCGCCATGATCCCGAGGGTTGAGGCCGGGTCCAGCCAGTTGGCCATGCCCTCGACCGAGCGGAAGACCTCCGACTGCCCCGCGAAGAACGCGAAGACCACGAGGGCGCCGACGACCGCGCCGAGTTCCGGCCTGATCAGCAGCCTGCGGGCGACCCCGGTCCCGGCCAGCCGCTCGTCCGCCACCGTCACCGGGTGCCGCTCTCGGCCAGCTCGGCCACCTTCGCGGCGTTGTCCCTGGTGACGAAGCCGGGACCGGTGTTGACCGGGAGCCCTCCGCCGACGGTGTTGAGGTTCTCCTTGTTGAGGGTCAGGAACGTGATCGGCAGCCAGCCCTGCAGGTACTGCTGCTGGTCGACCGCGAACAGGATCTCGCCGTCCTCGATGGCGGCGACCACGTCGGCCGACAGGTCGAAGGTGCCGAGCTTCGCCTTCGAGCCGCCGTCGGCGATGGCGTCGCGGGCGGCGACGGCCACCGCGGGGTTCAGGGTGAGGACGCCGTTGAGGGAGGTGTCCGACTGGAGCCTCGCCTTGATCTTGGAGGTGGCGTCGGCGAGGTTGCCCACGTCCACCTGGAGCCGCTCGACGGTGCCGCCCAGTCCCTGGGTCGCGCCGTTGCAGCGCTGGTCCAGCCCGACGTTCCCGGCCTCGTGGATCACGCAGAGCAGCTTGGTGACCCCCTCGGCCTTGAGCTTCTCCCCCGCGCCCCGGCCCGCCACGTCCTCCGACTGGCCGACGTGGGTGATCGCGCCGAACTCGCGGGAGACGTCGCCGCCGGAGTTGATGGTGATCACCGGGATCCCGGCGGTCACGGCCTTGCCGACGGACTCCTTCAGGGCGTCCGGGTTGGCCATGGAGACCACCAGGCCGTCGACCTTCTGGCTGACGGCCTGGTCGATGAGCTGTGACTGCCTGGCCGGGTCGCCGTCGCCCTGGTAGGTCACGGTGACGCCGTACCGTTTCCCGGCCGCCTCGGCGCCGTTCTTGACCACGTCCCAGAAGGCGTCCCCGGCGCTCGCGTGGGTGACGACGGCGAAGGTGCCGCCGCCGGCCGCCGGGGCGGGGCCGCTCGCCGCGCCCGCCGTCTCTCCGGAGGGCTGTTCCCCGGCCTGCCCCGCCGAACAGCCGGTCAGGGCGGAGATGCCCAGCACGGCCACCGCGACCAGCCCTGTCGTCCACTTCATCGGTACCTCCGCGCGTCGCCTCGCCGGATCTCCCCCGCCCCTGGTTTGTAACCAACGCATTACCTACATGTCAATGATTTGTCGTGACATTAGGACTTATGAAATCGCGGCGACGGCGCGCACCCGCCGGGATTCCCCTTCGTACCATGACATTCGCGCCCGCCACGGCCGGGGCTTTCACCGCTCGTCGGCGCGGCGGGCCGGCACGGCCCGCCGCGCGGCCCGCCGGGGCGTCCGCGCCGCCCACCCCGGCACGGCACGGGCACGTCATGGCATGTCAACGGCGTGTCGCGGCATGTCACGGCATCGCGGGAGGCCGCCTGACGGCGGTACGGGCGGGAGACCGTGCCGTCACACCGCAGGGCGCGGGAGAGCGAGGGCGAAGGTACGCGGGAGGCTCGAATCTGAAATACGGCGCGAGTATCCTGTTTATTCATAACGCGACAAAACTCTTCCCCAGCGATGAAATAGCGGAAAAGAACTCAGCGTTCACTGAACGGGACAACACCCTTCGCATCCACGACCTGGAGATAGGCGCCGACGACTGGAATCCCCGCAACCGGGAAGCCCTTTTGGATCACGGCGATCACACGGCAGGGCGCTTGCCTTCGCCGGAGAAGGGGCTATATTTACCAATAATCATAGTAGGGATTAAGGGTAATAACGATGCCCCTGCCGAATTTCCTCACGATCGGTGCTCCCAAGTCCGGGACCACCGCCCTGCACGCCGCGCTGGCCAGGCACCCGGGATTGTTCATGTCCCCGGTGAAGGAACCCAAGTTCTTCCTCAGCGACGGCCCTCCACCGACCAAGGGAGGACCGGGCGACGCGCAGACCTACCGCGAACACGTCTGGAGACGCGAGGACTACGAGGCCCTGTTCGACGCGGCACCGCCGGGAACGCTCACCGGCGAGTCGACCCCGTTCTATCTCTACGATCTGGCGGCGCAGCGGCGCATCAGGGCCGCCATCCCCGACGCCAGGCTCATCGTGGTGCTGCGCGACCCGGTGGAGCGCGCCCACTCCAACTGGACGCACCTGTGGTCGGCCGGGCTGGAACCGATCGGCGACGTGGTGCGGGCCTGCGCCGAGGAGGAGCGGCGGATCAGGGCGGGCTGGGCCCCGTTCTGGCACTATCGCGGGCTCGGCAAGTACGGTGAACAGCTCGAACACCTGTTCACCCTCTTCCCTCGCGAGCAGGTGCTCGTCTACCGCTACCGCGACCTGGTCGACCGCCCCGCCGAAACCCTCGACCGGATCTTCCGTTTCCTCGGGGTGGAGACCGGCGTGGTCACCGAGGTCCCCCGGGAGAACGTGACCGCCCACCCGGAGCCGACCCGCGGACACCGGGTGCTGTCGCGGGCGCTGCGCGTGGGATCGTCCGTGGGGCAGTTCCTGCCGGCGCGGATGAGCGTGGCGCTGACCGACCCGCTGGAGCGCAGGCTGCAGGAGCGGGCCCGCTCCCGCCAGCCGCTGACCTGGGACCAGCGGGAGAAGCTGATCTCCTACTTCACCGAGGACGTGGCACTGCTGCAGCAGGTGACCGGAGAGGACTTCAGCGACTGGCTTCGTCCCCGCGAGCGCTCCGGCGGGCTGGTGGGCGTCCGCCCCAACGGCCAGCGTCAGGCGCGCAACGGCCGCCCCCAGAGCTAGCGGAGCGATTCCAGGCGCCACCGAACGATCTCCCGGGACCGACGAGCCGATCCCGGGCGCGGACGGGCCGGCCCCGGACACGGACGGGCCGGGCCGGGAGCGACCGTACCGTGGCCGGCGCCGGGGCGGCCACGTGACGTGATCAGCGCAGTTCGGTGCGGAGCTCGTGCGCCCCGTCCGCGCGGGTGTACTCGTAGTAGAGCCGCCGCCCGCCGCCCGGCAGGTCCACGATGTCCAGGTAACGCAGGCCGCCGCCCGCGTACGGCGAGACCGCGACGGGCTCGGTGCCGAGCGGGGTCAGCTCCGCCGGGTCGGTGCCGGCCGCGACACCGGTCTTCTCCTCGTAGTTCTCCGACGCGGTGGCCCTGCCGTCGTAGAAGGCCACCACCCTGTCGCCGAGGAAGCGGACCGCCGCCACCCGCGCGCCCCGGGAGTCCCAGGTGCCGGGACGGCCACTGAGCGCGGTGCCCTGCCAGGTCCACTCGAGGCCGTCGGCGCTGGTGGCGTAGTCGGTCACCATCTGGTCGGCCTCGTCGGCCTCGTCCAGCGGGTGGCAGGAGGCCCACAGGTGCCACACGTCGTCCCGCAGCACGATCACCGGGTCCTTGACGCCGGTCTTCGGGTCGCCGGGCAGCACGACCTGCCGCTGCGAGGCCCGGAAGCCGGACGGGTCGTCGGCCTCCAGCACCTCGACCCGCCAGTGCTTGGTGTCGTAGGTGGCGCAGCTGAGGTAGAGCCTCCAGCGCCCCTCGGGCGTGCGGATCAGGGTGGGCCGCTCCAGCGACTCGGTGTCCATCTCCTCCCTGCCGATCGTGAGCAGGGTCTCGAACCGCTCGCCGTCGGTGGAGCGGGCGACGGCGACGGCGTAGCCTCGGCCCTCGCCGAGGGGGCGGCGCAGCCGGTAGGCGAGATAGATCAGGCCGTCGCTCGCCACGGCGCTCGGGGCACCGGCCCAGTGGCCGGCACCCGGCTGCGCCGGTTCGATCGCGACGGTGGAACGGTCGGGGTCGGGAAGGAAATCCTCGATTGTCACGACACCGAGATTAGGCAAGCCTTGGGTAGCACTCACGGAGAATCACCAATCATCATCACGAGCTTTGACACCCCTTGACGGCCAAAGGGCGCATCGTCCTTCGTTCCTCCGGCGCGAGAGGCACCGGCGGCCGCCGCCCCTCCACGACCGGATCGGCACGATCGGGCGTATCGGGGGATGACACGGTCCGGAGTGCCGGGGCGGCGCCGGGAGACGTGTCCGTGGCGCCGGGCCCGATGGAGGCCTCGATGCCCGACCGTACAGGGTGCGGGGACGTGCCTTTCACGACCGTCAGGACCGGCGGAGCGTCGCGCTCGGCAGCGGGATGGCGGGGAACGGGTTGTCCGGGGGCAGGACGAGCCGCCGGGCCTCCTGCGGGCGGGCGGTGGCGTCCAGGTGCAGGAGGGCGGCCCCGATCCCCGCCGCGCCGACCATGTAGCCGGTGTCGGCGGTCACCTCCCAGGGGCGCAGCCGCCGGTAGGCCTGGTACCAGCGGGTGCCCCTGCCGTCGTGGCCGGTGGCCCGGCCGATCAGGTTCTCCCCCAGCGTGCGGGCGAACTCCAGGTGCCGGCGGTGGCCGGTCGCCGCCCAGAGCCCGACGAACAGCTCCACCAGACCGGCGGTGCCGCAGCACTGGCAGGCCGAGTTCCAGGATCCGCCGCTCTGGCTGGCGGGGGCGCCACTGCGGACGATCCCCCTGGCCAGCCGCTCGGCCCACTCGAGGTCTCCGGCGTCGCCCGACACCCGGTGCAGTTCGTAGAACATCCGGGCGACCCCGGCCGAGCCGGAGCAGAAGCCCAGGTAGTGCAGGTCGCGGCCCTGCGGGATGTGGTGCGGCACCAGCGCGCACCGCTCGGTGACGGCGCTGACCGCGCGGACGAAGTCGGCCCCCCTGCGGGAGGCGCCGAGGAAGTCGCTCTCGCCGGTCACGCCGTACAGGCGGGCCAGCAGGAAGGCTGTCCCTGCGGTGCCGGACAGGAAGCCCGGGGTGACCGCGTCCAGCGGCAGGTCCGCGCAGGCGCCCTCGCCGAAGCGGTGGCCGGGGACGACGAGCGTGGCGATGCGGGCGCCTGCCTCGACGGCGACCTCCTGGTAGGCGGGCACCCCCAGGATGCCCGCGGCGTGCAGCAGGCCGAGGATGATCCCGCCGTCGCCTCGCTGCGCGGGGTCGCCGGTCCAGCCCAGGCCGTCGTCGATGGGGCGGGCGCTGCGCACGATGCGGTCGGCGACGGCGGCGGCCTCGACCTCGAAGGCCCCGTCGCCGGTGGCCCATCCGGCCTCGGCCAGGGCGAACATCACTCCGGCCAGGCCGTGGTGGAGGGAGAGGTCCGCCTGCTCCCGCCAGGTGGCGGCGAGGTAGCGGGCCCCGGCCCTGGCGTCGTCCAGATAGCCGTCGTCGCCGGTGGCCGCGGCGAGCTCCAGGAAGAACAGGATGATCCCGGCCGCCCCCGAGTACAGCGACAGGGGGTGGTCGGGCATGGCGGCCCGGCCCCGGGGATCGGGGTTGGCCCGCCAGTGACGCCCCCGCTCGTCGTCCACCGCCGCCGAACGAATCCAGCGCGCGGCCCCGACCGCGGTGGCCAGCGGGCTCTCGGCCTCCGGCTCCAGGCTCATGGCGGCTCCTTCGTACGGCGAGACAATCATTTTACCTGTATTTCCTACAGGATCAATAGGTAATGTGGTGGCCGACACGCGGAACCCGCCCGCGCGAGAGTCTCCCGTGCCGGCACGTCCGTGCCCCCGCCCGCCCACCGGCGCTCAGGCCGGGCGGCCGCGGAGGAGCAGGTCGCTCATGACCGACCCCGCCAGGTCGAAGCCTCCGACATGGGCGAGGTAGCCGCCGGGCTCGAAGACCGATCCGTCCAGCGGGATGAAGACGCCACCCGCCTGGCGGATCAGCAGCGACCCCGCCGCCATGTCCCACGGACTGACCCTACTGCCGTAGGCGACGTCCGCCCACCCTCCCGCGACGTGCGCCAGCTTGAGCGCGGTGCTGCCGGGGCGGCGCGTGGAGGCGAACGCCTCCACCATCCTGCCGAACCTGCGCAGCGCCTCCTCCCCGACCTCGGCCAGCTCCGAGGGGGTGGGATAGCTGGTCAGCAGCACCCCCTCCCGGTCGCGCGTGGCACCGGAGCTGCGCAGCCGCACGCCGTTGCACCAGGCCCCGCCCAGGTCGGCCCGGAACTCGTCGTCGCGCACCGGGTCGTACACCACCCCGGCGACCACCTCGTCCCCGACGGCGGCGGCGATCGACACGCAGAAGAACGGCAGCCCGGCGGCGAAGTTCGCGGTCCCGTCGATCGGGTCGACGTACCAGCGGATCTCGCCGGAGCCCATGCTGCCGCCCTCCTCCCCGATGATCGTGCTTCCCGGGACGCGCCTCTCGATGACCTCCCGGATGGTCGCCTCCGCGGCGTGGTCGTGCTCGGTCACCGGATCGTGGAAGTCGCTCTTGGTCTCGACCGCGGGACGCGACCTGAACGCCTCGCGGAGCCGGTCGCCCACCGCGCGGGCGGCCTCGACCGCGACGGCGGAGAGATCTGCTGCGGTGCTCTGATCCATGCTTCCTCCATTGACGCGAATCCGGCGCGTGAACCCGGTGACGCGAGCCCGGTGGTACGAACCCGATGGTACGAACCCGGTGATACGAGCCCGGCGAGGCGAGCCCGGTGACACGAACCCGGTGCGCGGACCGCCTCCCATCCTGTACGAGGACACCGGCCCCGCACGCGTCCGCCGGGCACCTCGACGGACCCTGGCCGGTTTTTGTCAAGACATTCTGATGTCCGCTAGCCTGACGGCGCGGCGTGTCAACCGGGAGGGCGAATGACGGCGCAGCTCGCCATCGATCTCGACCGGTCCAGCCCGGTCCCGCTCTACTTCCAGGTGGCCGAGCAGATCTCCGAGGCCATCCGCCGCGGCGAACTGCCCCCGGGGTCGCGGCTCGACAACGAGATCCTGCTCGCCGACCGGCTGGGCCTGTCGCGTCCGACCGTCCGCCAGGCGATCCAGTATCTGGTCGACAAGGGCCTGCTGGTGCGTAAGCGGGGCGTCGGCACCCAGGTGGTGCACGGCCAGGTCAAGCGTTCCGTCGAGCTGACCAGCCTCTACGACGACCTGCGCAGGGCCGGCCAGGAGCCGGCCACCAGGGTGCTGGTCCTGGGGCCGGCCCCGGTGGAGGAGGAGGTCGCCGCCGTCCTCGGCGTCGCGCCCGGCACCGAGATGCTCCGCCTGGAGCGGATCCGCTACGCCGCAGGGGAGCCGCTGGCCCTGCTGTACAACTGGCTGCCCTCCGGGCTCGCGCCGCTGACCGCCGAGGGCCTCCAGGAGCGCGGGCTGTACGAGATGCTCCGCGCCGCGGGGGTGCGGATGCGCGTGGCGAACCAGCGTATGGGGGCGCGGGCGGCCACGGCGGCCGAGGCGAGGCTGCTCGGCGAGCGGCGCGGGGCCCCGCTGCTCACGATGGTCCGCACCACCTACGACGACCAGGGCAGGGCCGTCGAGCACGGCTCCCACGTCTACCGCGCCTCGCACTACTCCCTGGAGGTCACGCTCATCGAGCGCTGACCGGGCGAGGAGAGCACGCTCACCGAGCGCCGGCCGGGCGAGGAGAGCACGCCCGCGGGGTGGGTGACGGCGGGGATCACCGAGGTCAAATCTGTCCCAAACCACCGGCGCGCGACAGTGCCCGACGCGTGATGATTCGTCCCTTGGGGATGTCATATGCGTATTCACTGCTCAGGAAGCCCGCCGTATGACCCCAGATCCGAGACAAGACTATGCGCGGCCGGAAAGATGAGTGGGCGGCGGTCCTCGCCCTGCTGGGAGGCGTCACGTCCGCGACCGGGAGTGTCATGCTCGTCGAGGGCGAACCGGGGACGGGCAAGTCGCTGCTGCTCGCCGAGGCCACGAGCGTCGCGACCGCGCGGGGCACGGCGGTGGCGAGCGGGCGGGCCGACGAGCTGGGACGGCTGACCCCGCTGGGACCGCTGCTGGCCGCGCTCGAGGGGTCGCCGACGGCCTCGATGCCCGTGACCAGGAGCGCCTTCCCCGACGGGCCGGGGCTGCTGCTGTGGCTGGCCGAACAGGTCCGGACCTCGCTGGAGCGGAGGCTGGCCTCGGGGCCGTTGCTGGTGGTGCTGGACGATCTCCAGTGGGCCGATCCCGCCACGGTGATGGCCCTGCGGACGATGCCCTCGCGGCTGGCCTCGTACCCCGTGGCGTGGCTGCTGGCCTGCCGCGACACCCCGGGACGCGGCGAGGCGGGACGGCTGTTCGACCTGCTGGAGGAGGAGGGGGCCACCCGGATCGTCCTGTGTCCCCTCGACGAGGGGGCGGTGGCCGAGGTCTCCGCCGACATCCTGGGCGCGGCCCCCGGGGAGGGGCTGGCGGCGCTGGCCGCCCAGGCCGGCGGCAACCCGCTCCTGCTCGCCGAGCTTCTCACCGGGCTGCGCGAGGAGGACGCCATCCTGGTCGAGGACGGCGTCGCCCGGCTGGCCGGGATCACCCCCGCCGGGGCGGTGCTGCCCCGGCGCCTGCACACCGCCGTCCGGCGGCGCCTGGACGAGCTCGGCACCAGGACCCGGTACCTGCTGGAGGCCGTCGCGGTGCTCGGACGCTCGTTCACCCCGGCGTACGTGGCCGAGATGCTCGGTGAGACCCCGGCCGCGCTGCTTCCCCCGCTGGAGGAGGCGCTGGCGGCCGGGGTGCTCGTGGCCACCCGCGACGAGCTGACGTTCCGGCACGAGCTGGTGTGGCGGTCGATCGTCGACGAGGTGCCGGCGCCGGTACGGCGGGCCCTGCGGGAACAGGTCGAGCGCGCCGCCGTGGCCCGCGGGCCCCTCGCGCCCCGCGGCGGCGCCGGCGGGACGGGGAGGCTCGTGGACCTGGCCCTGCTCGCCTGGGACGAGGGCGCGCTCTCGCGGGGACTGGACCTGGCGCGCGAGGCCGTGGAGCGACCGGCCCGCGGCCGGCGCCGGCAGCCGAGGGCGGTGCTGGCCTCGATGCTGATCGACCTGTGGCTGCTGGACGAGGCGGAATCGGCGACGGAGAGCGCAGCCGAGGAGGCCGACGCCGAGGGCGAGCCCGCCTGGGCCGCCGAGATCCCCGTCCTGCGCGCCCGGCTGGCCCTGGCCGCGGGCCGGCTCGGCGGCGCGATCGAGCATGGGGAGGCCGGCCTGGCCGCCGCCGGGACCCTGGACGCCCCGCTCCTGGCCTCCTCGGCCCTGTCGGTGCTCGGCACCGCGTCGCTGCGGTCGGGCGACCTGCCGGGAGCCGTCAGGTACATGGAGAGGGACCTGGTCAGGTCGGCACCCGGCATACCGCCGTGCACCCGGCTGCGGTCGGAACTGGCGGCCGGGCGGATCAGCGAGGCGCGCGACGGCGCGGCGGGCGGTATGAGCTCGCTCGGCGGGATCTACGACGCGCTGCCCCGGCACATCGGGGCGCTGACCGGCGAGCCCACGTCGGCGGCGTGGCTGGTGCGGGTGGCGATGGCGGTGGACGACCGGCGCAGGGCCGACGCCGTGGTCGGCGCGGCCGAGGACATCGCCTGGCGCAACCCCGCCCTGCCCGGCCCGTCGGCGTCCGCCGACCACGCGCGAGGGCTGCGGGAAGGTGACTCCGAGGCGCTGGGCCGCGCGATGGCCGGGCACGCCGACCCCTGGGCCAGGGGGTCGGCCGCGGAGGATCTCGGCGTGCTGCTCGGCGCGGGCGACGGCTGCCGGGACCTGGCCGTGGAGAACCTGAAGACCGCGCTGGCCTGCTACGGGGCCGTGGAGGCCGCCCGGGACGCGGCGCGGGTACGTGGCAGGCTGCGGCTGCTGGGCGAGCGACGCCGCCACTGGGCCAGGACCGACCGTCCCGTGTCGGGGTGGGCCAGCCTGACCGGCACCGAGCAGGCCGTCTGCGACCTGGTCTCCCAGGGGCTGACGAACCGGCACGCCGCCGAGCAGATGTTCATCAGCGAGCACACCGTCGCCTTCCACCTGCGGCAGGTCTTCCGCAAGCTGGGCATCCGCTCGCGGGTCGAGCTGGCCAGGCTCGCGGCGGAGGAGAACGGCCACCGGCGCCCCCTCCGAGATCCTGCCTGAGGCCCGGCCGGGCGGGAACGGTCCTCTTCAGCCGCTCGACGGGGACCGCCAGACCTCGCCCGCCTCGCAGACCACCGACGTCAGGCACGCCCTCCGGCCGGTGATCACCCCGAGCTCGCCCAGGAAGCGGCCCGGCCCGTGGATCCACAGGACCCGCTCGTCCTCGACGACGGCCGCCTTGCCCGTGAGGATGACGACGAACTCCGGGTGCTCCTCACCCTCCTTGATCAGGAGCGCACCCGTCAGGACCGGCCTGCGGACACCGTGGGCCGCGAGCGTGGCGATCTGCACCTCGTCCAGGCGGGGAAACGCCCCCTGGTGGTCCGAAGTTTCGGTGAGCGCGTCCATCAGTTCCTCCCGAGGGGACCGTCGCCTTTAGGCGACGGGGGAATCGGGAGCGGGAGGGCCGCCAAGGCCCGAGCGTGCAGCGACCCGTCTGACTTGCGCATCAGAGTTCTCCGTTCGTCGCCACAGCAGATGTGCGGCACTGTTATAACAATCGTGTGACTCGTCAGGTGCGCACCTCCCCCGGCGCGGCGTACGACCTCGGATACCACGTCGTGTGGTGCCCGAAGTACCGCCGCCCGGTTCTGGACGGTCGGGTGAAGACCCGCCTGGAAGAGTTGATCCACGCCAAGGTCGACGAGCACGGCCGGCAGATCCTGGCGCTTGAGGTGATGCCCGACCACGTGCGCCTGTTCGTCAAGCCGCACCCGAAAAACTCTCCGTCGTACGTGGCCAACCAGTTCAAGGGCTTCACCTCCCACCACCTGCGCGCCGAGTTTGCGCACCTGCGCTCCCAACTGCCCACACTGTGGTCGCGGTCGTACTTCGTGATCACGGTTGGCGCGGTGTCCGCCGAGACGGTGCAGCGCTCCATCGAGACTCAGTACGAGCGCATACCCAAGGGACAGGGCCGTGCGTAGGTCCTACAAGTTCCTGCTCCGTCCCACCGTCAAGCAGACGGTGGCGCTCACCGCATGCCTTGAGGACCACCGGCAGTTGTACAACGCCGCGCTGGAGCACCGCCGCACCGCCTACCGCACGGCAGGCGTGAACATCCGGTACGGCGACCAGTCGGCCGACCTCAAGCACATCCGCGCCGAGGACCCCGAAGGCCAGGGCCAGTGGTCGTTCTCCTCCCAGCAGGCCACACTGCGCCGCCTGGACACGGCGTTCGCCGCGTTCTTCGCCCGCCTCAAGGCCGGGCGCACACCGGGCTTCCCGCGTTTCAAGGGGCGCGGCTGGTTCGACACGGTGACCTGGCCGAAGGACGGCGACGGCTGCCGGTGGGACTCCCAGCCCGAGCACCCCACCGTGACGTTCGTCCGCCTTCAAGGCATCGGCCACGTCCGCGTCCACCAGCACCGGCCGGTCAAGGGCCGGGCGAAGACGATCGGTGTCAAGCGGGAGGGCTCGCGTTGGTACCTCGTGCTGTCGTGCGACGACGTGCCCGCCCAGACCCTGCCTCCGGCGGGCGCGGTCGTCGGCCTGGACATGGGCGTCGCCTCGCTGGTCATCACCAGCGACGGCGAGCACCTGGCCAACCCGCGTCACCTGACCGCGTCCGCCGAGCTGCTGGCCGCCGCCCAGCAAGACCTGGCTCGCAAGAAGCGCGGCTCCAAGCGGCGACGTAAAGCGGTGGCGCGGCTCGCCGCCCTGCATGCCAAGGTCCGGCGGCAGCGCCTGGACGGCGCGCACAAAGCCACGCTCAGGCTGGTCCGCGACTACGACGTCATCGTGCACGAGGACCTGCGGATCGCGAACATGACCCGCTCGGCGTCCGGCACGCTCGAAGCGCCCGGCACCAACGTGGCACAGAAATCCGGCCTCAACCGGAGCATCCTGGACGCGGGTTGGGGAGTGTTCCTGCGAGTCCTCGCGGACAAGGCTGAAAGCGCCGGTCGAGAGCTGGTCGCGGTGAACCCCGCCAACACCTCCCGCACGTGCGCCCGATGTGGGCACTGCGCGCAGGAGAACCGCGTCACCCAAGCCGAGTTCGCCTGTACGGCGTGCGGGCACACCGCGCATGCCGACGTGAACGCGGCGATCAACATCTTGAGGGCAGGGCTTGCCCTTCGCGACGTCGCGCAAGCGGCCTAGCGAGAAGCCGCTCCCTTCAGGGAGCGGAGGAGTCACCTCAGCCGCTCCTCTCACCCACCGGCGTGATCGCGCCCTCCGCCCACGCGCGCGGCGCGGCACCCGCCGTCGTCCGCTCCTTCTTCCCACAGTCCCGGCATCGCACGATATTTGATGACATGACCGGCCCTTCTCATCCGTAGGTGACGGCGAGCTCGTCCCCGGCGAGGTCCACCCGGACCACGGCTCCCTCCTCCGCCTCTCCCGACAGGAGCGCGCGGCCGATGCGCGTCTCGACCTCCCTGGCGATGAACCGGCGCAGCGGGCGGGCGCCGTACACGGGGTCGTAGCCCCGCTCGGCGATGTGCCGCAGCGCCGCCTCGGTGACCTCCAGCCGGATGCCCCGCTGGTCGAGGCGGTTGCGCAGCTCGACGAACATCAGGCCGACGATGCGCTCGATCTCCTCGGGGGTGAGCGGCTTGAAGATCACGATGTCGTCGACGCGGTTGAGGAACTCGGGGCGGAAGTGGGCGCGCAGCTCGGCCATGACCTGCTGCTGCGCCTCGGGCTTGATCTCCCCGCTCGACGTGACGCCGTCGAGGAGGTACACGGAGCCGAGGTTGGAGGTCATGATCAGGACGGTGTTGCGGAAGTCGACGGTCCTGCCCTGCGCGTCGGTGAGCCTGCCGTCGTCGAGCACCTGCAGCAGCGTGTTGAAGACGTCGGCGTGCGCCTTCTCCACCTCGTCGAAGAGCACAACGGAGTACGGCTTGCGCCGCACGGCCTCGGTCAGCTGGCCGCCCTCCTCGTACCCGACGTAGCCGGGGGGCGCGCCGACGAGGCGGCTGACCGTGTGCCGCTCCTGGTACTCGCTCATGTCGATGCGGATCATGTTGTCCTCGGTGTCGAAGAGCGCCTCCGCGAGCGCCTTGGCCAGCTCCGTCTTGCCGACGCCCGTCGGTCCCAGGAAGACGAACGACCCGATCGGGCGACGCGGGTCCTTGATGCCGGAGCGCGCCCGGATGACGGCGTCGGCCACCAGCCGTACCGCCTCGTCCTGGCCGATCACCCGCTCGTGCAGGATCTGGTCGAGCCGCAGGAGCTTCTCGCGCTCGCCCTCGCGCAGCCGGCTCACCGGGATGCCCGTCCACCGGGAGACGATCATCGAGATCTCCTCGTCGGTGACGACCTCGCGCAGCAGGCGCGACGTGCCCTGCTTGGCGGACAGCCGCTCCTCCTCGGACTCCAGCCGCCGCAGCAGCTCGGGCAACCTGCCGTGCCGCAGCTCCGCGGCGCGGTTGAGGTCGTAGCCGCGCTCGGCCCGCTCGGCGTCCGCGCGTACCTGCTCCATCTCCGCGCGCAGGGCCTGGACGGCGCGCAGGGCGTGCCGCTCGGCCTCCCACTGCGCCCGCATGGCGTCGGTCTCGGCGTGCAGGTCGGCGAGCTCCCTGCGCAGTTCCTCCAGCCGGGTCCCGCTCGCGGAGTCCTCCTCCTTGGCGAGCGCGGCCTCCTCGATCTCCAGGCGCATCACCCTGCGGGTGAGCTCGTCGAGCTCGGCGGGCATCGAGTCGATCTCCGTACGGAGCATCGCGCACGCCTCGTCCACCAGGTCGATGGCCTTGTCCGGCAGGAAGCGGTCGGAGATGTAGCGGTGACTCAGCACGACGGCCGCCACCAGCGCGCTGTCCTGGATCTTCACCCCGTGGAAGATCTCCAGGCGCTCGCGCAGGCCGCGCAGGATGGACACGGCGTCCTCGACCGACGGCTCGTCGACCATCACCGGCTGGAACCGGCGCTCCAGGGCGGCGTCCTTCTCGACGTGCTTGCGGTACTCGACGAGGGTCGTCGCCCCGATCATGTGCAGCTCGCCGCGGGCCAGCATGGGCTTGAGCATGTTGCCCGCGTCCATGGCGCCCTCGGCGGCTCCGGCGCCCACCACGGTGTGCATCTCGTCGACGAAGAGCAGGATCCGCCCCTCGGCGGCCTTGACCTCGTTGAGCACCGCCTTGAGCCGCTCCTCGAACTCCCCCCGGTACTTGGCCCCGGCCACCAGCGAGCCCATGTCGAGGCTGAAGACCGTCTTGCCCCTGAGCCCCTCCGGCACGTCCCCGTGGCTGATCCGCAGGGCGAGGCCCTCCACGATGGCGGTCTTGCCCACCCCGGGGTCGCCGACGAGGACCGGGTTGTTCTTGGTCTTGCGGGACAGGATCTGGATGACGCGGCGGATCTCGGCGTCGCGCCCGACGACCGGGTCGAGCCTGCCCGAGAGGGCGTCCGCCACCAGGTCGCGCCCGTACTTCTCCAGCGCCTCGTACGCCACCTCGGGCATCGCGGACGTCACCCGCTGGTTGCCGCGGGTCGCGGTGAGCGCCTTGAGGAAGCCGTCCCTGGACAGCCCCTGCTCGTGCAGCAGCCGCCCGGCGGAGGCCGAGCTGCCCTCCTCGATCAGGGCGATGAGCAGGTGCTCCACCGACACGTACTCGTCCTTCAGCCGGTCGGCCTCCCGCTTGGCCGTCTCCAGCAGGCGCGAGAGCCGCTGCGTCACGTAGACCTGGCCGGGCGAGACGCCGGGGCCGCTCACCCGGGGGCGCCGGCCCAGCTCCGCCTCCAGCTCGGTCCTGAGCCGGTCGGTGTCGACGTTCGCGTACGAGAGCAGGCGGGGTGTCAGCCCCTCCGGCTGGTC
Organism: Streptosporangium sp. LJ11; assembly: GCF_051918945.1. NCBI lineage: Bacteria > Bacillati > Actinomycetota > Actinomycetes > Streptosporangiales > Streptosporangiaceae > Streptosporangium > Streptosporangium sp. LJ11. The sequence continues at coordinate 104,199 of NZ_JBPXMB010000026.1, forward strand.
GAGCAGCGCCAGCAGCAGGTGCTCGCCGTCCACCTCGGTGTGCCCGAAACGCAGGGCCTTGGTCTGCGCGTCGTGCAGCGCCTCCTGCGACTTCTGTGTCAGCCGGTTCATGTCCACGGCGAGCCTCCGATGGGTCGGGAACGACCGCGCTGGGCGGCCTCCAGGTCGGCGATGCGGTCCAGCAGGTCCAGTACGAGGCCGATCGCCGCGTAGTTGATCGAGAACCCGGCCCTCAGCCGCCGGACGCGCGCCATGGCGAGCACCTGGGAGGGCGGGAGCCACAGGTGCCCGGAGGCGTCGGTCCAGGCGTCGAGCACGCCCAGCACGACGAGGCGCCGCACCAGCTCGGGGTGGGTTCCCGTCGCCCTGGCGAACGTCTCCAGATCCAGGCGCTCGGGCCTGGCCAGCTGGTAGGCCCTGGCCGTCTCCCGCGAGGTCTCCTCCCGAACCTCCCGCCGGGTCTCTCCCCGGGCCTCCCGCCGGCGGGAGGCCGCGCCCTCGCCGGAGGCGGGCCCTGCGCGTTCTCCGTCCGCCGGGTCCGCCGGCGGGCGGGCGGGGCGCGGGTCCGGACGGGGCGTTCCGCGCTCCGGGAACGGGTGGGTCATCGCCGCCTCCTCGGGTCGAACGCGGAGACCGCGGCGAGCTGCTCGAACAGCCGCCGCTCCTCCTCCGACAGCCGGTCCGGGACCATGATCCGCACCTCGGCGTACAGGTCACCGGCCTTGTCGCCGCGGCCGGGCATCCCCCGGCCGCGCAGCCTCAGCCGCCTGCCGCCGGACGTCCCCGGCGGCACCTTGACCTTGGCCTCGCCCCCGGGGGTGTCGACCACGACGGGGGCGCCGAGCGCCGCCTCCCACGGGGTGACCGGGAGCAGGACGTGGAGGTCGCGTCCCTCGATCCGGTATCGGGGATGCGGGGCGATCCTGACGATCAGGTAGAGGTCGCCCGCGGGCGCCCCGTCGCCGCCCCGGCCGCCCTGCCCGGCCAGCCTGATGCGCTGCCCGTCGACGACGCCCGGCGGGATGTCGATCCGCAGCCCGCGCGAACCGACGGTGACGGAGCGAGGCCCGCCCCGGTAGGCCTCCTCCACGGTCAGGACGATCTCGGCCTCCTGGTCGGCGCCGGGTATCGGCCCCCAGTTCGCGCCGGACCGGCCTCTCCTGCCGGAGAACAGCCCTTCGAGGAGGTCGTCGAGGTCGACCCCCTCCTGGAAGCCGCCGAAACCCGCGCCCCCGCCCCGGGCACCGGCCCCGCCCCGGCCCGCGCCCGCCGCGCGTCTCCCGGCGCGTGCCCACGTCTCCGGGTCCACGTCGTCGGGCACCTGGCGGAACTCCGGCCCGAACGCGTCGTAGCGGCGCCGGGTCCCGGGGTCGGACAGCACGCTGTAGGCCTCGGAGACCTCCTTGAAACGGTCCTCGGCGGACGGGTCCTTGTTGACGTCGGGGTGGTTGGCCCGCGCCAGCTTGCGGTAGGCGCGCTGGATGTCCTCCTGGCTCGCCCCCCGCCGCACGCCGAGGATCTCGTAGAAGTCCCGGTCGGGGGGCATCATGCCCCCTTGGCCACCACGACCAGCGCGGGCCGCAGCAATTGTTCGCCGTCCCCGTAGCCGGGCCGCACCACCTGCAGGACCGTGCCGTCGGGAACGCCCTCCCGCGAGAGCACGCCCACCGCCTCGTGCCTGGCCGGGTCGAACACGGTCCCGGTGTCGTCGCGGCGCGCGTATCCCAGGCGGGACACCACCTCCTGCGCCTGGTCGCGGATCGCCCGCATCCCGGCGACGATGGAGCCGGGATCGGTCTCCGCGTGCTCCAGGGCGCGGTCCAGGTTGTCCAGGACGGGCAGCCACTCCCCGGCGGCCCGCGCCCGCTCGTCCGACCGCGTCCGCTCGGCGTCCCTGCCGACGCGCTTGCGCAGGTTGTCGAGGTCGGCGAGGGCGCGCCGCCAGCGATCCTCGAGATCGGCCACCATGGCCTGGAGCTCCAGAACGCGCTCCTGGAGGCCGTCCGAGACGTCCGGGGCATCCGGGGCGTACCCGCGCCCCTCCTGGACGTCCGGCCCCTGGTCACGCGCCTCCCGGTCACGCGCCTCCTGACCACCGCGCCGGGTCTCGGACCCCTGAGCGCCCTGAGGTCCCCGGGGTCCGTGCCGGTCGGGGGGCCGGTCGGGGGGCCGGTCGGGGGGCCGGTCGGGGGGCCCGTCGTGGGCTCGCGCCTCCCGGTCGTCCTCCCGGTCGTACGGCTCCCGGTCCCGCGGTTCCCGGCCGGGCGGGTCGTACCCGCCGCGCGGATCCCCGTCACGGCGCGGGACGTGCCGGCCACGCCCGGGTGTCTCACTCATCGGTCGTGAACTCCGCGTCGATGACGTCGTCGTCCCGGCCGCCCGGGGAACCGGACGCCCCCGCGGCCCCCGGGCCGCCCGGGGCGCCGGAGCCGGCCGCGCCGAGGCTGTGGTAGATCTGCTGGAGCTCGGCGGTGAGCGAGCGGACCCGGTCGAGCGGGGCCTCCTGCTTGATCGCGTCGCGGGCGTCGTGCGCCAGCATGTCGGCCCGCGCCCTCTCGTGGACGGGTACCGAGTCGCCCAGCTCCGTCAGGCGGCGCTCCACCTGGTAGGCGGCGCTGTCGAGCTCGTTGCGCGCGTCCACCACCTGCCGCATCCGCTGGTCCTCCTCGCGGTGCCGCTCGGAGTCGGCGACCATCCGCTCGACCTCGCTCGTGTCCAGGTTCGAGCTCTCGCTGATCGTGATGCGCTGCTCGGCGCCGGTGTCCTTGTCCTTGGCCGAGACGTTCAGGATCCCGTTGGCGTCGACGTCGAAGGTCACGTCGACCTGCGGCACGCCGCGCGGGGCGGGCCGGATGTTCTCCAGCCGGAACCGGCCCAGGGGACGGTTGTCGGCGGCGCGCTCGCGCTCGCCCTGCAGCACGACGACGTCCACGGCGCTCTGGTTGTCCTCGGCGGTGCTGAACGTCTCGGAACGGCGGGCCGGGATGGTCGTGTTCCGCTCGATGACCTTCGTCATCACCCCGCCGAGCGTCTCGATGCCGAGGGAGAGCGGTGTCACGTCGAGCAGGACGACGTCCCTCAGCTCGCCCTTGATGACGGCGGCCTGGACCGCGGCGCCCAGCGCCACGACCTCGTCCGGGTTGACCGTCATGTTCGGCTCCTTGCCGCCCGTCATCCGGCGTACCAGGTTCTGCACGGCGGGCATCCTGGTCGAGCCGCCCACCAGGATCACCTCGTCGATGTCGTCGGCGGTGAGCTTGGCGTCGGCCATGGCCTGCTGGACGGGCCCCTTGCACCGTTCGAGCAGGTCGGCGGTGATCTCCTCGAAGGTCGAGCGCCTGAGCGTGGTGTTCAGGTGCTTGGGGCCCGAGGCGTCCGCGGTGATGAAGGGCAGGCTGATCTGCGTCTGGGTGACCGCCGACAGCTCGACCTTGGCCTTCTCCGCGGCCTCGAACAGCCGCTGCAGGGCCTGCGGGTCCTGGCGCAGGTCGATGCCGTTGTCCCGCTGGAACTCGTCGGCGAGGTGGTCGACGATGCGCCGGTCGAAGTCGTCGCCGCCCAGGTGGGAGTCTCCCGCGGTCGCCCGCACCTCCACGACGCCGTCCCCGATGGCGAGGACGCTGACGTCGAAGGTGCCTCCGCCCAGGTCGAAGACGAGCACGGTCTCGCTCTCCTGGCGGTCGAGGCCGTAGGCGAGCGCCGCCGCGGTCGGCTCGTTGATGATCCGCAGGACCTCCAGGCCGGCGATCTTCCCCGCGTCCTTGGTGGCCTGGCGCTGGGAGTCGTTGAAGTACGCGGGCACCGTGATGACCGCCTCGGTGACCTTCTCCCCCAGGAACCTCGAGGCGTCGTCCACGAGCTTGCGCAGGACGGCCGCGGCGATCTCCTCGGGCGCGTGAAGCCTCTCCTTGATCTTGAAGCGGACGGCTCCGTCGGGCCCGGGGACGACGTCGAACGACACGGCGGTCAGCTCGCTGGCGACCTCGTCGTGACGGCGGCCGATGAAGCGCTTGGCCGAGTAGATCGTCCCCTTGGGGTTGAGGATCGCCTGGCGGCGGGCCAGTTGCCCGACCAGGCGCTCACCGCTGTCGGTGAACGCCACGACCGAGGGCGTCGTCCGCGCCCCCTCGGCGTTGGGGATCACCGTGGGCTTGTCGCCCTCCATCGTGGCGATCACCGAGTTGGTGGTGCCCAGATCGATTCCGACTGCTTTGGACATGCTGCCCTCCTGTGCGCTGTGGCCCCCGGCGCTCGCCGGGCGGCCCGGCGGCGGGCACGGGACGGCGGCGCGGGCAATGCCGTCCGCGCCGTCCGCGCCGTCCACGCCGTCCACACCGCCCGCGCCCCGTCCGTGCGGGCTCGGTTCGGGGGGCGCCGGTCAGATCTGCTGGTGCATCTGCTGGGACGTGCCCACGTCGAGCAGCCTGCGCGCCTCGGCGGCGTGCGGGGCCGCGACCAGCACCTCGTAGCGGTCGGCGACGATCGCGCTCGACGAGAGGAAGTCGCGCTTGCCCCCGGTGAGCGCGTGGCCGACCAGTCCGAAGATCGCTCCGGCGATGGCGCCCCAGATCAGGCCCCACAGGACCAGGATGAAGGGGAACCGCCCGGGAGTGAAGATCGCGAAGAACAGGCCGATCAGCAGTCCGAACCAGGCTCCGGTCGCCGCGCCCATCCCCGCGGCGCGAAGATAGGTCAGCCGCCCGAGCACCTGCTCGACGAGCCGGAGACCGACTCCGACGATCATCGTGTGCTCGACCGGGAACTTCTGGTCCGACAGCCTGTCCACGGCACGTTGTGCCTCGGCGTAGTTGCCGAAATCCGCCACCGTCTCGTGGCCGGTCAAACTGATGTCAGGTCGCATGGCACTTCCCTTCGACGGGCACCCGCGAGGTGAATCCGTACGCGATCCACCCTGACCCCGCGACGGCGCCCCCACATCCCCAGACCTGACAGTCATCACCTGACAGTCATCGCCGTCCCCGGCGCCGGTGTCCGGTCCCGGTCAGCCGGGGCCCAGGCCGTGCCGGAAGGCGTAGGTCACCGCCTGTGCCCGGTCACGCAGTCCCGCCTTGGCGAAGAGGTTGTTGATGTGCGTCTTGACCGTCGCCTCGGAGATGAACAGCTCCCCGGCGATCTCCGCGTTCGAGCGGCCCGCCGCTATCAGCCCCAGCACCTCGCTCTCCCGGCGGGTCAGCCCGTCCGGCAGGCCCGGCGCGCGGCGGCTCCCGGCCACCGCCTCGGCCAGCCGCCGCTGGACGGTGGGGTCGAACTGGGCCTCGCCCTCGACGACGGTGGCGATGGCCGAGGCCAGGGACTCGGCGTCGGTGTCCTTGGTCAGGTAGCCCCGCGCCCCCGCGCCCAGCGCGGCGAAGATCGACTCGTCGTCGGAGTACGTCGTCAGGACCACCACGTGGATGTCCGGGTGGGCCGCCCTGATCCTGCGGGTCGCCTCCACCCCGTCCATGCGGGGCATCCGCAGGTCCATCAGGACCACGTCGGGCCCGAGCGAGGCGGCCAGCTCGACCGCCTCCCGCCCGTCGGCCGCGGCCCCCACGACCTCGACGCCGGGCAGCAGTCCCAGCAGCAGCACCAGCCCCTCGCGCACCACCGTCTGGTCGTCGGCCACCAGCACCCGCACGACCACCTCGACCACCTCGTCCCTCGGACCCGCCCGCCTGTCCCCGCGCCGCTCCCTCGCCGGGACGGCCTCGCGGTCGCGCGGCACCGGCGCGTCGGGGCGTACCGTACCGGCACCGGCGTGAGCCGTCCACGGCGCGGCGCCCACCCCCGCGGCGGCGCCGCGCCGCGGGCGGCTCACGCCGGGACCCGCAGCAGGACCTCGAAGCCCTCCGCGCCCGGCCGCGCGGCCAGCGAACCGCCGATCAGCTCGGCCCGCTCGCGCATCCCCACCAGCCCGTACCCCCCTTCCCGCGACGCCGGCGGGTCCGGCGGACCGCCCGTGTCGCGCACCTCCAGCTCGCACCACGCGCCGGCGCGGCGCAGCGCCACCGACACCGCGGCGCCCGGCGCGTGCTTGCGCACGTTCGTCAGCGCCTCCTGCGCGGTCCTCGCCACCGCCAGCCTGGCCCCCGCCTCCAGCGAGCCGAGGTCCCCGGTGACCGAGACCGCGCAGGGCGCCCCGGTCACCGACCGGAACTCCACCGCCAGCCGCTCCAGCCGCTCGGCCAGCGGAAGCTCCTGCCCGCGCAGCGCGTCGAGCGCCCGGCGGGTCTCCTCCAGCCCGGCGCGCGCCAGCCGCACGGCGCGGTTGACCCGGTCGAGGGCCGCCGCGGGGTCCCCGCCCTGCTCCAGCAGCAGCCGCGCGCCCTCCAGGTGGACGATCTGGGCCGACTGCGAGTGCGCCAGGATGTCGTGGACCTCCCTGGCCAGCCGTGCCCGCTCGGCCAGCACGGCCTCACCCGCCCGCGCCTCGGCGAGCGCCGCCGCGTGCTCCCTGGTCGTCTTCACATACCGGATCAGGAAGACGAGAATGGCGCCGTAGGTGAGGCCCAGGACGTTGCCCATCAACTCCCAGCCCTGCAGCCCGGCCAGGAAGGACACGGCCGCCGTTCCGGCGATGTCTGCCGTGACCAGGAATATCCCCGGCCAGAAGCGGGTCCTGAACGGGGCTGCGTAGAGGACGAGGTACAGAAAGCCCATGCCGCCGAAGCGACTGATCGCCTGCAGGGCGAGCCCGCCGGTCAGGGTGGCCGCGAGCAGCCAGGCGCCGCGCCGCGCGTCCTGGCTCAGCAGTGCCCACACGCAGCAGCCGGAGGTGGCGGCGCAGACGAGGAGCACCGGGAGCAGGCCCGGCCAGCCCGCCTCGATCGCGGCGGCCACCGGCCAGTAGAGCACGTATCCCGCCAGCACGACGGCGAGGAGGCAGCGCACCGAGGGGCGGCGGAAGAACGTCACGACCACAAATTATCCGTGCCCCCGGCGGCGGACCATGGGCCCCGGGGTGGAGATCGTCTCCACCCCCGGCCACCGCGCCCTCCCCCGGGGGTGGACGTCGCCGGTTCCACCCCCGGGACCGTGCGTCCCCACCCGCCCCGGGCCCATCGTCGAGGCATGTCAGCAATCAGCGTCACCCACCTCGGCAAGTCGTTCGGCGGGGTACGAGCCGTCGACGACCTGTCGTTCACGGTGGAACGGGGAACACTCACGGCCTTCATCGGCCCCAACGGGGCGGGCAAGACCACCACCCTGCGCATGATCCTCGGCCTGGTCACGCCCACCGAGGGCACCGCGACCATCGGCGGCGGCCCCTACCGCGACCTGGAGCGTCCCGTCGCCACGGTCGGCGCGGTACTGGAGGCCGCGGCCTTCCACCCGGGACTGAGCGCCCGCACGCACCTGGAGGCGCTCCGCCTCGCTGCGGGGCTGGACGCGGAGCGCGTGGAGCACGTGCTGGAACAGGTCGACCTCACCGCCTCGGCCGGCCGCAAGGTGGGGGGCTTCTCCCTGGGCATGCGCCAGCGGCTCGCCCTGGCCTCCGCCCTGCTGGGGGACCCGGAGATCCTCATCCTCGACGAGCCCGCCAACGGCCTGGACCCGACGGGCATGCGCTGGCTGCGGGGCTTCCTGCGGGCCTACACCCACCAGGGGCGCACGGTCCTGGTCTCCACGCACGTGCTCGCCGAGATCCAGCAGATCGCCGACCACGTGATCGTCGTACGGGCGGGGCGTCTCGCCTGGCAGGGCCCGCTCACCCCGGAGACCGACCTGGAGGAGCTCTACATGGAGGTGACCGCATGAACGGCCTGGTCCGCGCCGAACTGCTCAAGGCGCGCGCGAACCGCACCACCTGGCTCCTGGCCGCCCTGGCGCCCCCGCTGTGCGTGGCCTGGGCGGGGCTGATGGTCTTCTTCATGGGGCAGGGCGGCGGGATGCCGCTCGACGCGCAGATCGAGAACGTCTACAGCATGGCCCACCAGGCCTACATCTTCACCCTGCTGCTCGGCGTCCTCGGCATGGCCGGGGAGAACCGCCACCAGACGATCACCTGGCAGTTCCTGGTCAGCCCCAGGCGGGACCGGGTGGTGACGGCCAAGCTGGCCGCGTACGGGATCGCCGGCCTGGTGATCGCCACGGTCTCGGCGCTGGTCACGCTGGCGGGGGGCCTGGTCATACTCGGCCTGGCCGGCTATCCCGCCTGGACCCCCGCGGTGCCCGCGGTCCTGCTCGGCTCGGTGCTCGCGGTCGTCCTGTACGGCCTGCTCGGGGTGGGCCTGGGAGCCCTGATCGGCAACCAGGTGGCGGCGGTGACGGTGGCGCTGCTCTGGTTCATGTACGCCGACTACGCGCTCGTCAGCTTCCTGCCCGATCTGGGCAGGTGGCTGCCGACCGGGGCGGCCCGCGCCCTGAGCGGCACGCCCCTGGGCGGCGAGCTGCTGCCCGTCTGGGCCGGCGGGCTGCTGTTCGCGGGCTACGTCGCGGTGACCGTGCTCGCCGCCCGCGCGCTGACGCTCCGCCGCGACGTCACGTGACCTCGCCGTACGACGGCACGGCCCCCGACACGGACGGCGGCACGGCGTGCCGGCACGGCCGGCCGTGCCGGGTGGTCCCGGGGGCACGCGTCACGGCGTGTCCCCGGGAACGCGCGTCACACCATGGCGTCGCGGACGGCGGCGTGGGCGGCGTCGCGCATCACGGCGTGCAGCCTCGCGTTGGACTCCCGGTCGCTGCGCACCTCGACCACGCGCAGCCCCTCGCCGCGCAGTGCCTTGACCAGCTGGCCCGGCTCGTCCACGAAGGTGTACGGCGTGCCGGTGGCGGCGGCCACGTAGCCCAGGTCCACCCCGTGCGAGGTGCCGAAGACCCGCTCGAAGGGGTCGCGCAGCGCGGCCTGGGGCAGCAGCGAGAAGATCCCGCCGCCGTCGTTGTTCACCACGACCAGGCAGAGGTCGGGGCGCGGCTCGCGGGAGCCGAGGAGCAACCCGTTCTGGTCGTGCAGGAAGGTCAGGTCGCCCATCAGGGCGTAGGAGGGGCCGTTGTGGGCGAGGGCGGCGCCCATCGCCGACGACACCACGCCGTCGATCCCGGCCGCCCCCCGGTTGGCCATGATCCGCAGGCCCCGCCGGGGACGCATCGCCTGGTCGAGGTCGCGGATCGGCATGGAGGAGCCGGAGAACAGCAGCGCCCCGTTGGGCAGCGCCTCCGCCAGGTCGCGGGCCAGGCGCGGCTCGCTGAGCCCCGACCCGTCCAGCACCTCGTCGATCGCGGCCCTGGCCGCCGTCTCGGCGCGGCGCCAGGAGTGCAGCCACGTGTCGTCGCCCGCGGCGACCGGGATCTCCACCACCTGTGCCACCTGGGTGGCCGAGCGGGTCGGGTCGGGCCAGCGGGTCATGTCGGCCGCGACCACGATGTGCTCGCCCGCGTGCCTCAGCCAGTTGAGCAGCGGCCGGGACAGGCCTGGGCGGCCCAGGGTGACCACGACGTCGGGGCGGTGCCGGTCGGCGAACTCCGGGGTGCCCAGGAGGAAGTGGTAGGCCGACATCGCGTGGTCGCCGTAGCGGGCGCCGCCGTTGGGCTCCGACAGGATCGGCCACCCGGCCATGCCCGCCGCCGCCACGTACCTGCGGGTGTTGGTCGCGCCGTCGCCGACGACCAGCACGCCCCGCCGGGTCGGCGGCAGGTGCAGCGCCACCGGCGGGGAGCCCACCCTGGCGCGCACCCACGGACCCGCGGCGTCGCCCTCCAGGGACTCGGACCAGGACGGGTCGCCGTCCGGGATCAGCGGCTCGCGGAAGGCCACGTTGAGGTGGACGGGCCCCGGGTCGTACGGGCCCATCGCGCGCTGGTAGGCGCGGCAGGCCGTCGACCGCCAGTAGGCGACCTGGCCGGGGCGGTCCTCGGGCACGCCGATCTCGCTGAACCAGCGGACGGCCGTGCCGTACAGCTTGATCTGGTCGACGGTCTGGCTGGCACCGGTGTCGCGCAGCTCGGGCGGGCGGTCGGCGGTGAGCACCAGCAGTGGCACCCCCGACTCGTGCGCCTCGATGACGGCCGGATGGAAGTTGGCCGCCGCGGTGCCGGAGGTGCAGATCAGGACGACCGGACGATCGCTGCGGCGGGCCAGGCCCACCGCCAGGTGGGAGGCCGAGCGCTCGTCCACCCGCACGTGCAGCCGGAGGCGGCTGTCGGCGTGCACGGCCAGGGCGAGCGGCGCCGAACGCGAACCCGGTGCGAGCACCACGTCCGTCAGACCGCAGCGGGCCAGCTCGTCGACCAGCACCGTCGCGAGCGCGGTCGCGGGATTCACCGCACCGCCTCCTTATCTCCGCACCCGGGGGTGAGTCCGTCCTGAGGCGCGCGAAAGCGCCCTCGCCTGCGCGGGGCGGCGCGCCCCGGGACCGAGTCCGTTCGGATCCCCGCTGCCCCCCGGGAGCGGCGGGGCACTGTGCCCTCGCCTGTGCCCTCGCCGCCCACGGCCGCGCCGGAACCTGTCGTCGGCCGCCCCTAGGGACGGCGCGGGAACCTGCCGAAGTCGGGAGAGCGCTTCTCCTTGAACGCGTTGCGCCCCTCCTGCGCCTCCTCGCTCATGTAGTAGAGCAGGGTGGCGTCGCCGGCGAACTGCTGCATCCCCGCGGCGCCGTCGGTGACCGCGTTCAGCGCGCCCTTGAGCATGCGCAGGGCCAGCGGCGACTTGTCCAGCATCTCCCTGGCCCACTTGACCGTCTCGGTCTCGAGCTCGGCGAGCGGCACGACCGCGTTGACCAGACCCCAGTCGAGGGCCTTCTGCGCGTCGTACTGGCGGCAGAGGTACCAGATCTCGCGGGCCCGCTTCAGACCGACGGTCTCGGCCAGCAGCCAGGAGCCGTAGCCGCCGTCGAAGGAGCCGACCTTGGGGCCGGTCTGGCCGAAGACCGCGTTGTCGGCGGCGATGGACAGGTCGCAGCACACGTGCAGCACGTGGCCGCCGCCGATGGCGTAGCCGGCGATCATGGCGATGACCGGCTTGGGACAGCGGCGGATCTGGACCTGCAGGTCGAGCACGTTGAGCCGGCCGACGTGCGGGGTGGACTTGTCGACGTAGCCGTCGTCGCCGCGGATCTTCTGGTCGCCCCCGGAGCAGAAGGCCCTGTCGCCCGCGCCGGTGAAGATGATCACACCGACCTCGGCGTCCTCCTGGGCGACGTTGAAGGCGTCCTTGAGCTCGAAGAGCGTCGTCGGGCGGAACGCGTTGTGCCGCTCCGGACGGTTGATCGTGATCTTGGCGATGCCCTCGCCGGTCTCGTAGATGATGTCCTCGTACTGCCCGGACCTCTTCCAGTCGACGGCACCGTCGCGCTCGGAGGCCGTCTCCGCCACCACCTGCTCGTCCACGCCCGGCTCGACCCGCTCCGTGCTCACGATGGCTTCACCCTCTCCGCTTTACCGGGACCACCCCGGCTGTTGTCCGGCATTCGGCACTAACCTTACGACTGTGATGACCATTCCTGTGCATGAGGAGTGGCTTTCCGTGCAACGGGAATTGCATGCCGTGGTGTCGGCGCCGGGCCCGGAGCTGTTCCGGGCCGTCGGCGCGGCACTGGACGGCCGCGGTCCCGCCGTGCTGCCCCTCTCCCCCGCCCTGCCCGCCCCCGCGTTGCGGGCGACGCTCGACGCGCTGCGCCCGACCCACGTCGACGGGGTTCGCCGCGAGGGCGGCGTCGGCGTGCCCGCCGAGGTCGCGGTGGTCATCGCCACCAGCGGCTCCACCGGCGCCCCCAAGGGCGCGCAGCTGTCCGCCGAGGCCCTGCTCGCCTCCGCGTCGGCCTCGCTGCGGCGCCTGGAGGCCGGGGCGGGCGAGCGCTGGCTGTGCTGCCTGCCCCCCTCCCACGTGTCCGGCCTGCAGGTCCTGGTGAGGTCGCTGCTGGGCGGGACCGAGCCGATCGTGCACGACGGGTTCTCCCCCGAGGCCGTGCTCTCCAGCGGCGCGGACCACGTCTCGCTGGTGCCGACCCAGCTGCGCCGGCTGCTCCAGGTGAGTTCGGCGCGTCTTCAGCGTCTGTCGGCGTTCAGGACGATCCTGCTCGGCGGCGCCGCCGCTCCCCCCGCCCTGCTCGCCGAGGCCCGCGCGGCCGGGGCCAGGGTGATCACCACGTACGGCATGAGCGAGACCTGCGGCGGGTGCGTCTACGACGGCGAGCCCCTCGACGGGGTGGGGGTCGACGTCGGCGACGACGGCCGGATCCGCCTGGGCGGGCCCGTGCTGTTCTCCGGCTACCGGCTGCGCCCCGACCTCACCGAGGCCGCGCGCGACGGCGAGTGGTTCCTCACCTCGGACCTGGGCGTCCTGGAGGGCGGGCGGCTGCGCGTGCTGGGGCGGGCCGACGACGTCATCAACACCGGGGGCGAGAAGGTCGTCGCCGCGGCGGTGGCCGCCGTGGTGGCCGAGCATCCCGCGATCGTCGACGCCGTCGTGGTCGGCCGTCCCGACCCCGAGTGGGGCGAGCGGGTGGTGGCCGTCGTCGTCTCGCCCTCCCCGCCGTCCCTGGCCGAGGTGCGCGCCTTCGCCAAGGAGCGGCTGCCCGCCTACGCGGCCCCCGCCGACCTGATCGTTGTGACCGAAATACCACTTTTGGCCAACGGCAAGCCGGATCTCGAAACTCTTCGTTATGGTCGTGATCGGGAACCGTGAAGGTGCCGTGACACGTCCAACAGGTAGCCGAAGCAGGAAGGACAAGCCCGATGAACGTCACCCGCAAGACATGGGTCTCGGCTGGAATCGTGAGCCTGGTCCTCGCCGGCGGCATTTCCGTGACGGCGGCCGCCGCGTCGGGCGGGATCGGGAAGGCGGAGAAACCGTCGGCCGAGCCGGTGCCGGTCGCCCCGAACGAGCCCGGAGCGCCCTCCCAGGAGCCGTCCCCGACCGCACCCGTCCCTCCCGCGGAGGACTTCGTGGTGTCCAGGGAGGTCAATCCCGACCCCGAGAAGGTCGTCGAGTACTGGAGCGAGAACCGTCTGGAGAAGGCGGAGCCCTTCCCGATGCCCATGGTCGACGGCCCCGTGCTCGAAGGCTCCGCTGACCCGGCGCAAGAGGGCCCCGTGGAAGTGATCGAATAGGCTCTCTCGGGCGCCCACGTGCGGGTGGATCGCCGGGAAGGCGGTCCGCCCTTCATATTTTCCGGGTCGAGTCGGGAACAGAAAGTTCTTGCCTGGGGTTATTGGTACTGGTGCGCTGAGCGGCCCCCAGACCGCCCCACCCCAAGACCAGCAGACCGTAAATTCAGACGACTCCGTGATGGAGGAGGTGTCCTCATGCCCCCAACCGCCGTGGCGACCTCATCTGAGGCCCCGACGACCCTCGACCAGCTCCTTGACCGAGGGCGAGTCCAGGGCCACCTTTCACTCGCGGAGCTGCGCCACGCCTTCGCCGAGGCGGGCATCAGCCCGACCGAGGGCAGGTCGATCCTGCGCGAGCTCACCGAGGCGGGCGTCAGCCTGGCGGCCGAGAACGAGCCCGCGCTGTCCGCGTCCGGCACCAAGAGCGCCCGCAAGACCCCCGCCCGCAAGGTCAAGGCCGCGCCCGCGAGGAAGGGGGCGGTGAAGACCGAGACCACGGCCGGTGCCCCGGACGCCGCCACGACCGGTGCGGAGCCCGCGGGCGACCTCAAGACCGCCAAGCCCGTCAGGAAGACCGGGGCCGCGAAGGACGCCAGGGACACCAAGGACACCGCGGCGGAGCTCGACGACGAGTGGAACCCGCCGGAGGAGGTCGAGGTCGAGGTCGAGCCGACCCTCGACCTCGACGACCAGTCCTCCGTCATGGGCGACTCGGTGCACACCTACCTGAAGTCGATCGGCCGTCGCACCCTGCTCACCGCCGCGCAGGAGGTCGAGCTGGCCAAGCGCATCGAGGCCGGGCTGTACGCCGAGTCCAAGCTGGAGGCCGAGCCGGGTCTGTCCGCGGCCGCGCGCGACGACCTGGAGTGGATCGCCGAGGACGGCCGCCGGGCCAAGGACCACATGCTGGAGGCCAACCTCCGCCTGGTCGTCTCCGTGGCGAAGAAGTACACCGACCGGGGCATGGCCCTGCTCGACGTGGTCCAGGAGGGCAACCTGGGCCTGATCCGCGCGGTGGAGAAGTTCGACTACACCAAGGGCTACAAGTTCTCCACCTACGCCATGTGGTGGATCCGCCAGGCCATCCAGCGCGGCTTCGCCGACTCTGCCCGCACCATCAGGCTTCCGGTGCACGTGCTGGAGATGCTCTCCAAGCTGTCGCGCGTCGAGCGTGACATGCACCAGCGTCTGGGCCGCGAGCCCACGCCGGAGGAGCTGGGCGTCGAGCTCGACAAGACCCCCGACCAGATCGAGGAGCTGCTGCGCACCAGCCGCCAGCCGATCAGCCTCAACGCCACCATCGGCGAGGACGGCGAGACCACCATCGGCGACCTCATCGAGGACGTCGACTCGCCCGAGGCGTCGGAGGTCGTCGACCGCCAGCTGCTGGGCGAGCAGCTGCGCGGCGTGCTCGGCAACCTCTCTCCCAGGGAGGCGAAGATCATGGCCCTGCGCTTCGGCCTCGTCGACGGCAAGCCCCACACCCTCGACGAGATCGGCAAGTATCTCGGCCTGACGCGCGAGCGCATCCGCCAGCTGGAGAAGGAGTCGCTCTCCAAGCTCCGCCACCCCAGCAACACCCGCCCGCTGCTCGACTGGGCCAGCTGACCGGCGGGCCTGCCGGCACGGCGCCGCCTGCCACCTGAGCCGTCCGGCCGTTCCGAAGTCCCGAAGGGCGCCACCGCGAGACCTCCCGGTCCGCGGTGGCGCCCTTCGGCGTGTTCCGGCCCCCGCGGGGAGTGCCCCCCGGAGGGACCGGCGGGAGCGCGAGGCGCCCCTCCCCGAGGGGCCCGGCGCGGGAACCGGGGCGACGGTCCCCGTACCGGCCCTCGAAGGTCTCGAAGGGGGTCAGCCGCCCATCTCGGCGACGAGGCTCCTGGGGCGCATGTCGGTCCAGGAGCCTTCGACGTAGGCCAGGCAGCCGGCGCGGGAATCCTCACCGTGGACGATCTCCCACCCCGGGGGGACGTCGGCGAACGCGGGCCACAGCGAGTGCTGCCCCTCGGCGTTCACCAGCACCAGGAAGGACGCGCTCTCGTCGTCGAAGGGGTTGGTCATCGGATACCTCCAGCATGGGTGTACCGGGTGGCGAACCCGGCTGTGTGGACTCGCCCGGCACCGGGATGCCCGGCCGGCGCCGGCCGCCCGCGCGGGCGGGCGGGCGGCCGGCGCGGGAGTTTCCCGCCGGCGCGCCCAGGGATCGGCGACCGTCGTCCCCCGCCGGATGCGAGGAGCCGTCCGGGCGCGAGGAGCCGTCCGGGCGCGAGAAAAGGCAGACGAAAATGACATAACTGCGTGCACCTCAGCGAAGTGCCTGGTCACGGCGTTGAGGGAGTGGCCGGAGAGGCCACCGAAGCGGAACACCTTATTAGGAAAGCCTAACCTAAAATCCGCCAAACCGGGAGGCCGGGCCCAGACGACCGGTCATCAGGGCCGGACCACCGTCACCTCCCCCGGACCCGTTCCGGAACGGCGAAACCGCCCGTCACGGGAACGCGTGACGGGCGGCGAGAGGCCGTTCGAACCGGGTCCGCGGATGGAGACCGGTGGGCGGATCAGATCCGCGCCCGGGCACCCGCGGTCGAAAGCCCCGGCGAGGGCCGGGGACGAGGGCCGGGAACGGAGATCAGCGGGCCGAGGCGGCGACCGGGCGCGGGACCCTGGGAATGCCGGTCAGCCGGTTCTGCTCGCGAAGGGTGCGCAGGCGGTTGACCTCGGCGGTCCACTCGGCGCCCTTCGGGGTGGCCCTGCCCTTGCGGCGGCGGATCCGGTCGTCGTACGACCTGATCCCGAACGTCGCGCGCTGGTTGGCCTCGGCCGCGCGCAGGGCCTCGGTGAGCGCCCTGTCGAAGGCCAGCCCGGCGGCTCGCAGCTCCTGCACGGGGGCCGCGGCGGCCTGCGCCCGGCGCACCTCGGCCTCGGCCTCGCGCGCCTTCTCCAGAAGCTCGGGGAAGCTCTTCCCGACCTCCTGGTCAGCGTGGTGACGAACCTCCGCCTCCCGGCTCACGCGCGGTCGGAAAAACGCCATCTTCTTCCCTCTCTCGCCGGTCGCCGGTCTCCTCCGGCAGATCACCGCTCGTAGCCTACGCGGTCCGCCCCCGCCCCACACACTC
Organism: Streptosporangium sp. LJ11; assembly: GCF_051918945.1. Taxonomy (NCBI): domain Bacteria; kingdom Bacillati; phylum Actinomycetota; class Actinomycetes; order Streptosporangiales; family Streptosporangiaceae; genus Streptosporangium; species Streptosporangium sp. LJ11. The sequence goes on from NZ_JBPXMB010000026.1 coordinate 120,362, forward strand.
AGGGACCGGGCCCTCCCGCGAAGCGGTTCGCGCCGCCGGCCGCCTCGCCGTGCGGCGACGCCGAAGAACCTTCGTCCCGCCCGGCGCGCCGTCCTTTACGCAGTAAGGTAAGGGGTGGCAGGATGCCTCCCATGCCTGCCAAGCGACCTCCCGTCCCGCTCTCCAGGGAGCGCATCATCGACGCCGCCCTCCACATCGCCGACGGCCAGGGCCTCCGGCGCCTGACGATGCGGCGGCTGGGCGACGCGCTCCAGGTGGAGGCGATGGCCATCTACCACCACCTGCCGCGCGGCAAGGACGCCCTGATGGACGCGCTGGCCGAGCACGTCACCACCGTCCACGCCGAGCCCGGCGGGAGCTGGCAGGACAGCGCGAGGGCCTGGTGCCGGGCGAGCCGGGCCGCGCTGAGGGAGCATCCCGGGGTGCTGGCCCTGGCCCTGACCAAGCCGCCGAGGGGCAGGGCGGCGATCGCCATCAGGGAGCAGACCGACCAGCTGGCCGACGCGGGACTGGCCGACGCCGCGGGCGCGGTACGGGCCCTTCGGGCCTACGTCTTCGGCGCGGTGGCGGTGGAGGTGCAGCAGTCGGGCTGGGCCGAGCCCTCGGGCGACGAGGACGAGCCCTGGCGTCCCCCGTCCAGGGGAGGCGGCAGCCCGGGGGCGGACGCCGACTTCGAGCACGGGCTGGACGCGCTCCTGGCCGGCCTGGGCGCGCGGTGAGCACATCGGACCCGGTAAGGGACGGTCAGGGGTGGGAAAACCCGCGTCGGCGCACGTCAGCAACTTGTAACCGATCGTTTACCTGCCTGGCGGCGTGTCGCACTTGGTCGAATGTCCTTATATGAGGCATGCTGTGTTATAGGTCACATCCCCTGATAAAGCCCTGACGGACTGACCCCTTACCAGTTCTCAAACAGTCCTAACGGGCTATGTCGCCAAGGTGCGATCGATCGCACACTTGATCTGCTTGATGTGCGGCTCCCGTTCTGTTAGGGACCGCATGGCCATATATCAACATTCAGATGCTCGTCCCCGTCATACGTGGGAACGGAGACCCATCGGTGACGGTGCCGCCGGATGTCCGATGCCCACCCGTGCCCGGTGTGACCCGGGCGAGCCGACACGAGAGATCCGGAGGCACGCCGATGTGCCCGCACGAGCCGTCCTGTCCGTCCGCCGACGCGCTGGACCGCGAAGCCGCCCGCACCATGGCGGCCCACCCCGAGCAGGGCTGGAGCCTGCTCTGCAACGGTGTGGTGCTGTTCGACGACACCGGCGAGCTCCTCCCGGACGGTGCCGTCATCGAGCCGCACCGGCCACTGGCCGGCGTGGTCTGAGGCCCGTCACACCCGACCGGTCACGCTGAGCGGGTCCACCGAGTCCGGCCGCATCCTCGTGTCGAGCCACTCGGCGACCACCTCGCCCACCCCGGCGGGATTCCTCCCGAGGTCGTGACCCTCTCCCGGCAGCACCACCAGGCGCGCGACGTCCGCCGCCTCGGGCACGCCGAACGGGTCACGGTCTCCGTTCACCACCAGCACGTCCACACCCGCCGCGCGCAGCTCCCCGGCACGTGACCGCTCCGGCTTCCCCGGCGGGTGCAGCGGGAACGCCAGCGCGACGACCGCGCGGGCCCCGACCCTCCCGGCCGTACGGCACGCGACCCTGGCCCCGTTGCTCCGCCCGCCCTGCGCCAGCGGCAGCCCCGGATAGCGCCCGCGCAGCCCGGCCACCAGCGTCTCCCACGCCTCGTCCTGCTTGACCGCCGACCCCGGCGCGCGGGCTCCGCGCATCCGGAACGGCTGGAGCACCCGCGCGACCGTCCCGCCGATCGCCGTCGCGGCGTCCCGCACGGCCAGCAGGTCGGGGGCGTCCACTCCCCCGGCCGAGCCGTGGGTGAGCACCAGCAGGAAACGCGGGGCGGCCACCTCGTCGATCTCCACCAGCGCCGGGCCGTGCGGGGTCGCGATCTCCACGGGCGGGACCGCGCGCGCCGGGAACCCCGATCCCGGCGTGGACGCGCCGTCGGGAGGGGTGGACTCGGAGGTGGACACGGATCTCCTCCTATTGACTGATGCCCGGCGGCCGGCGTGAGGGAACAATCGAAGCGTGCAGGACTATCAAGATATCCGCCAGGACATGCGTGCCACCGTCGAGGCCCGGCGCGACCTCGGCCCCGAGTACGAGGCCGCCCTCATCGAGTCGTTCGTGTCACGCCTGGACGCGACCATCGCCCACCGGGTGCGCGCCGAGATGCACGCCTCCGGGGCGCCGAAGGCCAAGTCGCGCAAGAACTCGAACAGCTCGATCCCGATCGCCCTCGGTTCGATGGGCATCGGGATCCCGCTGACCGCCATCGCGGCGCAGACCTCCGGCACCGCCGGGCTGCTGCTGGCCTGGGGCGGAATCGTGGCGATCAACTTCGCTCACGCCCTGAGCCGCTGGCGGGAGCGCGACTGACACCCGCCGGAGTCCCACCCGGTCTCTCCTCTCCGGTTCCCCGCCCCGGTCCCCCGCTTCGGGCGGACCGGAATCCGCGAGGCCAGGCCGCCGGAAAGGCCGGTGCCCGTGCGAGGTCTCCCACGGGCACGACGAGCATCGCGCCCTCGCCCGGGAGGCGCGCCGCGCGCCCCGGGGTCAGAGGTCCCGGTCGAGGCGGAGGCGGACCTCACCGGCGAGATCCTCGTCGGCGCTGTCCAGGCCGTAGCGCCACACGCGCTCGGCGTCCTCGTCGCGGCCCCTGAGCGGGAGCGTGCGGGCCAGGAGCTCGATGGCCAGCGCACCGGTCTCGACGTCGCCGCCCTCCTCGATCGCGGCGGAGAACTCCGCGCACGCCAGCTCCAGGTGAGCGATGCCGAGCATCACCCGCAGCCTCGGCACCTCTGCCGCGTCGGGCACCGCGAGCGCCTCCAGGAGCACCTGGGCGGCCTCCCCCGGCTCGCCCTCCTCCAGGAGTGCCTCCGCCAGCCGCTGGGCGGCACGAGGAGCGATTTCCGGGTCGGCGGTGGCCAGCGCGTCACGCAGCGACCGCTCGGCCTCCTCCTCGCCCGTGGCGAGCCTGGCGAGGGCCATGTGCGCCAGCGGGACGTAGGCGGGATGGCCGACGCCCAGCGCGGCCTGCCAGGCGGCGCGGGCCTGGTCGGCCAGGTCCTCCCGCTCGAAGCTCCCCGCGAGCAGGCAGGCGGCCTGGGCGGCGAACTCCGGATGCCCGGTCGCCAGCGCGGTGCGCGCGGCCGCGCGGGAACCCGCCACGTCCCCGCTCTCCTCCAGCACCACCGCGAGACCCACCGCCGCCTGGGCCCGGTCGGGCTCGTCGGGATCGGCGACCAGCTCGGCGAAGATCGCGGCGGCGCCGTCGAGGTCGCCCGCCTCGGCCAGTCTTCGCGCGGTGTCCAAGGGACGGGTGTCCACCTCAGGCATGCAGGATCCTTCCGGATACGGAGACGCCCCGAGCCTAACGACTCGGGGCGCCCTCCGTCCTGTCGCATTCCCCGCGAATATCGCGGGTCGCACGGGCTTTCCGGTCCCGGCGGGGCCCTGCGGTGATCAGTCCTCGTACGCCTCCAGGGGAGGGCAGGAGCAGACCAGGTTGCGGTCGCCGTAGGCCTGGTCGATGCGGCGGACCGGCGACCAGTACTTGCCCTCGCGCACCGACGGCAGCGGGTAGGCCGCCTCGGTGCGGCTGTAGGGGTGGCCCCACTCGTCGGCGACGAGGCTGTCGGCCGTGTGCGGGGCGTTGCGCAGCGGGTTGTCGGTCCTGTCGTACGCCCCGGAGGCGACCTTCGCGATCTCCTCGCGGATCGCGATCATCGCCTCGCAGAACCGGTCGAGCTCGGCCAGGTCCTCGCTCTCGGTCGGCTCGATCATCAGCGTGCCGGCCACCGGGAAGGACATGGTCGGGGCGTGGAAGCCGTAGTCGATGAGGCGCTTGGCCACGTCGTCGACCGTCACCCCGGTCTCCTTGGTGATCTGGCGCAGGTCCACGATGCACTCGTGGGCGACGAGGCCGCCGCGGCCGGTGTAGAGGACCGGGTAGTGGGGGCTGAGCCTGCGGGCCAGGTAGTTGGCCGACAGGATGGCCTGCTCGGTGGCCGCCTTCAGCCCGTCGGCGCCCATCATCCGGATGTAGGCCCAGGAGATGGGCAGGATGCCCGCGGAGCCGTACGGGGCCGCCGAGACGGGACCCACGGCGGTGCCCTCGCGCAGCGGGTGGCCGGGCAGGTAGTCGGCCAGGTGGGCGCGGACCGCGACCGGGCCGACGCCGGGACCGCCGCCGCCGTGCGGGATGCAGAAGGTCTTGTGCAGGTTCAGGTGGGAGACGTCCGCCCCGAACTCCCCCGGCCTGGCCAGACCGACCAGCGCGTTGAGGTTGGCGCCGTCGACGTAGACCTGCCCGCCGGCCTCGTGCACCAGCTCGCAGATCCGGACGATCGTCTCCTCGTACACGCCGTGCGTGGACGGGTAGGTCACCATGATCGCGGCAAGCTGCTCGCGGTGCTTGTCGATCTTCGCGACGAGGTCGTCGACGTCCACGTTGCCCTGGTCGTCACAGGCGACCACGGCCACGCGCATGCCCGCCATCACCGCGCTCGCGGCGTTGGTGCCGTGCGCGGAGGAGGGGATCAGGCAGACGTCGCGGCCGGACTCGCCGCGGGCGGTGTGGTAGGCGCGGATCGCCAGGAGCCCGGCGAACTCGCCCTGGGAGCCGGCGTTCGGCTGGAGCGACACGGCGTCGTAGCCGGTGACCTCGGCCAGCCAGCGCTCCAGCTGCCCGATCAGCTCGACGTAACCCGCGGCCTGGTCCTCGGGCGCGTAGGGGTGCAGCCCGGCGAACTCCGGCCAGGTGATCGGCTCCATCTCGGTGGTCGCGTTGAGCTTCATGGTGCAGGAGCCCAGCGGGATCATCGACCGGTCGAGCGCGATGTCCTTGTCCTGGAGCCTGCGCAGGTAGCGCAGCATGGCCGTCTCGGAGCGGTGGCTGTGGAAGACCGGGTGGGTCAGGTAGTCGCTGACCCGGGCCAGCGCGGCGGGCAGCGCGTCGTGCGCGGCGGCGTCGAGGTCGGCCAGCACGGCGCCGCTGATCCCGAAGGCGGCCAGGACCTGCTCCAGGTGGAGGAGCTCGGTCCTCTCGTCGCAGGTGACGCCCACGTGGTCGGCGTCGACCAGGCGCAGGTTCACCCCGTTGTCGCGGGCCGCGGCGACGACCGCCTCGGCGCGGCCGGGCACCCTGGCGAGCACGGTGTCGAAGAAGGTGTCGTGCACGACCTCGACGCCGCCCTGGCGCAGGCCCTCGGCGAGCACGACGGCGTGCCGGTGGGTGCGACGGCCGATCCTGCGCAGGCCCTCGGGGCCGTGGTAGACGGCGTACATGCCGGCGATCACGGCGAGCAGCACCTGCGCGGTGCAGATGTTGCTGGTGGCCTTCTCGCGGCGGATGTGCTGCTCGCGGGTCTGGAGCGCGAGCCGGTACGCGGGGCGCTGGTCGGCGTCCTGGGAGACGCCCACCAGGCGGCCCGGCAGCTGGCGCTGCAGGCCGTCACGGACCGCCATGTAGGCGGCGTGCGGGCCGCCGAAGCCGAGGGGGACGCCGAAGCGCTGCGAGGAGCCGACCGCGATGTCGGCGCCGAGCTCGCCGGGCGCGGCCAGGAGGGTGAGGGCCAGCAGGTCGGCGGCGGCGACCACCTGGGCGCCGCGGGCGTGGGCGGCGTCGGCGATGGCGCGGAAGTCGCGGATCCTGCCGCTGGCGCCGGGATACTGCACGAGCACCCCGAAGCACTCGGGGAGTTCGGCGGTGAAGTCGCTCTCGACCAGCTCGATGCCGAGCGGCTCGGCGCGGGTGCGCAGCACCGCCTTGGTCTGCGGCAGCGCGTCGGCGTCCACCACGAACACCTTCGAGGGGCTGCGGCCCGCACGGCGGGCCAGGGTCATCGCCTCGGCGGCGGCGGTGGCCTCGTCCAGCAGGGAGGCCCCGGCGACGTCGAGGGCGGTCAGGTCGGAGACGACGGTCTGGAAGTTGATCAGGGCTTCCAGGCGGCCCTGGGAGATCTCCGGCTGGTAGGGCGTGTACGCGGTGTACCAGCCCGGGTTCTCCAGGAGGTTGCGGCGGATGACGCCCGGGGTGATCGTGTCGTGGTACCCCAGGCCGATCATCGAGGTGAGCACGGTGTTGCGCCCGGCGAGGACCCGCAGCTCGGCGAGAGCCTCGGACTCCCCGGCCGCCGGGGGCAGGCTCAGCCGCTCCGAGGAACGGATCGCCTCGGGCACGGCCACCGCGACCAGGTCGGCGACGGAGGCGAATCCGACCGCCTCCAGCATGCGGGTCTGGCCGGCGTCGTCCGGCCCTATGTGACGGGTCGCGAACGGAGGAGAGCCGAGTTCGCTGAGCGATGACAGGTCGGTCATTGGTGAAGCCTCCCGGGACGGGGTGGAGACCGGCGCTGGGCGCGGGCGTATGCCTGGTCTCCCCCTCTGTCATCACGACCGTCGTGCGGGGTCGTGACCTGAGAGCTTCACCTGCCCGTTGTCGGGAGGCTTGCACCGTCGGTGAGTCGCGCCTGGCGAGCGCGACTGCTTTCCAGAGTTGCCTCGTCCGTGCGGTACCGGGTGCCTGAGAGATTCCGGGGAGGTTGCTCCTTCGGCGCCCCGATCCTGGTCGGGGTCTCTCCCGCACAGGGTCAGTGGCAGGTCCGAGTTTACCCGGTTCGTCGTGCTCTGCGACGACGGGCCAGCTCATCGGCCTGATGATCTCCTAAAGGGCCCTCGCTCGACTCCGCGCGTTCGCCGGGCAGATCCGCGAGGGAGCCCTCCACCTCCTGCCACACCCGTCCCAGTGCTATGCCGAAGACTCCCTGGCCACCCTGGAGGAGGTCGATGACCTCGTCGGGCGAGGTGCACTCGTAGACGCTCACCCCGTCGCTCATCAGGGTGATCCCGGCCAGGTCGTTGACGCCCCTGTCGCGCAGGTGCTGCACGGCGATGCGAATCTGCTGGAGGGAGACACCGGTGTCGAGGAGCCGCTTGACGACCTTGAGGACCAGGATGTCGCGAAAGCCGTACAGCCGCTGGGAGCCGGAGCCGTGGGCGGCCCGCACGGTGGGCTCGACCAGGCCGGTGCGCGCCCAGTAGTCGAGTTGCCGGTAGGTGATGCCGGCCGCGGAACAGGCCGTGGGGCCCCGGTAGCCGATATCGGCGGGCACCTTCACCGGTTGCCCGTCGAACAGCAGACCCTCTTCACCCGCGCGCTGACGTGCCGACTGGCGCCGTTCCGGGTCATCCTGATCGGCGTTTCTACCCTCGCCGCTGCTGACCGCCACGCGGACCTCCGGCTTTCTCTCATCCCACGGCCTGATCTGGGGGTTTACGCACGACCGCGGGTTTCACTTGCACCGTAGGACTGGGGCCAAGTCCAGTCAACGACCCCACTCGGCGCGTCGTGAAGCGTAAATGCACCGAAATTCCTACCCCGCGCGGCCGAAGTCCTCGGGCGTGATCGTGTCAAGGAACTCCCTGAACTTCTCCACCTCGTCTTCCTGGTCGTCCGGGATGATCACCCCTGCCTCCCGGACCACGTCCTCACTCGCGAAGATACGTGCGCCGGTGCGAAGTGCCAAGGCGATCGAGTCCGAAGGACGCGCGCTCACCTCGACCCCGTTGGAGAACACGAGATCCGCGAAGAAGATGCCGTCGCGCAGGGCGACGATGTTGACCGTGCTCAGCCGGACGCCGAGCCCTTCGAGCACGTCACGGAACAGGTCATGCGTGAGCGGCCGGGGTGGTGGTTCCTCGGCCTGGGCCATGGCGATCGCCGTGGCCTCCGTCATGCCGATCCATATAGGTAGGTAACGCTCCCCATGCGTCTCTTTCAGCAAGACGATCGGCTGGTTGGAGGGCATCTCAACTCGAACGCCCACGACCTCCATCTGCAACACGGGCTGCTCCGTCTTCGCTGGATTCCGACCGGTTTGTTCAACGTAACACTCGTGGGGGTACGAGTGCCTGGTCAGGTTCTCACCGACCCAGGGCCCCACGAACGCCGGAACGCAGCAGAGAGGCGTGCAATTCCAGCAGCAGGCCGGAGATCTCCCTGGCCGTCTCGTCGGCCTGGTCGATGGCCCCGGGCCTGCGGCGGCGCAGGAGCGGGGCGACGGCCTGCTCCACCAGGCCGGCCTCGCGCTCCGCGGCGGCCTTGACGGCCCGCAGGTGGCGGGCCCGCAGGCCGAAGGCGGCCAGGGCTCCGACGCTGCGGGCCACGGCCAGCGCCTCGGCGTCGTAGTAGCGGGCCACGGCGGCCAGCAGGCCGTAGTCCTCCAGCTCGGCGAGGGTCTCCTCGTCGAGCTCGGCGGCGGCGAGCAGCTCCTCGCGGGTGAGCCGGATCTCGGAGGGCGCGTCGTCGGGGACCGCGCGCGGCCTGGCGGCCGGGCGCTCCTCGCGGTCGGCCGCCTCCAGATGATCCTTGATGACGCGCAGCGGCAGGTAGCGGTCACGCTGCTCGCTGAGGATGTAACGGAGCCGCTCGACGTCGGCGTAGGTGAACTTGCGGTAACCGGAGGGACTGCGCTCCGGCTCGATCAGCCCCTCGCCCTCCAGGAAACGAATCTTGGAGATGCTGACATCGGGGAACTCGCCCTGCAGGAGAGCGAGCACCTCCCCGATGCTCATGTGCGCACGAGCGGCCTGCGAGCTCATCATCCTCCAGCGGCGCCGCGGGTGAGGAAGACGAGGCGGAACTTGCCGATCTGCACCTCGTCACCGCCGTACAGCGGGACCTCCTCGATGCGCTCGCGGTTCACGTACGTGCCGTTCAGGCTGCCGACGTCGCGGACGGTGAAGACCCCGCCGCCGCGCCGGTAGAACTCCACGTGGCGGCGCGAGACCGTGATGTCGTCGAGGAAGATGTCGCTCTCGGGGTGACGGCCCACGGTGGTCAGGTCGCTGTCGAGCAGGAACCGGCTGCCGGCGTTGGGGCCGCGCATCGCGACCAGCAGCGCGGTGCCCGGGGGCAACTGCTCGACGGCCTGCCGTTCGGCGAGAAGCGTCTCACCTGTCTCCGCCTCGTAGGCCTCGATCCCGGAGAGGGAGATCGTCGATGTGCTGTCTCCGGGGGTCTCGGCTTTGGTAAGCGGCGACCCGCATCGTGAACAGAAACGGGCATCCTCAGGATTGGCATGACCGCACTGCGTGCAGTAGACGCTCGGCATCGATCGGCTCGGCCTCCTACCGCGAAGACGCGGCAACGGTGCTCAGTGATGCGCGCCTCGCTTCTTCGCTTCTCAAGTGTTTTCTCGGACTGCGAATGCCGCAACATACAGTGATGAGGCGCGAAGGTCAAGGTTGACGCTGAACCGCGGGTACGGTCGGTGACAAAGTTACAGGGGGGCACTGTCCCCGGTCCATGGCGCCGCGCTGTGTTTGTGGCAACCGCTCGGCCCGCGGCCCCCTTCCAGGCGCCTTCCCGCGCCTCCGGCGCGCCCGCCGGGGCCTGGTCCCGTCAGCCGCCCGCGGCCTCCTCGACCACCCGCGCCCAGTGCTCGATCAGGGTCTGCGCGGAGTCGACGTCGAACCCCTCGGCCCACAGGTGGGTGACCGCCTCCGTCGGGTCGGGCAGCACCAGGGTCCAGCTGCCGTCCTCGGCGACGACCCGCACCCCGTCGGTGGTGTCGATGCGGTAGTGCTCGGCGGCCTCGATGACCGAGCGCATCACCGCGCCCTTGGCGGCCCACGGGGTCGGCACGGTCCGGCGCAGCAGCTTGGCCTCGGGGATCCTGGCGTCGATCTGGCTGAGCGAGAGCCGGGTCCTGGCGACCAGGCCCAGCAGGCGCAGGAACACCGCCAGGCCGTCCACCGTGGGGCCGAACTCGGGCACGATGAAACCGCCGCGCCCGTCGGCCGCGAAGATCATCTCTGGTCCCCTGGCGGCGGCGGTGAGCGCGTCGATCGCGGTGGAGGTCCACTCGGCCTGGACGCCGTGGAACCTGCAGACCTGCTCGGCCACCCGGGTGGTGGTGACCGGCAGCGCCACCCTGCCGCCGCGCCGCTCGGCGGCGACCAGGTCGAGCACCACCAGCAGGGCGCGCTCCTCGCTGATCAGCTGGCCCTTCTCGTCCACCAGCGCGACCCGCTCCCCCACCGGGTCGAAGCGCACCCCGAAGGCCGCCCTGGAGGAGCTGACGAGCTCCGCCAGGCGCTGCAGGTCGCGGCGGCGCTCGGCGAGGGTCTCGGTGGGCGAGGCGTCGTCCAGTCGGTTGTTGACGGTCAGCACGTCCACCCCGACCCGGCCCAGCAGGCTGGGCAGCACCAGCGAGGAGGTGCCTCCGGCGCAGTCGACCACGACCTTCATGTCGGCGTCGCGCACCCCGCTGATGTCGACCAGGCGCAGCAGCTCGTGCGTGTAGTCCTCCACCGCCCGGGCGGGGAAGCTCAGCTCGGCGATCTCCCCGGGGAAGGCGCGGCGGAACTCCTGCCGGGAGAAGACCCGGTCCAGCTTGCGCTGGGCCGCCGGGGACAGGTCCGCGCCGTGCTCGTCCATGAAGACGATGTCGACGCTCTGCGGGTCGCCGGGGGTGGTGCGCAGCGCGATGCCGCCGACGGCGTTCTCCCTGGCGGTGTGGAAGCGGGCCACCGGGAGCGGGGACGCCTCCAGGTCGAGCACGTTGATCGCGCTGGCGTTCAGGGCGCTGATCACGGCCCGCTTCAGCGCCCGCGCGGCGCGGGAGGAGTCGCGGGAGGTGATGACCGAGGTGCCCTTCTTCAGGGTGGTGGCGTAGGCGCTGGCCAGCCGTACGCACAGCTCGGGGGTGATCTCGACGTTGACCAGCCCCGAGACCCCCCGGGGGCCGAACAGGTTGCGCTGGGCGCGCGGCTCCCAGATGACGCTGTTGTTGATCACCGCCCCGGCCTCGATGGTCTTGAACGGGTAGATCTTGACGCCCGAGGAGATGTACGCCTCGGCCTCGATGATGCACTCGTCGCCGACGACGGCGCCCTCCTCGACCCTGGCGCCGGTCATCAGGTCGGTGTTCTTGCCGATCACGCAGCCGCGCAGGTGGGCGCTGGGCCCGACGTAGACGTTGTCGTGGACGACCGCGCGGTGCAGGAAGGCCCCCTCCCTGACCACCGCGTTGCTGCCCAGCACGGTGTACTCGCGCAGCTCGGCGCCCGCCTCGATCTTGGCGTAGTCGCCGACGTAGAGGGGGCCCTTGAGGACGGCGTCGGCGTCGACCGAGGCCCCCTCGGCGACCCAGACGCCCGGCGAGACCTCGAAGGCGTCGATGTCGACCTTGACCCGGCCGGACAGGACGTCGGCCTGGGCCTTGAGGTAGCTCTCGTGGGTGCCGACGTCCTCCCAGTAGCCGTCGGCCACGTAGCCGTACAGCGGGGCGCCGCGCTCCAGCAGCCTGGGGAACACGTCGCCCGACCAGTCGACGGACTCCCCGGCCGCGATCTCGTCGAGGACCTCGGGCTCCATCACGTAGATGCCGGTGTTGGCGGTGTCGGAGAAGACCTGGCCCCAGGTCGGCTTCTCCAGGAAGCGCTCCACCCTGCCCTGGTCGTCGACGATGACGATGCCGAACTCCAGCGGGTTGGGGACGCGCTTGAGCCCGATCGTGACCATCGCGCCGTTCTCGCGGTGGAAGCGGATCATGTCGGTCAGGTCGATGTCGGTCAGCGCGTCGCCGGAGATGACCAGGAAGCGGTCGTCGCGGAGCCGGTCGGCGGCGTTCTTCACGCTGCCCGCGGTGCCGAGCGGCGTGTCCTCGGTGGCGTAGTACAGGCTCATGCCGAGCTCGTCGCCGTCGCCGAAGTAGTTGCGGACCAGGGCGGCCAGGAACTGCACGGTGACCACCGTCTCGGTGAAGCCGTGCCGTTTCAGCAGGCGAAGCACATGCTCCATGATCGGCCGGTTGATCACGGGTAGGAGAGGTTTGGGCTGGTTCGCGGTCATCGGCCGGAGCCGTGTCCCCTCCCCGCCCGCCATGACGACGGCCTTCACAGATCACCTCTTAAGGCGTTTGGCCTCGCTTGTCAGCTGACGCACCTGTACCCAATACAGCACCCCGGACCACCAGTACAGGCCGGTGCCCCAGATGGCCAGGGACCAGCCGACGATCCCCGCCACCTCGCCGTACCAGGAGGGATGGTGGGCCAGGAAGAGCAGTGGGAAGGCGTAGAGCAGGTTGGCCGTGGCGGCCTTGCCGAGGAAGTGCACGGGCAGCGCGGGACCGTACCCGAGGCGGCGCAGGATGATCGGGATGCCCAGCAGCATCACGTCGCGCAGCGGGATGGCCAGCGCCAGCCACCAGGGGATGATCTCGCGCATGGCGAGGCCGAACAGGGTGGCCAGGATGTAGAGCCGGTCGGCCAGCGGGTCGAGCAGGCGGCCGAGCCTGCTGGTCTGGTTCCAGGCACGGGCGATCTTGCCGTCGAGCCAGTCGGAGAACCCCGCCAGCATCAGCAGGGCGACGGCCCAGCCGTCGGCCTTCGGGCCCAGCACCAGCCACAGGAAAACCGGCACCCCCAGAAGCCTGGCCAGGCTCAACGCGTTGGGAACCGTCCAGATTCGGTCCTCGGCCCCCGATGCTTCCGGATTCACCGGCTGATCTCCCTCCCCGTACCTGATGGTGACACTACTGCGTCGGATGCGGCCGGGTGGATGGTGGGCGCGGGGGATACGCGTTATCGTTCCGTTCGACCAACGCGGGAGCCCGGAGAACCGGGCTGAGAGGACGGCCGAGACAGCCGCCGACCGCCAGAACCTGCTCCGGGTAATGCCGGCGAAGGGAGTTTGCGCGATGACCGACGCGCGTATTTCCAGCTCCAAGATCTACCAGGGCGACCTGCGCGTCCCCATGCGCGAGGTGCGCCTGACCGACGGGACCGCGGTCACGCTGTACGACACCTCGGGCCCCTACACGGACCCGTCCGTGACCACCGACGTCACCCGCGGCCTGCCGCGCCCGCGCGAGGAGTGGATCCTGGAGCGGGGCGACACGGTCCGGTACGGCGGCCGGCCCGGCGCCCCCGGCGACGACGGCTACCGCGACCGCGACGCCTGGGCCCGCGACCTGCGTTCCCTCGACGCGGTCTTCACCGGCGGCGGCGACCGGCCGCTGCGCGCGGCGGGGGCGCCGGTCACCCAGCTCGCCTACGCCCGCCGCGGCCTGGTCACCCGGGAGATGGAGTTCGTCGCGGTCCGCGAGGGCGTGACGCCGGAGTTCGTCCGCGCCGAGGTGGCCGCAGGGCGGGCGATCATCCCGGCCAACGTCAACCACCCCGAGAGCGAGCCGATGATCATCGGCCGCAACTTCCTCGTGAAGATCAACGCCAACATCGGCAACTCGGCCGTCGCCTCGACCATCGAGGAGGAGGTGGACAAGATGACGTGGGCGATCCGGTGGGGCGCCGACACGGTGATGGACCTGTCCACCGGGCGCAACATCCACACCACCCGCGAGTGGATCATCCGCAACTCCCCGGTGCCGATCGGGACCGTCCCGCTCTACCAGGCGCTGGAGAAGGCGGGCGGCGACGCGGCCCGCCTGTCGTGGGAGATCTACCGCGACACCCTGATCGAGCAGTGCGAGCAGGGCGTGGACTACTTCACCGTCCACGCGGGGGTGCGCCTGGCCCATGTGCCGCTGACCGCGCGGCGCAGGACCGGGATCGTCTCCCGGGGCGGCTCGATCATGGCGGCCTGGTGCCTGGCGCACCACCGCGAGAGCTTCCTCTACGAGCACTTCGCCGACATCTGCGAGATCCTGGCCCGCTACGACGTGGCGTTCTCGCTGGGCGACGGCCTGCGCCCCGGATCGATCTCCGACGCCAACGACGAGGCCCAGTTCGCCGAGCTCAGGACGCTGGGCGAGCTCACCGGGATCGCTCACGCGCACGACGTCCAGGTGATGGTCGAGGGGCCCGGCCACGTCCCCATGCACAAGATCAAGGAGAACGTCGACCTGCAGCGCGAGCTCTGCGCCGACGCCCCGTTCTACACCCTCGGCCCGCTGACGACCGACGTCGCGCCCGGCTACGACCACATCACCTCGGCCATCGGCGCGGCGATGATCGGCTGGTACGGCACGGCGATGCTCTGCTACGTCACGCCCAAGGAGCACCTGGGCCTGCCGGACAGGGACGACGTGAAGACCGGCGTGATCACCTACAAGATCGCGGCACATGCGGCCGACCTCGCCAAGGGCCACCCGGGCGCGCAGGCATGGGACGACGCGCTGTCCGACGCCCGGTTCGAGTTCCGCTGGGAGGACCAGTTCGCCCTCTCCCTGGACCCCGAGACCGCCCGGTCCTTCCACGACGAGACGCTGCCCGCCGCCCCGGCCAAGACCGCGCACTTCTGCTCGATGTGCGGTCCGAAGTTCTGCTCGATGAGGATCAGCCATGACGTGCGCAGGTTCGCCGAGGAGCGCGGCCTGACCGGCGCCGAGGCCCTGGAGGCGGGGATGCGCGAGAAGTCGGAGGAGTTCTCCCGCGAGGGCGGCCGGGTCTACCTGCCCGTGGAGGGTCTCTGAGCCGCCAAGATCGACCAGGTGGCGTACTGCCCGCGCTTCCGTACCCTCTACCCTTCAAACCATGACCAATGACACCACGCTCTTCCTGGGGCAGTGGATCCGCTCGCCGGGCACCGTCGGAGCGGTGGCGCCGAGCTCGCGGCGGCTCGCCGAGACGGTGGCCTCGCCGATCCCGCACCGGGGCGACCCGGTGATCGTCGAGCTCGGCCCCGGCACGGGCGCGTTCACGGCGGAGATCCAGCGCCGGCTGGGCGGCCGGGGGCACCACATCGCCGTCGAGATCAACCCGAAGCTGGCCGAGTTCCTCGCCGCCAGGAACCCGGGAGTGGACGTCGTGGTCGACGACGCGGTACGGCTGCCCCAGCTGCTCCAGGAGCGCGGCCTGCCCCAGGCCGACGCGATCGTGAGCGGGCTCCCCTGGGCCGCGTTCTCCGAGGAGATCCAGGCCCGCCTGCTGGGCGCGGTCACCGGGATCATGGGCCCGCACACGGCCTTCACCACCTTCGCCTACAGCTTCGCCAAGCGCCTTCCTCCGGCGCGGCGCTTCAGGAGGCGCCTGATCGACACCTTCGAGGAGGTCGTCACGGGCCGGACGGTGTGGGGCAACGTGCCGCCGGCCTTCGTCTACCACGCGCGCAGGCCGCGGCTGGACCCCGCCCGGGAGGCCTGATCCCGCGGGCCCGGGGCCGGGACGCCACGAAGATACCGAACTACGTTCTACGATTGCGCCCGCAGCCAGAATGGAGTTGATCATCGTGGACTTCACCCTCCCCGAGAGCGCCCTCGCCGTGCAACGCGGCATCGGCGACATCTGCGCCCGCTACGACCTGGACTACTGGCAGCGGTGCGAGAGCGAGAAACGCTGGCCCGAGGAGGTCTGGCAGGACCTGGCCAAGGGCGGCTGGCTCGGCCTGGCCGTGCCCGAGGAGTACGGCGGCGGCGGTCAGGGCCTGCTGGAGCTGGCCGTGGCCACCGAGACCCTGTCGGCCTCGGGCTCGGCCGGCGGCTCGGCTTTCACCTACGTGCTCACCCCCGGGTTCGGCGCGATGACCCTGTCCAGGCACGGCAGCCGGTGGCAGCGCGACGAGCTGCTGCCCAGGCTGGCCACCGGCGAGCTGGAGACCTGCTTCGCGCTGACCGAGCCCGACGCCGGGTCCAACGCCCTGGGCATCTCCACCTTCGCCCGCCGCGACGGCGCGGAGTTCGTCGTCAACGGCCAGAAGATCTGGATCACCGGCGTGCAGCGCGCCACCTGGATGCTCCTGGTCACCCGGACCATCCCGGCCGCCGAGGCCAAACCCCGCTCCAACGGCCTGACCGTCCTGCTGGTGAACGTCCCCGAGGCGGTCGCCGCCGGGCAGCTGTCCTTCCAGCCGATCCCGAAGCTGGGCGCCAACACCACCCCGTCCAACATGGTCTTCCTCGACGACCTCCGGGTCCCGGAGAGGAACGTGGTCGGCGAGGTCGACCAGGGCGCGCTGGTGCTGTGGGACATCCTCAACCCCGAGCGCGTCCTGCTGGCCGCCTCCGCGCTCGGCGGCGCCGAGGTGGCGCTGCGGGTGGCCGTGCAGTACGCCAAGGAGCGCGAGGTCTTCGGCCGCCCGATCGGCGCCAACCAGGCCATCGCCTTCCCCCTCGCCCAGGTCAAGGCGAAGATCGAGCTGGCCAGGCTGATGCTCTACAAGGCCGCCTGGCTGTTCGACAGGCAGCTGCCCTGCGGCACCGAGGCCAACATCGCCAAGCTGACCGCCTCGCAGGCCGCGTGGGAGGCGGCGGACCACGCCTTCCAGACGCACGGCGGCATGGCCTACTCGCTGGAGTACCCGGTGGCCCGCCTGCTGGCCGACGCCCGCATCGGCAAGGTCGCCCCGGTCACCGAGGAACTCCTGCTCAACTACCTGGCCACCCAGGTGCTCGGGCTGCCCAGGAGTTTCTGACCCGATCACCCGGTGGCCCTGATTACCCGGTGGCGCGCGCGGGCATGACCGTCGGCGACGGCCAGCACGAGGAGTGACCGATGTCCGCGTACGCCAGCACGGTGATCAACGCCTCCGCCGACGAGGTGTGGGAGTACCTGAGGGATTTCGGCAACCTGGCGGAGTGGCTGCCGGCGATCACCGGCTGCGAGATCGAGGACGGCGGGGACTCCCGGCCGGGCGCGGTGCGCAGGCTGGAGAGCCCCGGCGGAGTCTTCAGGGAGCGGCTGCTCACCCTCGACGACACCTCGCGCTCGGCGACGTACGAGATCCTGGAGAGCCCGCTGCCGGTCCGTGACTACCGGGCGCTCTACCGGGTCGCCCCCATCACCGACAGCGGGAGGGCGTTCGTCGAGTGGTCGGCCACCTTCGAGACCGGCGACGCCGCGAAGGTGCGGAGGTTCGTCGTCGACCAGGTCTTCGAGCCCGGCCTGGCCGCCCTGCACGGGCGCTTCTGACCGGGCGCCGCCGCTGCCGTGCGGTCCGGGCGGCGTCTCCGGCGGATGTCGCGGCGCGGCCCCTTCCCGCGGGAGACGCCCCGCGGGAAGACTCCGCTCGCCGGGCGGATATCGGCCGGCCGGAAAGAACCGGCTACCGGAAGGCCTCCGCGAGACGGGCCGCGGCGTACTCGCGTGCCTCGGTCGCCTGGTCGAAGAAGCCCGGCAGGCCGAAGAACCCGTGGATGGCCCCCTCGTATCTCCTGACCTCGACCGGCACCCCGGCCGCGGCGAGCTGGGCGGCGTACTGTTCGCCCTCGTCGCAGAGGGGGTCGCACTCGGCGACGATCACCGTCGCCGGAGCCAGGCCGGACTTGTCGGCCAGCCGGGCCGGAGCCAGCCGGGGGTCGGCCGGGTCACCGCCGTACTGCGCGACGAACCAGGCCATCTCCTCCGCGCCGAGCCCGAAACCGGTGGCGTAGGCACGGTAGCTCCCGGTGTCCATCGCCACGTCGGCCACCGGGTAGACGAGCAGCTGATGGGCCAGTTCGAGCCCGGCGTCCCTGGCCTGCCAGGCGGCCACGGCCGCGAGATTGCCCCCGGCGCTGTCACCGCAGACCGCGACGCGCCCCGGGTCGATCCCGTAGGCGCCGGGACGGGCGAAGACGTCCTGGACGACGCTCCACGCGTCGTCGGCCGCCGCGGGGAAGGGGTGGTGGGGCGCGAGCCGGTAGTCGACCGAGACCACGACCGCCCCGTTGCGCACCGCGAGGTCGCGGCCGAGGGCGTCGTTGCGCTCGACGCTCCCGAAGACCCAGCCTCCGCCGTGGAAGTAGACGATCGCGGGGAGGGGACCGTCGCCCTCCTCGGGCCGGTAGACCCGGACCGGTACGCCCCCGACGGCCTCGTCCCTGACCGTCGGGAGGGGAATGATCGGACCACGCTGCTCGGCGAAGGCGTCCAGGGTCCGCAGCTCGGCGATCATCTCGGGGGTGAGCGTGGAGAGAGGGGCACCGAGGTCCGTCTGGAAGAGTTTCAGGTAGGCCTCGGCCTGCGGGTGCAACGGCATGATCGGCACTTTACCCGCCGGATCCCCGCACGGCGTGACCCCGCGCGCGACGGCCCCTGAGCGTCGCGGAACACCGGACGCGCGTCACCGCCGGGCCTCGGCATCGCCACCGTCGGGCCTCGGCGTCACCGCCGGGCCTCGGCGCCGGGCCGCCTGGGCCATGCCACCGGGCCGCACCGTCGGACGTCACCGCCGGACGTCACCGCCGGACGTCACCGTCGGACGTCACCGCCGGGCCGCCTCGACCAGGGCCTCGATGAGCCGGTTGTCCCCTGCGCGCCCGGGATTCCACTGCACCCCGACGCAGAACCGGTGCCCCTGCAGCTCGACGCCCTCGACGATCTGGTCGTCGGCCCAGGCCACGGCGAGCAGGCCGGTGCCCAGCCGCTTGACGGCCTGGTGATGGGGCGCGGTCACCTCGGCCGTGTCGCCCACCGTCTTGCCGAGCTTGCTGGAGACGCTGATCTGGATGCGGTGCGCCTGGGCGGCGGCGTGGCGGTCGTGGTCGACCACCTCGGGGAGCCAGGGGATCAGGGTCCCGCCCTGGGCGACGTTCAGGACGTGCATGCCCCGCCCCGAGGCGAGCAGCGGCAGGTCGGCCTTGACGGCGGCGCGGGCCAGCGCCAGCTCGAAGCGGTCGCGGTGCGGCTGGGGGTCCCTGACGCGCTCCTCGTGGGCGGCCCCGTAGAGGGAGGGGTCGAGCTCACCCCCGCCGGCGAGGATCACGCCCGACAGGCCGCCGACGTAGTCGTCGATCCCGCCGAGGTTGAGCGGGGGCAGCAGCACCGGGGCGCCGCCCGCCTTCTCGACGGCCCGCGCGTAGGAGGGCGGCGACAGGACGGCCTCCCTGACCCAGTCGCCCCAGCGGGCGGCCTCGAGGTAGGTGGTGATACCGATCAAGGGTCGGGGCATGCGTTCTCCAGGGGGCGTGCGCGAGGTGGCGCCACCTGTTTCGGACAGCACCGATCCCACCTCCAACAGCTCCTCTATCATGGCGCACTCCATTTCGGTCATGTCACACATTCGAGGTATCAGTGTCGTCTCGCCAGGAGTCCTCAACTCTCACCGCGGGGACGGTTCACACCCCCGGCGATCTGGAACTCCGACATGACCACATGGTTTACGACCAGTGAACTCTCGGTTCAAATCGAACGTGATTATTATTCGCTTACATCGATCGCCAACAATTAGTTGGTCACGCAAAATAACTTTTCAATTACGGATAGTTAGATTTCCCACCATATTGCTGAGAAACGGTTGTGACGTCTACATGGTGATGGAAGACTCAAATTCGAGTGGCCAGGTGAGCCGGGGCTCCCGGTCGCTCGTCACCCGGAGCCGTCAGGGAGGTGGATCTGCATGATCGGACTTTGATCCGATCAATTAGGGTGGGTTCGTTAAATGTCGTTGAATCCGCATCTCGTCAAGGAAAGTTTCGCTCTCGTCGAACCCGTCGCGGACAAGGCCGCGGCGTACTTCTACGGGCGCCTGTTCGCCGAGAGCCCGCACCTGCGGGCGATGTTCCCCCCGGCGATGGACGTCCAGCGCGACCGCCTGTTCAGCGCGCTGACCAGGATCGTCTGGAGCCTGGACAGCCCCGGCAGCCTGGCGTCGTTCCTCGGCCAGCTCGGTCGCGACCACCGCAAGTACGGGGTCCTCGCCGAGCACTACACCGCGGTCGGCAACGCGCTCCTCGCCACGATCAGGCGCTTCGCCGCCGAGATCTGGAACAACGAGATAGAGGCGGCGTGGGTGGCCGCGTACACGGCCGCCGCCAATCTCATGATCGAATCAGCCGAGTCGGACGCGGGCGTGTCGCCCGCCTGGTGGCTGGCCGAGGTGATCGACCACGAGCTCCGCACGCCGGACATCGCGGTGATCACCCTGCGGCTCGACCAGGAACTGCCCTACACGCCCGGCCAGTACGTCAACGTGCAGACCGCACGCTGGCCGCGCGTCTGGCGAACGTTCTCCATCGCGAACGCGCCCAGGGACGACAACACCGTCCGCCTGCACGTCCGCGCGATCACCGGCGGCTGGGTCTCCACCACGCTGGTCCAGCACACCCGGATCGGCGACACCCTGATGCTGGGCCCTCCGATGGGCACCATGGTGCCCGCCGACTCCGGGCGCGACATCCTGTGCGTGGCGGGCGGCACCGGCCTGGCCCCCATCAAGGCGATCCTGGAGCACGTGATCGGCTCCGGACGCCGTCCCAACGTCCACCTGCTCTACGGGGCCCGCACCGCCGCCGAACTCTACGACCTGACCGACCTGGTACGGATGGAGTCGGCCTTCCCGTGGCTGCGGGTACTGCCCGTGGTCTCCGGCGAACCGGGGTACGACGGCATGCGGGGTCAGGTGGCCGAGGTGATGGAGCGGTTCCACTCGTGGGCCGGCCACGAGGCCTACGTCTGCGGCCCGACCGCCATGGTCAACGAGACGGTCCGCAGGCTCCAGCGGGGCGGAATGCCGCTGCCGCACATCCACCGGGACATCGTGCAGGGTGAGCTCTGAACGACAATCGGGACTAACACCCCGAACTGATCACGCAAATTTCATAGAGCACGGCGGGACACGGCGTGGCATGGCAGCATGAGGCCCAATCCGAAAGGAGATGGTCATGCACGACGGCCCCCCTCCCAGCCCGTGCCCACCTCTCGACCGCCACCCGCGCGGACCCGTCCGCCGCCATCGTCATCCGTCCGGCTCTCCGGCCGGAGTCGTCCGCCCGCACGCGCCCGTCCCCGGCCCCCTCCACCGGCGGCGGCTCCGCCGGGGTCAGGACGACACCCGTCCCCGGCCCCCGGCCGGTCCGGGCCCTGCGGCCGCGCCCTCCCCTCGCGACACGGTGCGCTGAGCCGATGGCCAGACCCGTCACGCTGGTGACCTTCATGCTTCCCGCCACGCTCCGGCACTGGGCGGGCGAGACCACCGAGATCCGCGTCTTCGCCATCGCCGACCACGACGACGGCCACCCCACGCTGGGCTCCGCCCTCGACATGCTCCGCCGCACCCACCCGTCCCTGGAGCAGCGGCTCCGCGACGACTACGGGTGCATCCGCCGCCACATCAGCATGTTCGTCTGCGGCGAGAACGCCCGGCACCTCGGCGGCCTCGACTGCGCGCTGCCCCCGGGCGCCGAGATCTTCGTCCTGCCCGCCCTCTCCCGCCGCCAGGAGACCACGAGCTGACCGCCCGCGAGAAACACCGGGCCGAGCGCGGCGGGCAGGAGACCGAGGAGAACCGAGGAGGCGGCGGGCGGGAAGCTCTCCGGCCCGCACGCCCGGCGGCTCCTCTAGGGGGCGACCCTGCCGGCGGCCACGAAGGCCGCGTGCGTGAGGGGCATCAGCTCCGCCCAGGCCGCCTCCATCTTCTCCGCCACCATCTCGATCTCGCGCTGCGGGAACGAGGGCACCCTGGCCTGCTCGTTCTTGGTGCGCAGGGAGAGGAAGTGCATGAGCGAGCGGGCGTTGCAGGTGGCGTACATCGAGGAGAAGAGACCGACGGGCAGCACCGCCCTGGCCACCTCCCTGGCGATCCCGGCCTCCAGCATCTCCTGGTAGGCGGCGTAGGACTGCCGGTACGACGACTCCATCGCCTCAGTGACGATCTTGTGCTGCTCGGCGCTGCCCTCGGCGAAGACGTACTTGCCCGGACGGCCCTCCTGGACCAGCTTCCGCTCCGGACCCGGAACGTAGAAATTAGGCTGAAGCTCCCGGTAACGCCCGCTTTCCTCGTTATATGACCATCCGACCCTGTGGCGATGGAATTCGCGAAACACGAAGATCGGCGCGGACACGAGGAACGTCATCGAGTTGTGCTCGAAGGGGCTGCCGTGCCGGTCGCGCATCAGGAAGTTGAGCAGCCCCCTGGAGCGCTCGGGGTCCTTGCCGATCTCCTCCAGGGACTGCTCCCCCGCGGTCGACACCCGCGCGGCCCAGAGCACGTCGGTGTCGGAGGCACTGTGCTTGACCAACTCCACGGTCACGTCGCCGAGAAAACGTGCCTCTGCCCCATCGCCCGTCAACTGGTCCCCCCTCGTCGCACCAACAGTCGCCACATTATTCCAGGGGCCCAGCCGTCCCGGAGGCGGGCACCCGTCACAACCGGTATATCCGGCGGGCGTTTCCCGAGCCGATCATCTGCGCCACCCGGGCGGCGTCCGCGGCGCTCCACTCGCCGTCGGCCAGTCGCGCGGCGAGTGCCCCGGCCAGGCCGCGCCGGTAGTGCAGGGCCCCGAGGTGGCAGGTCTCGGCCACACCGTGGCCGCCGGAACCGAACAGTTGCTTGTGGAACGGCACGAGTTCCAGCAGTTCCGCCATGACCGCGGCCGACCCCGTGGCGCTGCGGGCCAGGGCCGCTCCCACGTCGACGTAGACGTGCGGGAGGGCACCCGCCAGATAAGCCGCCTGGCGATGGAACGGATGGCAGTGCAACAGGACGACGGGGACGCCCATCGGCTGCGTCGCCGTGATGAAGCCGGCCAGCGGCGCCGGACCCGCGCCGTAAGGACCGGAGTCGGGACCCCAGCCCGAACCGGCGAGACCTCCGGCGGCGCCGAAGCCGCCGTGACCGCCGACCCGATGGGTCTCGTGGCCGCCGTACGCGCCGCGGCCGCCGGAGGTGGCACGGCCGGCGCGCCCCGGGTGGGCGCCGTGGCGCGTACCGCCGGCGTGGCGGGCGAGGCCGGTGTGGAACTGCAGCGGCCGCCCGTACTCCCTGGCCACGTCGATCGCCGTCCAGAGCAGGTGGCGCAGGAGCACCTGGTCGGTGAGCCTCTCCCCCGGGCAGGCCAGCCGCCGGGTGGCCGCCGCGATCACCGCTCCCCGGCTCGGCCTGGCCGGCTCGAGGGACCGGCCGGAGCGGTGGGCGGTGACCGACTTCAGCGCGACGGCGCGGACGGCCCGCTCGGCGAGTTCCTGGGCGAGGGCGGAGATGTAGGAGGCGCCCGAGACGGCGGTGCCGGCGACCTCCTCCTCGGCCCGCTCGATGTGGACGACCCGCGCGGTGTCCGCGCCGCCCGCGTGCCCCGTCCCGGCCGGTGGCGGCACCTCGTCGGCACCGCCGGGGCCGCCGTCGAAACGGTCCCGGCGGTCCGGACGCTCCAGGCGGTCCAGGACTCCGGGACCTTCGAACCCGCGGGAGCCGCCAAGGGCACCGAGGGCACCACGGGGTCCGACACCGCCGCGACCGCCGGGACCGTCGGAGCCCTCCCCGTCGGAGTCGCCGGAATCATCGGAGTCGTCGGACCCGTCGAACAGGAAGGTGGAGATCCCCGCGGCGCCCAGCAGCCGCCGGTTCACCTCCGTCGCGCCGAGCTCCGCCCTGCGGGCCAGGTAGACGGCGGGCGGCACGTGCGGGGCGAGGCCGAGAACGGGGGCGCACCAGCGGCGGACCGCGGCGCCGGCGGGGGTGTCGAAGTGGGTGGTGCCCGGCGGCGCGGGGGTCTCCGCGTCGGTGAGCAGCGTCTCGAACCGGGCCCGGGTCAGCTCGTCGCGGCGCACGCCGCGGCAGTTGTGGTCGACCAGCGGCGCCAGCAGCGCCTCCCGTACGGCGTCGGGCAACTCGACGGGCAGCACGCCGTCCGACCTCATGCCCGCTCCTCCCCCGCCGCCGGGCGTACCGGCCGGTCCTGGCCCGGTACGCCCGGCGGTCTCCACGACGGGGAGAACTCTAGGGTCACCCGGCGGGACCGCCGGGCGCGAAGTACGGGTTCTTTACCCGTTCTTGCGGCAGAGGCGGAGAACGTTGGCGATGATCTTCGCTCCCGAGCCCCCCTCGGCGGTGAGGATCGACTCGGGATGGAACTGCACCGCGAAACGGCGTCGCTCCACGTCCTCGATCGCCATTACCGCGCCGTCCGGGGTGAGCGCGGTGGCGGTGAACCCGGCGACGCCCGGCCGCTTGGCGTGGACCGAGTGGTAGCGCGCGGCGGTGAACTCCTCGGGGAGCCCGTCGAGCAGGGCGCTGGGACCCAGCCGCCGCACCTGGCCGCGCTTGCCGTGCTCGGGATAGGACAGCAGTTCGAGCGTGCCGCCCGCCTGCTCCACCATGCCCTGCAGGCCGAGACAGACGCCGAACACCGGCAGGTCGCGCTCGTAGAGGGCGCCGACCAGGGCGGGCAGCCCGAAGTCGGACGGCCAGCCGGGGCCGGGCGACAGGACCACCAGGGAGGGCGCGATCTCGTCGATCATCGTGACGGGGAAGCCGTGCCTGAGCGTGACGACCTCGGCGCCCTGCTGGCGGAAGTAGTCGGCGAGGGTGTTGACGAAGGAGTCCTCGTGGTCGACGAGCAGCACCTTCATCCCGCTGCCCGGCGGCGTGGCGGCCACCTCGGCCTCGGCCCGCTCCTGCGGGGCCGCGCCGACCGCGGCCAGGGCGCCCAGCAGGGCGCTGGCCTTGAGCTCGGTCTCCCGCTCCTCGGCCTCGGGGTCGGAGTCGAACAGCAGCGTGGCCCCGGCCCTGACGGTGGCGACCCCGCCGCGGATCTGCGCGGTGCGCAGGGTCAGGCCGGTGTTCATCGAGCCGTCGAAGCCGATGTAGCCGACCGCCCCGCCGTACCAGCGCCGCGTGGTGGCCTCGTGGTCCTCGATGAACTGCATCGCCCAGGTCTTGGGGGCGCCGGTGACGGTGACGGCCCACATGTGGGTGAGGAAGGCGTCGAGGGCGTCGAACTCCGGGCGCAGCCGGCCCTCGATGTGGTCGACGGTGTGGATGAGCCGGGAGTACATCTCGATCTGGCGGCGGCCGATCACCTGGACCGTCCCCGGCACGCAGATGCGGGACTTGTCGTTGCGGTCCACGTCGGTGCACATGGTCAGCTCCGACTCCTCCTTGACGCTGGACAGGAGGGTCCGGATCGCGTCGGCGTCCTCGATGGGGTTGCCGCCGCGGGCGATGGTGCCGGAGATGGGACAGGTCTCGACGCGGTCGCCGCTGACCCGGACGTACATCTCCGGGGAGGCGCCGACCAGGTGCTCGCCCTCGCCGAGGTTGAACAGGAACTCGTACGGCGCCGGATTGACCTTGCGCAGCCCCCGGTAGAAGGCGGCCGGGTCGGTGCAGGGCGCGTGGAAGACCTGGCCGGGAACGACCTCGAACAGGTCGCCGCGGACGAACTTCTCCTTGGCCGCCGCCACCACCTTGGCGTAGGAGCCCCTCTCGGGGTCGGCCGGGAGCTCGGACGGCGGCGGGGTCAGCGGCACGACCTCCCCCTCGCGGGCGAGCCCGTGGGTGGAGACGCCGTCCACGGTGAACTCGTAGCGGAACTCCTTGCTGGTCTCCCTCTTGCGGTCGATCACCATCACCCGGTCGGGCAGGTGCAGCACGAGGTCGCGCTGGTCCGCGGCCCGCGTCAAAACCTGCCTGATCGGCTCGAACTGGAAGGCCAGGTCGTAGCCGAAGGAGCCGTACAGGCCCAGGTGCTCGTTCTCGCCCTTGAACGCGGCGATGACCTCGCGGATCGCGGTGAAGACCGTGGGACGGCGGCTGCGCATCTCCTCGGGGAGGATGTCCTCCGACTCCGCCACGTAGACCTCGACGAGGTCGGCCGTCGGCTCCTCGACGGGCTTGCCCGCCGCCAGCAGGCAGGACACGACGGCGGGCAGGACCACCCTGCCCCGGGCGTTCAGCGCGCGGGCGGAGATCCTGCGCCCCCTGGCGACGATCTCCAGGCAGGGGTCGACGTAGGCGAGGTGCCATCGGCTGTAGCGGCCGGGATACTCCATCCCGGAGGAGAGCACTCCGCCACGGCGCTCGCCGAGCGTCGTGACGACGTCCTCAAGCACCGTCTCGGGCACGTCGGACGCGGTGACCTCGACCCCTATGCCGCCTGCGGTGGTATATCGGCTCGTCTCCACTGCGGTATCGCCCCTTTTGATGTCCCTGATGCCCAGAGGGAGCGGACGCAGAAAAGGCCGCCTCCCTGGGCGGCCGCCTGTCTGCTCGCGAATGCGAAACCTGCGCCGCCTAGAAGCGGCGCCACCACTGAAGGGTAATCGGGTCTCGCATGTGGCCAGAGTACCGGCGGTGACCGCGATCATGCAACGTGACACCGCGCCGGCCCCGTACCGGCGGGGAATCCAGGGAGGTGGGCAGGCGCCGGTACGGAGCCGGCGGGCCGGAGGATGACGAGCCTCACACCGGAGAGCCCTGGCCATCGCGAGCCCTGTTCTGTTACCAGTGGGTAATCACGGGGCTGCGCGAGGAGAGCACATGGGGACGATCACCTGGCCGCGGACGGCCGTCCACCGGGTCACGGTCGAGCGCGACCTGCCGGTACCGATGCCCGACGGGGTCACCCTGCTGGCCGACCGCTACGCGCCGGCCGGCGCCGTGCGCCCGCCCACGATCCTGATCCGCTCCCCGTACGGAAGGCGCGGCGTGTTCGGGCGGACCTTCGGGCGCGGGTTCGCCAGGCACGGGTTCCAGGTCGTGATACAGAGTTGCCGGGGCGGCTTCGGCTCGGGCGGCCTGCTCGACCCGCTCGGCGACGAGCACGACGACGGGCTGGCCACGCTGGCCTGGCTGCGCGCCCAGGACTGGTACGGCGGGAGTCTGGCCATGCACGGCCCCTCCTACCTGGGATACGCGCAGTGGGCGATCGCCCCGTTCGCCGGGCCTGACCTCAAGGCCATGTCCACCTCGGTGACCGCCTCCCAGTTCCGGGACGCCGCCTATGTGGGCGGGGCGTTCGCGCTGGAGTCGTCGCTGATGTGGACCACGCTGACCGCCTCCATGGAACGGCCGTTCGGCGGGGCGAGCGCTCTGTTCATCCCGCGCAGAACGCGTCGCGCGGCCCTTTCCGGGCGCCCCCTCGGGGAGCTTGACACGCTGTCGGCGGGCAGGGGCATGCCGTTCTTCCAGGACCTGCTGGCCCACCACGCCGAGCCCGCCGCCTACTGGGGCAGGCGCGACTTCTCCGCCTCCGTGGGCGAGGTGGAGGCCGCGGTCACCATGGTCGGCGGCTGGTACGACGTCTTCCTGCCCTGGCAGGTCAAGGACTACACGGCGATGCGGGCGGCGGGGCGGCGCCCGTACCTGACGATCGGCCCCTGGTACCACGCGGACGTGCGGCACGGCCGGGTGGCCAACGCCGAGGCGCTCGCCTGGTTCCGCGCGCACCTGCTCGGCGACCCGTCGGGGCTGCGCGAGCAGCCGGTCAGGCTGTACGTGACGGGCGCGGGCGAGTGGCGCGACTACTCCGACTGGCCGGTGCCCGGCGTGCGGGAGCAGCGCTGGCGCCTGCGTCCCGGCTTCGGCCTCGCCCCCGACGCCCCCGAGGCCCCTGACGCCCCTGACGTCCCTCATGCCCCTCATGCCGTCGAAGGCCCTGGCGGCACCGGCGGCCCGTACGGCGCCGAGCCCGACCGCTTCCGCTACGACCCCGCGCACCCGACGCCCGCGCTGGGCGGCCCGGTCCTGCTGGGCAACTCGGAACCGCGTGACAACCGCAGGCTGGAGGCCCGGCGCGACGTGCTCGTCTACACCGGCCCCGAGCTGCGGCGGGACACGGAGATGATCGGCCCGGTCTTCGCCGACCTGTACGTGCGCACGGGCACCGGGCACGCCGACGTGGTGGTCCGGGTCTGCGACGTGCACCCGGACGGCGCCTCCTACAACGTGTGCGAGGGCGTACGCCGCCTGGCTCCCGGTGACCCGCCCGCCGGGGACGACGGGATCCGCCAGGTCCGGGTGGATCTGTGGCCGATCGGGCACCGTTTCCGGCGCGGCCACCGGATCCGCGTGCACGTCGCCGGAGGCGCGTACCCCCGGATCGCCCGCAACCTCGGCACCGGTGAGCCGCTGGGCACGGGCAGCGCGATGGTCACGACCGACCACGAGATCTTCCACGACCCGTCCCACCCGTCCGCGGTCGTGCTGCCCCTCGTCCCCTCCTGACCGGGCCGGGTCTCCCTCCCGCGCGGTCCCGTTCCGCCCTCGCCCGGCCGCCTCCGGCCGGCACCGGCCGACCTCACCCAGGTCCCGCCCGTGCCCCACCCTGCCGCGGTCACGGGTGCGCCGGGGCTAGGGTCGGAGGGTGCGCGCGGCCAGGTTGATGTCGTTGGTCCTGCTGCTCCAGGCCCGGGGCGGGATGACCGCGGCGGAGCTCTCCAGGGAGCTGGAGGTCTCCGAGCGGACCGTCCACCGTGACGTGCTGGCCCTGTCGGAGGCCGGCGTGCCGGTGTACGCCGACCGCGGGCGAGGCGGGGGCTACCGGCTGCTGGACGGGTACCGCACCCGCCTCACCGGGCTGGACCGCGCCGAGGCGGAGGCGCTGTTCCTGTCGGGCGTGCCGGAGGCGCTGCGGGAGATGGGACTGAGCGAGGTGGCGGCCACGGCGCGGCTGAAGGCCTCCGCCGCGCTCTCCCCCGGCCTCCGCGACGCCCCCGCGACCGCGGCTCAGCGCTTCCACCTGGACGCCCCCGGCTGGTTCGCGAGCGAGCGTCCCCCACCGGCGGCGCTGGCGCCCCTGGCCAGGGCGGTGTGGGGCGACCACCCGGTCACCGCCCTCTACCGGCGTGCCACGCGCACCCGGCCGGGTGAACAGACCGACCGGCCCGGACAGCCCGATCAGCCCCGTCAGCCCGGCGAAACCCGGGAAACCGGGCGGACCGAAGGAACCGGACAGGCTGAACGCGGCGGCCGGACCGAGCGTGACGGACGGGCCGGGGAGAGCGGGCGGTCCGAGCAGGCCGGGGCCGCCCGGCGGCGCCTGGAGCCGTACGGGCTCGTGCTGAAGGCGGGAGTCTGGTACCTGGCGACCCGGTTCGCCATCTACCGGGTCGACCGCTTCGACGAGGTCGAGATCCACTCCGGCCTGCGCTTCGAGCGGGACGAGACCTTCGACCTGGCCGCGTTCTGGGGCGAGCGGGCGGCGCAGTTCGCCGGGTCCCTGCTCACCGCGCACGTCACCGTACGGCTCAGCCCCGCCGGGCGCCGCGCGCTCCCCGCCGTCGCCGACCCCGCCGCTCTCGGCTCCGCCCTGGCCTCCGCCGGCGAGCCCGACGGGCAGGGGTGGGTCACGTTCCGCCTGCCCGTCGAGTCACCGGAGATCGCCTACAGCCAGATCCTCCGCTTCGGCCCGGAGGCCGAGGTCGTCGACCCGCCCGGCCTCCGGGCCCGCCTCGCCGAAGCGGCCACCCGCCTGCGCGACCTGTACGCCTCTCCCCGCTCCCCCGCCGACCCCGCCCCCGACATCTCCGACACCGGCGCGCCAGGCCGCTGACCCCGGCCGGGGATCCCAGCCGAGGATCTCGGCCGGTGGTCCCGGCCCGGGGTCGCGGCGCCGGTCCCGATGGTGGTCAGCGGTAGCCGGTGGCGTCGGCGGGTTTGCCCTTGCTCTCGACCTCCTCGATGTAGCGCCAGGCGTCGGGCCTGCTGCCGTCGACGTCGGTGAAGCCGTACACCTGGGCGAGCTGCCCGCTGGACACCGACCGGCCCGACCAGCGCATCCGGTCCTCGTCGGCGGCGAGGGCGACGACCGCGCGGCCGGTGTAGGCGGGCGTCTCGGAGATCACGAAGTGCGGCTGCTTGGCGGTGGCGTCCCGCCAGTTCTCCTCGGTGACGCCGAAGGTCTCCAGCATGCTCTCCGACCTGAGCCAGCCGGGGGTCAGCGAGATCGCCGCGCAGCCGTGCGGGCGCAGCTCGTGGGCCTGGCTGAACGCGAGGCGGTTCACCGAGATCTTGGCCAGGTCGTAGAAGGCCGAGAGCCGGTAGTTGACGGTGTTGTACTCAAGGGTGCCGTCGGTCACCTCGATCACCATGCCCCCGGGATTCTCGATCAGCAGGGGCAGGGCGTGGTGACTGGTGATCAGGTGGGTGTCCACCGCCAGCCGGAGGATGCGCAGGCCGTCGTCGAGGGAGTGCTTCCAGACGGGGACGTGCCACTCGGTGAGCGGGTCGGCGCCCCAGACGTCGTTGACGAGGATGTCGAGCCTGCCCTGCTCGTTCCTGATCCGTTCCACCAGGGCGCGCACCTGCTCCGGGTCCAGGTGGTCCACCTGGACCGCGATGCCGTGACCGCCCCCGCGGGTCACCAGCTCGGCCGTCTCCTCGATGGTCTCCGGCCGGTCCATCTCCGAGCGCCGCTCCCGTGTGCTCCTCCCGGTGCAGTAGACCGTGGCACCGGCCGCGCCCAGCTCCACCGCGATTCCCCGGCCGGTCCCCCTCGTCGCCCCCGCGACCAGGGCGACCTTTCCTTCCAGCGTTCTTGTCATGAGGCCAGCGTGACGCGAAAACAGGACATCTACTGTCATGTTTTCGCGTCACACCGGCCGAGGGACCCGGACCGGGGCGGAAGGCCGTGGCGCGGCGCGGCGCGGAACGGCCGGTGGGAGGGGCGGGAAGGACACCGCGGCGTCCGGCGGCCCCGCCGGGAAACCGGCGGCGGGCGTCCCGGTTCCAGGTCGGGGACCTCACCGCGCACGACGCCGTCGAAGCAAGTAGTTGCTGGTCAGTGACACAACACAGACCTCGGACGGCCGTCGGGGTCCTTTGCGCGCAATCGATGGGTCGCTAGCGTTTTTTCGGAGTGGCCAGAACGGCGAGTCATCCAGGGGGTCCCATGAGCGAGTCTCCGACACCACCGCTGCACATGCGGCGAGCCGAATTCGGTCCCGACCCGGAGCTGGAGGCGATGCGGGACGGGGAGGGAGTCGGGCTCGTCAGGACACCGCCCGGCGTCGACGCCTGGCTGGTGACCCGCCACGAGGACGTGCGCGCGGTGCTGAGCGACGCGGAGCGGTTCAGCAACGCCCGGACGACCACGTTCCAGCTGCCCGGCGACCAGAGCAGCGAGGAGGAGCTCGCCGTGCTCCGCGCGGGCAACCTGCTCGCCTTCGATCCCCCCGAGCACACCCGGCTGCGCCGGATACTGACGCCGGAGTTCACGCTCCGCCGGATACGCCGGCTGGAGCCGCGGATCACGCGCATCGTCGAAGACCACCTGGACGCGATGGAGAGCGCGGGCTCCCCGGCCGACCTGGTGTCGTCGTTCGCGCTGCCGATCCCCTCCCTGGTGATCTGCGAGCTGCTGGGCGTGCCGTACACCGACCGGGCGGACTTCCAGCGCAGGACCGGCCTGTTGCTCGACGTGTCGGCGCCCATCGAGGAGCGCAGGGCGGCGCAGCTGGAATCGCGCGCCTACATGGCCGAGCTGGTCGCTCGCGCCCAGGCCGATCCCGGGGAGGAGCTGCTCGGCACGCTGGTGCGCGAGCACGACGACCTGACGACGGACGAGCTCGTCGGCATCGGCGGTCTGCTGCTGGTGGCCGGTCACGAGACCACCGCCAACATGCTCGGGCTGGGCACGCTGGCCCTGCTGCGCCACCCCGACCAGCTGGAACTGCTCAAGAAGGAACCCGAGCTCATCGACGCCGCGGTGGAGGAGCTGCTGCGCTGGCTCAGCATCGTCCACTCCAGCACCTTCAGGACGACCACCACGGAGGTCGAGATCGCCGGCCGCAGGATCGGGCCCGGCGAGCTGGTGATGTGCGCGCTGCTCGCCGCCAACCGCGACCCCGCGTTCCTGTCCGATCCGGAGGTGCTGGACATCACCCGGGGGGCGCCCGGCCACCTGGCCTTCGGCCACGGCGTGCACCACTGCCTGGGTGCGCCGCTGGCGAGGATGGAGATGCACATCGCCTTCCCCGCGCTGCTCAGGCGATTCCCCGAGCTGCGCGCGATCGAACCCGACGCGCACTTCCGCTCCTTCAGCTTCGTGTACGGCCTGTCGTCCTTGAAGGTCGCCTGGTGACGTCACGGTAAGACCGTACGCCGGCCCGCCGGACGGGGGTTCCGGCCACCGGCGGAGAACGCCGGTAGGCGTGGCGGTCCCGGGACGGCCGGATGCGCGGCCTGCCGGGTTCGAGCACGACGACCATTCGACCGATCCGACACGGGGGACCACGGCATGTCCGACCAGGAGGCGGCGAGTGTGCTGTTCATCGGGAACGCCACGACGCTCATCCGCTACAACGGGTTCACCATCCTCACCGACCCCAACTTCCTGCACCGTGGCCAGCACGCCTATCTGGGCTACGGGTTGTTCACCAGGCGACTGACCGAACCGGCGCTGAACGTCGACCGGCTCCCGCCCCTCGACGCCGTTCTCCTCTCGCACATGCACGGCGACCACTGGGACCGGGTGGCCCGCAAGGGGCTGGACCACAGCACACCGATCGTCACCACGCCGCACGCGGCGCGGAAGCTGAAGCGGCAGGGTTTCGGCGGGGCGGTCGGCGTGGCCACCTGGCATGACCACGAGCTCCGGAACCCGGCCGGCTCGGTGAAGATCACCTCGTTGCCCGCGCGCCACGGCCCCGGCCTGGTGGACCTCCTCCTGCCGCCCGTCATGGGAAGCATGCTGGAGTTCTCCGGCACGGACGGCCGTGTGCGCCTGCGCCTGCACATCAGCGGCGACACTCTCATGGCGAGGGAACTGGACGCCATCCCGCGGCGCTTCCCCGACGTCGACGTGGGCGTCGTCCACCTGGGCGGCACGAAGCTGCTGGGCCTCCTGCTGGTGACGATGGACGGCCGGCAGGGGGCCGAATGGGTGCGTCTGATCAAGCCGCGCCACGTGCTGCCGGTGCACTACGACGACTACGGCGCCTTCAGCTCACCGCTCTCCGACTTCCGCGACCACGTCGAGCGGAGTGGCCACGGAGACCGGGTCGTCTACCTGTCCAGGGGCGAGAGCCATCGGCTGCCCGAAGTGTTCGAGCGGCCGTGAGCGGTACGGGCGGGTCGCGCCGCCGCCTTCCCGGCGGCCGCCCGCTCGGCCTTCCCATCTCCTGTGATAAGCAGTTCATTACCCGAGGGAGCGAGGAGAACATGGCGGACAACACCGAGTTCGAGCTGCGCGGGATCAACCACCTCGCGCTGGTGTGCTCGGACATGAGGCAGACGGTCGACTTCTACTCCGGCGTTCTGGGCATGCCCCTGATCAAGACGATCGAGCTGCCGATGGGCTGGGGGCAGCACTTCTTCTTCGACTGCGGCGGCGGCAACGCGCTGGCGTTCTTCTGGTTCCCCGACGCGCCCGAGGGCGTTCCCGGCGTCTCGGCGCCCAAGAACCTGCCCGACCGGGGTGAGCTGCTCTCCGCGGTCGGCTCGATGAACCACATCGCCCTCGACGTCGCCCCGGACCGGATCGAGGAGTACCGCGACAAGCTCATCGCCAAGGGCGTGGACGTCGGGGTGATCCTCAACCATGACGACAGCGAGTTCGGCATAGCGCCCGCCATGGGAGAGGGCGTGTTCGTCCGGTCGATCTATTTCAAGGACCCCGACGGCATCCTGGTGGAGTTCGCCGCCTGGACCAGGGACCTCGGCCTGCCGGAGGACGTACGGCACGAGCCGAGGACCGCCGCCGACAGGACCGTCTGAGCCCGCGCTCCGGCGGACCACGTGAGGCCCGCCGGCGGGGCCTCCGGGCGCCGGCGGCGCCGAGTGAGACCGCGCACCGGCGGGATCGACGGCGGCGTGCGAGACCGCGCCGGCGGGGTCGGGACATCGCGCCGGATCTCGCAGGCGGGAATGACGGCATCGCGCGAGACCGCGACCGGCGGCTCCGGGTGCTGTGTGACGTGTCACGCCGTGGGACACATCGCGCGCCGTGTGACACGCCTTCACCTATCACGCCTTTACGAGGACTTGCTCGATCATGTCAAGGAAGCCGCGCCGGGAATTCGGTGACCGGTGGGATCCCGTCGGCGAAGTGGGCCCATCCGGGAGGCATGACCCCCGCGACCTCGCCGGCGACCTCGACGAAGGAGCCGGGCTACCGTTCGTCGCGCCACCGGTGCCGCTCGGCGCTCGGTGACCTGAATGAAACGGCCGTGTAATTACGCTGCCGGTCAGCCGAAGGGGACGGTCCTGCCCGGACACCCTTTCTCCAGCTCAAGGAGACCGCGTTGACCACTCCAAACGGGAACCGGAGCGATCACAGCCCATGGAACTGGCTGCTCATCGTGCCGATCATCCTACCTTTGCTCCCGTTTCTCTTCAATTCCGACGAGCCCCGGCTTTTCGGCTTTCCGATGTTCTACTGGCTCCAGCTCGCCTTCATCGCGGTCGGTGTCACATGCACCACGATCGTGTACCAGATGACGAAGCGGCGGCGGTGACCCGATGGAAGCTCACCTGACAGAAATCATCGTCTTCTCCGCACTGTTCCTGCTGGTCAGCGGCATGGGATTCGTGGCCGCGCGCTGGCGCCGCCCGGAGAACCTGGCAAGCCTCGACGAGTGGGGGCTCGGCGGCCGGAACTTCGGCTCGTGGGTCACCTGGTTCCTGGTCGGCGGCGACCTCTACACCGCCTACACGTTCGTGGCGGTGCCCGCCCTGCTCTGGAGCGCGGGCGCGATGGGCTTCTTCGCGGTGCCGTACACGATCGTGGTCTACCCGATCGTGTTCCTGGTGCTGATCCGCCTCTGGTCGGTCTCGCACGTGCACGGCTTCGTGACCCCCGCCGACTTCGTCCGGGCCCGCTTCGGCTCCCCCACGCTGGCGCTGCTGGTCGCGATCACCGGCATCGTCGCGACGATGCCCTACATCGCCCTCCAGCTCATCGGCATCGAGGCCGTGCTGAAGTCGATGGGCATCACCGGCCACCTGCCGATCATCATCGCGTTCGCGATCCTGGCCGCGTACACCTACCAGTCGGGCCTGCGCGCCCCGGCGCTGATCGCGTTCGTCAAGGACACGCTGATCTACGTCGTGATCCTGGTGGCGATCTTCGCGATCCCCGCCCAGATCGAGGGCGGCTGGTCGGGCATCTTCGACTCCGCCCAGGCGAAGTTCGCCGCCAGTGCCCCGCCCGGCGACGGCATCCTGCTCAACGCGAACAACCAGCTGCAGTACGTCACGCTGGCCCTGGGATCGGCGCTCGCGCTCTTCCTGTACCCGCACAGCATCACCGGCGTGCTCGCCTCCAAGAACCGCGACGTGATCAAGCGGAACATGTCGGCGCTGCCCGCCTACAGCCTGCTGCTCGGCCTGATCGCGCTGCTCGGCTTCATGGCCATCGCGGCCGGCATCCAGCCCATCGGCAAGGACAACAACACGATCGTGCCGCAGCTGTTCGACAAGATGTTCCCCGACTGGTTCACCGGCGTCGCGTACGCCGCGATCGGCATCGGCGCGCTGGTCCCCGCGGCCATCATGTCCATCGCCGCGGCGAACCTCTTCACCCGCAACATCTACAAGGAGTACCTCAAGCCGGACGCGAGCGACGCCGACGAGGCCCGTGTCTCGAAGATCACCTCGCTGCTCGTCAAGGTCGGCGCGGTGCTGTGCATCCTGTTCCTGGACACCGGCTTCTCCATCGACCTGCAGCTCATCGGCGGCGTCATCATCCTGCAGACGCTCCCGTCGGTGGCGCTCGGCCTCTACACCCGCTGGTTCCACCGCAGCGGCCTGATCGCCGGATGGGTCGCCGGCATGGGGGCCGGGATGCTCCTGCTCTACAACATCGGCAACCCGGCCACCGGCAAGCTGCACTTCGCCGGGTCGGCGTTCCCGCTGGAGAAACTGGGCCTGGACACCAAGATGACGATCTACGCGGGCATCCTCGCGCTCGCGGTCAACCTGGCCGTCGCCGCGCTCGGCACGGTCATCGCGCGCGCAATGAAGACGACCGACGGCGTCGACGCCACCCAGCCCGACCACTACTTCGCCGACGAGGGCGACCCCAGGATCAAGGATCTCGACCTCGCCCCCCACTGACCCACCGGACGCGCCGCCCGTTCCGGGCGGCCAGAACCTCAGGATCGAGGACCGGGACCCCGGAGGATCACCCACCGGCCCCCGGAACCGAGCGCGGGGGGAGAGCCTGTCCGGCTCTCCCCCCGCGCCGCGTCGTCGTTACCCGCTGGCCGGGGCGCGCAACTGCGCGATCAGCGCCTTCCCGTCCCGGACGAGCACGTCACGCGCCGCGGTGTCGGGCACCCAGAGCTTGAGGCGGGCGAGTGCCACGAAGGCCTCCAGCGAGGCGATCGCGAGCTGCTTCCTTCCCGCCTCCGCGTGCTTCCTGGCCTGGTCGAGCTGGACGCCGAGCAGGACGCCCCGCACCGAGCCCTCCGCCTTGAAGCGGTCGAGGAGATTCCGCACGTCGGCGAAGGAGGTCGTGACCTCGAACGCGACGGTCTGCTTCGTGACGTGACCCGCCTCGTCCTTCGCGGTGACGGTCAGCGTGTGCGCGCCGAGCGCCAGCTCGGACAGGGCGAGAGGCTTGCCGGAGACCACCTGCAGGTCGCCGATGGCCGCCGTCACGCTCGCCACCCCCGACGTCGCGTCGGCCGCCGAGAAGACGGGCGTGACGGACGCGGAGTCGCCGTACTTCCCGGGCTGCACCCCGCTCACGGACAGGACCGGGGCGGTCTTGTCGATCTTCGCCGTGACGGTGCCGACCTGCGAGACGTTGCCCGCGTTGTCGGTCGCCCGGTAGCGCGCGGTGGCCGTCCCGTCGGCGGTCAGGGTGACCGGGTTGTTGGCGTTCAGCCACGTCGTGCCGCCGTTGAGCGAGTACTGGCGGCTCGCCACCGTGCCGTTGTCGGTCGCGGTGACCGTCAGCGTGACGTTGCCGGTGTACCAGCCGTTCTCCCCGCCCGGCTCGGCCGGGGCGAGCGTGGCCGACACGGTCGGAGGCGTCTCGTCGGAGACCCCGTCGCCCTGGAAGGTGAACCCGTCGACCTCCACGCCGCCGGTCGAGGTGACGTAGAGCTTCCCGCTGCCCGTCGGGGCGCCGGTGAGCGAGGTGTCCACGCTCTGCCAGCCCGAT
This sequence comes from Streptosporangium sp. LJ11, assembly GCF_051918945.1. Taxonomy (NCBI): domain Bacteria; kingdom Bacillati; phylum Actinomycetota; class Actinomycetes; order Streptosporangiales; family Streptosporangiaceae; genus Streptosporangium; species Streptosporangium sp. LJ11. The sequence continues at coordinate 157,152 of NZ_JBPXMB010000026.1, forward strand.
CCGGCGGGCACGGTGACGGTGGCGAACGGCTCCGCCGTCTCCGAGCCCCAGCGCAGGGACAGCGTTCCCGCACCGGAGGCGCGGGTCTTCACACCGGTGACGCCGGCGAAGTTCACCGGGTCGTACGCGATCCAGTCCCCGGCGTCGAACGACGTGATCTTCGCCAGGCCGGACGCGCTCTCGTCCTCCACCCTGGTGACGCCGCTGCTCGCGTCCGCGTGCTCGGCCTGCAGTTCCTTGGGGTTGAGGATGAGCGTGGCGTCGCCGAGCGCCCCGGGGATGTCACCGGCGCCGTTGTCCCGGTAGCTCACGACGACGACGCCGAAGATGTTCTCGGTCTCGCCGTGCTCGGGGGCGTCGGCGGGCGTCGGCCAGGCGCCCGAGCAGCCCGAACCGAGGGTCTCGGGGTGGGCGTGCGCGTCGTGGCCGAGGCCGAAGGTCCACTGCACCCGGCCGCACACCGGGGTGTCGCCGTCCTCCTTGTCGGAGACCTTGATCTGGAACGGCACCGCGTCGCCCCAGTTGAAGAAGGAGCCGTTGCCCGGCGTCTGGATGGTCACCTCGGGCGCGGTGTTGCCCACGGTAATCTCGGTCGAGGTGAGCCCGAACTTGCCCTGCGCGTCGGTCACGCGGAGCCTGGCGGCATACTGCCCGAGCGCGGGGTAGGTGTGCGAGGCCGTCACGCCGGTGGCGTCGAAGGTCCCGTCGCCGTCGAAGTCCCACTCGTAGCGCAGCGCGCCCGGCTCGGCGTCGGTGGACGTCTCCGCGCTGAACGCGACGGTCAGCGGCGCGGCGCTGCTCGACGTCGGCTTGGCGACGATCTTCGCCTGCGGCGTCTTGTTCCCCTCGGCGTAGTCGATGCGGTAGAGGCCCGCGTCGGGGTTCGCGCGGAAGAAGCCGTCGCCGTAGTCGAGCACGTACAGCGACCCGTCGGGACCGAACTCGATGTCCATCGGGCTGTCGGTGATCGGCATCGCCGCCGTGGTCAGCGCGCTGTTGGGCAGGAAGTGTTCGAGCTTGGTCACCGGCCCGTCCGGCCCCGTCACGGTGAACGCCGCGAGGTAGTCCTGGGAGAACTCGCCGAAGAAGAACTTCTTGTCCCAGTACGCCGGGAACTTCGTCGTCGACGGGTTCGCCGCGTCGTAGTGGTAGACGGGGCCGCCCATCGGCCCCTGGCCGCCCGCCGGCTCGAAGTCGGTGAGCCCGGCCCACTCCGCGGGCTGGTGGGTGTTGTTGTCGCCGTAGTAGAGGTCCGCCGGGGTCGCGGCCGGCAGTTTGTCGACGCCGGTGTTCCAGCGGGAGGTGTTCGTCGGCCCTCCCGCGCAGTCGAACCACGCGCGCGGTGTCGAGGTCGCGAAGTTCCAGTCGTTGTAGTTGAAGTTGTTCCCGGTGCAGTAGGGCCAGCCGCTGTTCATCGGCTTGTCGATGGGGGTGACGTTCCACTCGACGTAGCCCAGGGGCCCGCGGGCGGGGTCTGCCGCCCCGGCGTCGGGGCCGTAGTCGCCCCAGGAGACCGTGCCGGTCACGTCGTCGACGTCCATCCGGAAGGCGTTCCGCACGCCCGTCACGAAGATCTCAGGACGCGTCTTGGCCGTCCCCGGCGGGAACAGGTTGCCGGCCGGGACGGTGTAGGAGCCGTCCTCCTTCACCGTGATCCGCAGGATCTTGCCGCGCAGGTCGTTGCTGTTGCCCGCGCCGCGCCGCGCGTCGAGGCCGGGGTTCATCCCGGGGGCGTCGTTGTTGGGCGCCATGCCGTTGGCCCCGGGCGTGCCCGCGGGGGTGTTGTCACCGGTGACGAGGTAGAGGTTGCCCGCGGCGTCCCAGTCCATGTCGCCCGCTACGTGGCAGCACTGCCCGCGCTGAGCCTCGACCTTGATGATGACCTGCTCGGTGGACAGGTCCAGCGCGTCACCGGTCCACTTGAACCGCGACAACTGGTTGTAGCCCTTCCACTGGTTCCAGTACGACTCGTCCGCGCCCGCGGGCAGCGAGTTGGGCGCCGAACCGGTGGGGGTCGTCTCCGGGTACGGCGCCGTCATCGTCTTCGGCGCGTAGTAGACGTAGACCCACTTGTTCTCGGCGAACTTCGGGTCGATCGCGATCGTCTGGAGACCGTCCTCGGAGTTCGCGTAGACGGGGATCGTGTTGATGACCTTGGTGAGGCCGGTGGCGCCGTCGGTCAGCCGGATGTCGCCGTTGCGGGCGGTGTGCAGGACCCGCTTGTCGGGCAGGACCGCCAGGTCGATCGGTTCGCCGACGTTCTTGGTCAGCGTGATCTTCTCGTAGTTCGACCAGTCCGTGGGCGCGGCCAGGACGTCGGTATGGGCCTGTACGGGGGCGGTGCCGGGCACCACCAGGGGGAACAGCAGGGCGACCAGTGCTCCACCGAGCATGGCGCGGGTACGCTTCAACTTCCTGAGCCTCTTCTTCAGGGGGGTGTCAGGACAGGGCGGGCCGCCACGCGTGCCGCGGCAACGGCTTCGATCACGTGGCGGTCCGCCGAACCCGTCTCCGGGTTCTTTTTCGAGGTGCCCTTCGGGGGGCCTCCAAGGAGTTCGCCCGGTCGTCCGCCGGACTCTCAGCGACGGCGGCGCAGGGCGGCCAGGTTCTTGTAGCTGAGCTCGGAGTACTGGAGCGAGCGGCCCGGCGCCTCGGCTCCTCCGGGCGCGTTGTCCTGCTCGTACATCGGGTTGTGGCGCCGCTCGATGTCCAGCTTGGAGAAGAAGGCGCGGTAGTCGATGTCACCGGTGCCGAACGGCACCATGTCGTAGCCGTTGCCGGTCGCCGTGTTGGCCTTCCCGTCCTTGGCGTGGAACAGCGGGAACCGCTTCTCGTTCTGTCGTACGAGCTTCAGCGGGTCGAAGATGTCGGCCCGGGTGGAGCCGTCGCCCGCGACGTACGAGCGGTGCTTGTACTGCGCCACGTGCGCCCAGAAGATGTCCATCTCGAGATAGACGTGCCTGCGGCTGGTGATCCGCAGGAAGTACTCCAGCTTCCTGATGCCCGACGAGCGGGTGGGCCGGCCGAGTTCGTCGAGCGGGCCCTCGTCGAGGAGGAAGCCGTACGCCGCGTCGTGGTTGTGCGTGTACAGCTTGAGCCCGGCGGCCGAGGCGATCGAGCCGAGACCGTTCCACTTCTGGGCGGCGAGGTCCCAGTCCGCCTTGTAGGCGCTGTTGGTCGGGTCTCCGCCGGTGCCCACATGCTCCATGCCGAGGATGTTGGCGATCTCCAGGGTCAGCTTGAAGCGGTCGAGGTCGGCCTGGGTGAGCGGCCAGGAGCCGGGGATGAAGCCGTGGTTGCCCTGGGCCTTGAGCCCGTTGTCGTCGAGCCACCGGCGCAGCAGCCTGGCACCCTCGACGGTCTCCAGGTCGGCCCCGCCCTCGGCGTTCGCGTGCTGGCGGTAGCCGGCGAACTCCACCTGCTTGTAGCCGATCCGCGAGAGTTCCTCGAACACACGCCGGAAGCCGGCCGGCAGGCTCGTGTTCGCCGCCGGGTCGCGGGAGATCACGTCACGGACCGTGTAGAGGATGATGCCCCGCTTGGCCTCGGGCACCAGGGCGTTCCGGTCGCCGTGACCGTGGCCCTGACCGCGCTCCTGGTCGCCGCCGGGGGAGGCGTACGCGGCCGACGCGAGCGGGCCCACCGCCGAGACGGCGGCCACCGCGGTGACTCCTGTCGTGGCCGCGAGGAACTGGCGGCGGTTCAGTCCGAGCCTGCGGCGCAGCGCGCCCGCGACCTCGTCGAACTCTTCTTCGTGTGCACTCATGGTTTCCTACCTCCGTGTGGGTGGATGGAGCCCCGTGATCCCCGATGCCTCAGCCGAGTGACCGCCGACTCCTTTCCGCCGCAGGCCGGGGCCCCGCCCGGCGGATCGCCTCTCCGAGGAGATCCGCCCGCGAACGCCGCCGGCCGACTCACTGCGCACTCTTGATGTTGTGCAGAGAACTTGGCGTGGAAGTTACGCGTCTTCTGACGTTTTTGGAAGAACTTTTGTCATGATCAATTTAACTTTCTACGAACCACAACCGAAGTCACCCCGGTGCGCGACCCCGTCCACCAGGCCCGACAGACCGGTGAACGGTGGATCTTCCCTGATGGATCGGGGTGTCCGCCTCCCAGGGCGCCGCAATAGACTTGGTTTGTAACGATATGAGCAGATAACACCCTCGGACGGCCCGCCTCGACCGGCCCTACGGGCTCGCCGATCAACGAGCGGTTCGCCTCGCCACAACGGTCACGGGACCTGTCCAGCGGGCACTTTGGTGGAGAAGGCTGAAAGTTTCGCTCACAATCGGCAGAAGTGTTGGTTCACCCATCGGGTGACAGTGACGTACCGGAAGACATCAGGCGGCACATCAGGTCGCACGGGCCGCCGGGCGTCTCGCCGACCGGCGACACCGAACCTCCATCCGACACCGGGCCTCATCAGGCGGGCTTTCCCATTCGCCTCGCCGCTTGTAGCGTCTTGACATCCTTCCCGCCCGGAGGCGGAGGTTTCCGCGCTCGAGGTTTCCGCGCTCAAGGAGAAGTCATGGTCCCGGCGAGGAACACGAGGAACGAGAAGGGAAACGCCGGATGCGCGCGGCCGGACTCGGAGCCATCTCACTGGTGATCGCACTGACCGCCTGCGTCCCGGCGCCCGGCGCCGCACCACCGGCCTCTCCCTCGGCGACGAGCCCCGCGCCCGCGCCCCCTTCGCCCTCCTCCGAGCGGCCGGATCCTCCCACGGAACCGGGCCCGGCCGGCTCGGCCTCCACCCTCCAGGCGATCGCGGACGACCTGGTGGCGGCGGCCGGTTCCCCGGGGGCCGTCGTGCACGTCCGTGACGACGGAAAGGTCCAGGAGGCCGCCGCGGGGTTCGCCGACCCGGCGACGCGCACCCCGATGCGGGTCGACCACCGCTTCCGGATCGCGAGCATCACCAAGACGTTCACCGCGACGATCACGCTCCAGCTGGTACGCGAGCGGCGGCTGGCCCTCCACGACACGCTCGGCGAGCTGCTTCCCGGGGTCCTTCCCGGCGCCGGCCGGGTGACCGTGGAACAACTGCTCAACCACACCAGCGGGATACCGGACTATCTCACCGACTCCCGCTTCATGGACGCCATCGTCGACGGCGGCATGTACACGCGCGACTGGCCGCCGCGGGAGCTGCTCGGTTACGGCGGAAGACCGGGCAGAAGCGGGGTGAACCGCTACTCCAACGGCAACTTCATCCTTCTCGGTCTCATCATCGAGAAGGTCACCGGCCAGAGTTACGCCGAGGCGCTCCGAGAGCGCGTCACAGGGCCCCTGAAACTGCGCGACACCGAACTGCCGCGAGATCTACGGCCGCCCGGGCTCGCCACGGGCAGGCAGGGCGACGGTCCCGGGGCGACGGTCGTGAACTCCTCGATCTTCTGGTCCGCGGGCGGGCTGGTGTCGACCGCGAGGGATGTGGGCGCATTCTACGAGGCACTGTTCGGCGGGAAACAGGCCGTGTCCGGTGGCGAATCCGCCGAAGGATCGGCGCCGAGGCGATTACTCGAGGGGGCCGCGCTGAAGCGCGCGGACGGTCTGGGCATCTTCGCCGACAGGCTGCCGTGCGGCATCCGGGTGTGGAACCACTCCGGGATGATCTACGGATACTCGGGGGTCGCCATGAGTAGCGAGGACGGCCGGCGCCAGGTGGTGGTGCAGCTCAACTCCCCGGCGGCCGGGCAGGCGATCGCGACGGCGGGAAGGCTCATGTGCCGATGAGCCGCCTGACGGCCGAACGCCCTATAGGGGACTTCCCCGGTCCGGGGAATGATGGGATCTCGGGAGTCTCCCGTTGGAGTTTCCCGTGGGGAAGGTGTCGCACAGGGCCCCGAGCAGACCCCGCAACAGTCCCGAACAGGCCCCCGAAAGCGGTGGCGGGCAGGCCTCGAAACGGGTCGCCGGTAGGTCCCGGAAAAGGAGCCCGGGAACAGGCCGGAAAAAGGGTCCGGACATGCCTGAGGGCCCCCACCAACGGTGGAG
>NZ_JBPXMB010000027.1:0-147412 GCF_051918945.1 Streptosporangium sp. LJ11
CGGGCATCCTTTCCGGGAATCGGGGAGAAGACGTCGAGGGGCGACATCACGGCCGCGCACTCACGGCGAGGCCTCAGAGACAATGGGCGCATGGCGCATCGACGGGCGCACGAACAGTTGTTAGCGCTAACATCACTGCGTGCACCTCGTCCCTGCGAGCTTGACAATGGGGCGATTGATTCCCGATGAAGGGCCGGCGATCGGGTCGCATTCATGTTTCTGTTGTATTTCCGCAAAGTGTTTAGGCTTTACAGGCGGGATGTCAACATCTCGCTACAAGAAATTCGTCTCCGTGCGGTCGACATCCTGCGGCAGCGGCGATGGCGTGCGGTGCGGGTCTCCGGCCGCAGACGGTTATATCGCCTGTTCAACCCTCTTTTCGGTGCCCGTAGCCGGTGGCCCGGGTCGTCGTGCCGGCCTCCGGGCCGCGGGTCGGAAGGTCCTGTACGGTCGATGACAGCGGGTGTTGACCGCACTGATGTGAACGAACGCGGACACTGGTGTGATGTCGATGTGACCCGCCGCCCTGTCGCGGTTACGGGCCGCGCTTCGCGCCGGTCGCCCGGCCGACAAGCGCCGCGGTGATGAACGTGCCCGTGGTGGGCGTCATGGTGGCCGGTGGCACCCTGTGGGGGCCGGCACCGTTGTCTTCCCTACCCGGCGGCTCCCGGACGGCCGCGCACGGCACGGCCGCGCACGGCACGGTCGCGTGGCGGCGCCCGGGGGGCGGGTGCCAGAATCGGGGTGGCCGGTGACCCCGGCCGCCCTTTCGTCGTCCGCGCCGCGACCCCGTGCCGGGACCCGGAGCCCGTGGACACGACCCCCTCCCCGCGAACCCTGGGGCGGGTCTCCACGCTGGAAGGACTCAGATGACCGTTGAGCGCGTTCTGCCGACCGGCGACGCCCATGACCTCCTGGACCTGGTCCGCGACCTGATCGGCAAGGAGGTCGCCCCCCGGGCCGCGGCCGACGAGTCCGCCGGGCGCTTCCCCCGGGAGGTGTTCACCACGCTCGGCCGCGCGGGGCTGCTCGGCCTGCCCTACCCCGAGGAGCACGGCGGGGCGGCGCAGCCCTACGAGGTCTACCTGCAGGTGATCGAGGAACTCGCGGCCGGCTGGCTGGCGGTCGGTCTCGGCCTGTCGGTCCACACGCTGTCGTGCTTCCCGGTGGCCGCCTACGGCACCGCCGAGCAGCGCGCCGCGCTGCTTCCCGAGATGCTGGGCGGCGAGTGGCTGGGCGCCTACTGCCTGTCGGAGCCGCAGTCGGGGTCCGACGCCGCCGCGCTGACGACCAGGGCGGTTCCCGGGGACGGCGGCTCCGCCGGTCCCGCCGGCTACACCGTCGACGGGGTGAAGGCCTGGATCACCCACGGCGGCGCCGCCGACTTCTACACGCTGATGGCCCGGACCTCGGACGACGGCGCGCGCGGCATCTCCTGCTTCCACGTGCCCGCCGGGACGGAGGGGCTGTCGTTCGGCGCCCCCGAGCGGAAGATGGGGATGAAGTCCTCGCCGACCGCCCAGGTCCGCTTCGACGGGGTGCGGCTGCCGCCCGAGGCCCTGCTGGGCTCCGAGGGGGAGGGGTTCCGGATCGCGATGGCCGCGCTGGACGGCGGCAGGCTCGGCATCGCCGCCTGCGCCGTGGGCGTGGCCCAGGCCGCCTTCGAGACCGCCACGGCGTACGCCGCCGAGCGCCGCCAGTTCGGCTCGCGGATCATCGACTTCCAGGGCGTCGGCTTCATGCTCGCCGACATGGCCACCCAGATCGCCGCCGCCCGCGCCCTCTACCTGGACGCCGCCAGGCTGCGCGACGCGGGCCGGCCGTACGGCACGCGGGCCGCGATGGCGAAGCTCTTCGCCACCGACGTGTGCATGAAGGTCACCACCGACGCGGTCCAGGTCCTCGGCGGCTACGGGTACGTGGAGGACTTCCCGGTCGAGCGCCTCATGCGGGAGGCCAAGGTCCTGCAGATCGTCGAGGGCACCAACCAGGTCCAGCGCCTGGTCATCGGCCGCGCCCTCGCCAAGGAGGCCGGGAACGCCGGGCGGTGACCTCCACGGCGTCCACGGTGTCCGCGCCGTTCAGGACGTCCACGGGCCGGTGACCCGCCGGGTGGTCCCGGCGACGGAGGTCAGGGCCGGGAGCGGGGCGTCGCCTCCCGGCCCCGACGCCGTGTCGGAGCCCGTACCTCGGCATCGGGGTCCGGACGTCGGCGTCAGGGCCGGATGTCGGCGTCAGGGCCCGGAGGCCGTGCGAGAGCCCGCACGTCGTGGTCAGAGCCCGTACGTCTCCAGCAGCCGCAGCCAGATCTCGCTGACCGCGGGGAAGGACGGCACGGCGTGCCAGAGCCGGTCGAGGGGCACCTCGCCGACGACCGCGATCGTCGCGGAGTGCAGCATCTCGCCCACGTCGGGGCCGACGAAGGTCACTCCCAGCAGGACGCGGCGCCGCTCGTCCACGACGGCCTTGGCCCTGCCCCGGTAGTTCTCGCCCCGCAGGTAGGCCCCCGTCACCCTGCCCAGGTCGTACTCGACCACGCGGACGTCGAACCCCTCGGCGCGGGCCTCCGCCTCGATTTTGCCGACCGAGCACACCTGAGGGTCGGTGAAGACCACCTGCGGCGCGCCGTACGCGTCCGCCGCGTCGCGCAGGCCCGGCAGGTCGTCGGACTCGCCCTTGGCCCGCGCCGCGATGACGTCGCCGCACACCCGCGCCTGGTACTTGCCCATGTGGGTGAGCAGGGCGCGGCCGTTGACGTCGCCCACCGCGTACAGCCAGCCGCCGGAGACGCCGGTCGCGCGCATGCTGTCGTCGACCTCCACCGTGCGTCCCGGCTCCAGGCCGACGGTCTCCAGTCCGAGGTCGCCGGTCGCGGGACGCCTGCCGGTGGCCACCAGCAGCTCGTCGGCCTCGACGGGCGGTCCCTCGGACAGGTGGACCGTCACCGGGCCCCCCGGCGTGGGCCGCTCGACCCGCGTCACCCGGACGCCCGTGCGCACCGTGATACCCGCCTCGGCGAACGACTCGGCCACCAGCTCCCCGGCGAACGGCTCCATCCTGCCGAGCAGCCCGCCGCGCGCCAGCACCGTCGTCTCCCGGGCGCCGAGCCCGTGCATGGCCTGGGCCATCTCGCAGGCCACCACGCCGCCGCCCAGCACGGCCAGCCGCCCCGGGACGCTCTTCGCCGCCGTCACCTCGTGGCTCGTCCACGGCGACGCCTCCGCCAGGCCGGGGATCGGCGGGACGGCCGCGTCGCTGCCGGTGGCCAGCACGACCGCCCGCCGGGCGGTCAGCGCGCGGACCGAGCCGTCCTTCCCGGTCACCACGACCCGTCCGGGACCGTCCAGCCGCCCGTGCCCGCGGACGAACTCCGCGGGCACGTTCCTGATCCACTCGACCTGGCCGCCGTCGTCGAAGTGGGACACCGCCTCGTCCCGCCGGGCGAGCACGGCGGCGGCGTCGATCGGGCCCACTGTCAGGCCGGGCATCCTGGAGACCTCGGCGGCCAGTTCCACCGGGCGCAGCAGCGCCTTGCTGGGAATGCACGCCCAGTAGGAACACTCGCCGCCGGCCAGGTTCCCCTCGACGATCGCGGCGCTCAGCCCTCCCTTGACCGCGCGGTCGGCGACGTTCTCGCCCGCGGGGCCCGCGCCCACAACCACCACGTCGAACTCGTCCGACACGACTTACCTCCCAAAGAGAACCGGCCCGTCGACCGTGCGCCATCTCTGGCGACGCGGTCCATACCAGCTTCGCATCCTCCCGCCAAGGCCGTGACCGGGGCCACCCTCCGGTGACCCCGGCGGGTACGGGACGAGGCCGTTCCATGGGCCGCCCGTGGGCCGCGGACCCCTCTCACCCCTCCCGCGGGCGTCCGGTGAAGAGCGTGACGGGCCCTTCGAGCTTCACGCCGTCCACGACGATGTCGACGACCTCGTTGTGGAAGGCGACGTGATCCCTGATCCTCCCGGCGGCCGGGATCGGGTCGGGGTAGGCCCAGGCCACGTCGGCCGGGACGGAGCCGCCCTGGCGCGCCGACCAGGAGGACGCGACTCCCGGACCAGCACCGGGCGGCGGCTGTCGACGACGGTGACGTCGCCCCTGGTCCCGCGGACCCAGCGCTCGCCGGGCTCCCCGTTGAACGTTCCCGACGCGGGCACGGCCTACGCCTCCGCGAGTTCGGTGACGTAGGGCCTGCGCTCGCGCCAGGCCGCGGTCTGGTCGGGCCGTCCGAAGACCCGCAGGTACTCCTCCACCTGCCCGCCGGCCTGGTCCCACAGCAGCTCCGGCTCGAAGTCGCTGCCCTCGGGGCCGACGAACGGCTCCAGCGGCTCGATCACCGTGTCGAGGCTGGGATGCCAGAAGACGCCGGTGGAGCGCCGGGTGACCGTGCCGCCACCGCGGGCTGATCTGGCCGGCTCTGACAGGGGTGCGGCCGGAACACGGAGGAAACGGGTCGTGGACCGAGCCGGCAGCCGGCCGGCGGCGGTCGCGGCGTCGTCGTCCAGGAGTACGCGAAGCGCCCACAGCCGCACCGGGCCGACGTCACGGGGCCGGCGCGACGGCGTCGCAGGACTCGCGTGCCCGCGACGAGGACGACGGAGACGGCGCGGCGGGTGACCGGCGCGAGAGCAGATATCCCGTCAGCGCGGTGAGCAGGCCGGCCAGGCCGGCCGCCGCGAAGCCGCCCGCGGGCACGGACGCGTCGATCGCCACTCCCACGACCGGGGCGCCGAGCGCGAACCCCGCGCTCGCCGCCGAGGACTGCATGCCGGTCGCCTCACCTCGCACACCGGCCGGCGCCAGCCGGCTCACCGCGTCGGAGACCGTGGAAAGGGTCGGCGCGGTGAGCAGCCCGGCACCGATGACGGCCACACACAGCCAAGGCCAGTCACGGGCGAGTCCGGCCGGAACCGTCAACAGCCCGAGCAGGCCGAGCAGCAGCCAGGTGGGCATCGGCCGGGGCAGCGCTCCGTACACCAGACCGCCCACGACGGACGTCACCCCGAACACGACGACGACCACGGCCGCCCACGAGACCTGACCGGCTTCTCGGAGAGTGGCGACGATGGCCAGATCGACGCCGCTGAGCAGCATCGCGACGCCGAACCCCATCGTCAGGACGGCGACCATGCGCGCTCCCAGCCACTCCCGGCGCCTGGGCCGGCCCGCCGCCTCGCCGCCCGCCTCGTCCTCGGCCCGCATCGGCGGGTCGAGCAGGGCGATCCCCGCCCCGCCGACGACGATCGCGGCGCCCACTCCCCACGCCACCACGCCGGGGGACACCGTCGCCGCGCACACGATCACCGCCGCCGGGCCCACGATGTACGACAGCTCGCCCACCACCGACTCCAGCGCGAACGCCGCCCGCCGCTGCCCCGCCGCCGTCATGGCGGCGATCGCCTGCCGGGTGACCGACTGGACCGGCACCATCAGCAAGCCGGCGGCGAAGGAGGCGCACAGCAGGATCGCGTACGGCAGCACGGGCACGGCCGACCAGAACACGAGCTGCGGTACGACCGTGGCGAGCAGCACGGTACGCAGGCCCCGCCGGTCGATCATCCGGCCCAGCAGCGGCCCGCCCAGCGCGACACCGGCGGTGAGCGCCGCCACCACGGCCCCCGCCGCCGCGTAACTCATGTCGAGGGCGATGACGACGTACATCGTCAGCGCCGTCGCGTCCGCCGTGATCGCGGCACGAGCGAGCAGCGAGACGCCCAGCAGCGGCGTCATCCCCGGCACCACGAGCACCTGTCGAAATCTGATCACCGCTTCAACGCTAGGTCACCCCGAATGCCATAGGAAGCCGTCAATTCGTTGGACCAGGCATAATGAACGCTTATGGCACGTGATCTCGACACCGCCCTGCTGCGGTCGTTCGTCACCGCCGTGCGAGCGGGCAGCATCAGCCGTGCGGCGGCGGCGCTCGGCCGTACCCAGCCGGCGCTCAGCCAGCAGCTGCGCAAGCTCGAAAGGGCCGTCGGCAGCCCGCTGCTGCACCGGGCGCCGTCCGGCGTCTCGCCGACCCGGGCGGGCGAGGAACTGCTGCCCTACGCCGAGCGCATCCTCGCCCTGTCGGCACAGGCACTCACCGAAACAGGACGCGCGCTCACCGGGCACTGCGGGGTGGGACTCCTCGAGGATCTCGCCGCTTCCCGCCTTTCCCAGGCACTCGCCGACCTCGCGCGGCTGCACCCCGGCGCGACGCTGGAGGTGCTCAGCCTTTCCGGCGCGGAGATGCGGGAGGCCTACGACACGGGCCGTGTCCACCTCGTGCTCGACGAGGTCAAGGACCTTCCCTGGCCACCGCGCTGGACGGTGCGGCTGCCGCTGGTCTGGGCGGTCGGGCAGGGGGTCGCCATCGACGCCGACCCGCTGCCGGTGGTGCTGTTCTCGAACACGTGCGCCTGGCGGACGTCGGTGCTGGAGGCGATGGAGGCGATGGAGGGCACGGGGCGCCGCTGGCGGGTGGCGTTCGAGAGCAACAGTCTCGCCGGGGTGCTCGCCGCGCTACGGGCCGGGCTCGGGGTCGCGGCGCTTCTGCCCGCCAACCTCGAACCGGCCATGGCCTGCCACGACGCGGCCGCGTTGCCCGCGCTGCCGGACGTCGAACTCGGCCTTGCCCGCCACCCCGGCACCGAGGGCGACGCGCTCGTCGACGCCGTGGAGACCGCCCTCCGGCGGATGATCTGAGCGGTACGCGGGTTCTTCCCGATCACCGCCTTGCCGGATCGGCCGGTGTGCGGCGGGTGCACGACGATCTCGGGGAGACCCTCCGCGCCGGAGCCTGGAGTGAGGACGTGGCCGTGGACGGCCGCCGGCCGGGCGGCCGTCCTGCGGTGGTGCGGAGACCGTCTCGTGCCGGTTCCGGTGGTGGCGGCCGGTGGCGGCCGGTGGCGGCCGGTGGCGGCCGGTGGTGGCCGGTGGGCCCCGGCCCGCTAGCGGCGGCGCCCGCGCGCCTTGAGGGGAGTCATGGGCAGCTCGGGCGCGGGCAGCGGGGCGGCTCCCGCGCCGGGCACCGTGCCGAACGCCTCGCCCTCCATCCACTCCCGCCGGAACCCGGCGATCTCCTCGTGGCTCCGGCCGACGAAGTTCCACCACATCACGATCCGCTCTTCGAACGGCTCGCCGCCGACGAGCAGCAGCCGCCCGGGGCCCTCGGCGCCCAGGGCCAGCTCCGAGCGCCCGCTGCCCAGGTAGAGCAGCGGCCCGGGGGAGAGAGCCGTCTCGCCGACCCGTACGGTGCCGGACAGGGCCAGCGCGGCGTACTCGAAGCCGGGACGCAGCGGGACCGAGGTCCCGGCACCCGCCTCCAGCGTCACCTCGGCCCCGACCAGCGGGGTGTGGATCGTCGCCGGGGAGGTGACACCGCCCAGCTCGCCCATGATGACGGTCACCGTCACTCCTGGAGAGGTCAACGCGGGCAGCGCCGGGTGGTGCTCGAAGGCGGGGGCGGCGTCGCGGGCGGCGGAGGGGAGCGCCACCCACAGCTGGACCCCGTGCAGCACGGCCTCGGCGGGCGACTCCTCCGAGTGGGAGATGGCCCGCCCGGCGGTCATCAGGTTGAGCTGGCCCGGCCTGACCAGCTGCTCGCTGCCGACGCTGTCGCGGTGCAGGATCTCACCCTCCACGAGCCAGCTGACGGTCTGCAGGCCGGTGTGCGGATGCGGGGGGACGTGCATCCTCGCCCGCTCCGGGCCGTAGTGGTCGACGAAACACCACGCGCCGACCATCCTGACGTCCCGGTTCGGCAGGGTTCTGGTGACCTTCATCGCCCGGGGGCCGCCCAGCACCACGTCCCGGCCGGTCAGTAGCTCGTTCACCGGCTCCGCCGCCACGTCCGCGAGGCCGCCGCAGGCCGACGCGCGCGGATCCGTTTCCAGATTGCTCATCCCGCGAATGTACGTCGCGATCCGCCCATACCGGGCATCGGGTGGCGTCGTTCCCCGGGAGGGGATCACGTGCGTGGCCGGCGGCGGGTTCCGGTATCTTTCGTCCACCCCGCCGGGCACCTACGGCCACGGCGGGACGGACACCGCGTGAAGTGAGAGGCCGAATGACCACCGAGACACCTCCGAGCGGATCCGGCAAGAGCCGCTGGAGCGCGCAGACGTGGTTCAACGTCGTGCTGCTCGTCATGGCCGTCCTGCTGGGGGTGTCGGCGATCGTCGGCGCCACGGTCCTGAAGAACGCGGCGTCCGCCTCCAACAGGCTGATCGACCACATCTCGGTGGGCAGGATCCAGGCGGAGCGCCTGCAGGCGACCCTGCTGAACCAGGAGACCGGGGTGCGGGGCTTCGTCATCACCGGCAAGGAGGAGTTCCTGCAGCCGTACGTGGACGGGCGGCGCGACGAGATCTCCGTGTCGTCGCAGATCGAGCGGCTGGCACCGGGCACGGAACCGCTGCGGGCACTCGACGAGGTGGGACGGCTGGCCGCCGAGTGGCGGGCCCGCTACGCGGAGCCGATGATCACCAGTGTCAGGGACGAGGGCCCGGAGAGCGTGAGCGCCGCGCAGTCCGAGGAGAGCAAGCGCTCCTTCGACGCCGTCAGGAAGGCGCTCGACACCCAGAACGCCGCCTGGGCCCACGCGAGGGAGCGGGCCCGCGCCGAGCTGGAGGCCGCCCGCACGGTCAGGGACGCCACCTTCTTCGGCATCCTGGCCGCCTTCCTGGTCACCATCGTCACGGTGGCGGTGCTGCTGAGGATCGGAGTGTTCGGCCCCCTGGCCCGGCTGCGCGAGGCCTCGCGACGGGTCACCATGGGAGACTTCGCGCACCACGTCGACACCGGCGGCCCCGCCGACCTCGCCGAACTGGCCGACGACATGGAGGCGATGCGCCGGCGCATCGTCACCGAGCTGGAGGAGGCCCGAGGCGCCCGGCTGCAGATCGCCGCCCAGGCCGAGGAGCTGAAGCGCTCCAACGCGGAGCTGGAACAGTTCGCCTACGTGGCCTCGCACGACCTGCAGGAACCGCTGCGGAAGATCGCCTCGTTCTGCCAGATGCTTCAGCAGCGGTACGCCTCCCAGCTCGACGACAGGGCCAACACCTACATCGACTTCGCCGTGGACGGCGCCAAGCGCATGCAGGTGCTCATCAACGAGCTGCTCACCTTCTCCCGGGTGGGACGGATCAGCCGGGAGCCCGTCGAGATGGATCTGAACGACGTGGTCGGCAGGGCCCTGGTCAACCTCTCCGCGGCGGTGGAGGAGTCCGGGGCCGAGATCGAGGTCGGCGACCTGCCCACCGTCGTCGGGGACCGGACCCAGTTCGTGATGCTCTGGCAGAACCTGATCGGCAACTCCCTGAAGTTCCGCGACCCCGGCCGCGCGCCCCGGATCGGGATCGAGTCCGAGCGGCTCGACGGCGAGGTGCGGATGACCGTGACCGACAACGGCATCGGCATCTCCCCCAACTTCGCCGACAAGATCTTCATCATCTTCCAGCGGCTGCACCAGCGGGACGCCTACGAGGGCACCGGGATCGGCCTGGCGCTCTGCCGGAAGATCGTGGAGCAGCACGGCGGCACGATCCGGCTGGACACCGAGTACACCGGGGGAGCCCGCTTCGTCATCACGCTGCCCGCCGAGGCCGTCTCTCCGGAGCGGGAGGGCGAGGCCGAGACCGAGGCCGGACGGGAGGACCCCGCGGAGATCGCGGTTGGGACCGTGCCGTGACACGCGGACGGTACGCGCGGTATCCGAATGCCGTTACCGTTTACCGGATGGAGGAGATCGACCGCCGTATCGTCACATTGCTGGCCAGGGATGGCCGGATGAGCTTCACCGATCTCGCCAGGGAGACCGGGCTCTCGGTGTCGGCGGTGCACCAGCGGGTGCGCCGGCTGGAGAAGCGTGGCGTGCTGCGGGGATACGCCGCGCTGGTCGACTACGACGCCATCGGGCTCTCGCTCACCGCGTTCGTCTCCATCAAGCCGATAGACCCGGCCGCCGCCGACGACGCCCCGGAGCGGCTGGCCCATCTGAGCGCCGTCGAGGCCTGCCACAGCGTGGCCGGGGACGAGAGCTACATCCTCAAGGTCCGGGTGGCCTCACCGATCGCGCTCGAGGAGCTGCTCAACCAGATCCGCACCGCCGCCAACGTCTCCACCCGCACCACGGTCGTGCTCAGCACGCCGTACGAGCACCGCACCCCGGAGCCGGCGGGCGAGGACGGCGGGAGGCCCGAGGAGCGCGCCTGACCGTCCCGGGGACGCTCCCCGCGGGTGCGTGACGGGCCCGCGCCGGCGTCCTCCCGGCGTGGCGACCGCGCACCTCCCCGGGAGGATGTTCCTGGTTTGCCGGGAACGAGGTGATTGCTCCAAGCTGGACGGGTGCCTCCCAGAAAGATCATCATCGACTGCGACCCGGGGATCGACGACGCGCTGGCGCTCGTCCTCGCCCACGGGAGCCCCGAGCTGGAGATCCTGGGGATCACCACGGTCGGCGGCAACGTCGAGCTGGCCAGGACCACCGACAACGCGCTGCGGCTCCGCGAGTTCCTGGGGTTCGGCGGCGTGCCGGTCGTCGCGGGCAGCGCGGGCGCGCTCCTGCGCCCCCGGGTGAACGCGGCCGGGGTGCACGGCGATTCCGGCCTCGGGGACGCGCTGCTGCCCCCGGCGTCGCTCCCGCCGGCCGCCGGGCACGCCGTGGACTTCATCATCGAGACGCTCCGGGCCGACCCGGGCGAGGTGACCCTGGTCGCCATCGGCCCGCTGACCAACGTGGCGCTCGCCGTGCTCAGGGAACCCGCGATCGTCGGCTGGGCGCGGGGGCTCACGATCCTCGGCGGGTCCTACACGCGGGGCAACTTCTCTCCCGCGGCCGAGTTCAACATCGCCGCCGACCCGGAGGCCGCCGCGGTCGTCTTCGGCGCGGGCTGGACGGTGACCATGATCGGTCTCGACGTGAGCCGCGGCGCCGTGACCACGCTGGCGGTGGCGGAGCGCATGGCGGCGATGGGCCGGCTCGGCACCGACCTGCTCCTGCCGTGCGTGCGGTTCTACGGCGTGATCACCGCCGAGGACGGGCCCGCGATCCACGACGCCTGCGCGATCGCCCACCTGATCGACCCGTCGCTGATCATCCTCGAACCCGCCGTCGTGGACGTCGAGACGGCCGGCCGCTTCACCGCCGGGATGACCGTGACCGACTTCGCCCTGCGGGGTCGCGCCCCCAACGCCCTGGTCGGCACCTCCCTCGACGTGGGCCGCTTCTGGGACCTCCTGCTCACCGTCTACGCCCGGGTCGCGGAGTCGATCGAGCCTTGAGGCCGGTTTCGGGGGACGGATCCCTCAGGGGATGATCCTGCGGCGGCGCAGGTCGCCGAGGATGTCCAGGAACATCGCCTCGGTATCGACGTACTCGTGGAAGCCGAAGCGCCGGGCCTTGGAACCGTCGGCGAAGAAGTCGTAGTCCCAGGAGAACACGGCGTCACCGAAGGCCCAGGAGGACACGTCCTCGTACGGGTGCGGCTCCAGCCCGTACTTCTCGGTCATGGAGTTCCAGAGCGGGCCCTTGTCGGCCATGACGACGTCGAGCGACATCGGCAGGGGAGGGGCCACCTCCAGGTCGAAGAACCCGGCGATCTTCGGCCACATGTCGTTCCAGCGGAAGAGGTCGCCGTTGTTGACGTTGAACGCCTGGTTGGCGCAGCGCTCGTCGGTCGCCGCCCAGATGGTCGCCCTGGCCAGCAGTCCCGCGTCGGTCATCTCCAGCAACGTGTCGTAGGCCCCCGGCCTGCCGGGGAAGCGCAGCGGCAGGCCCAGTTCCTTCGAGACGGCGCCGTACACCGCGATGACCATGGCCAGGTTCATCGGGTTGCCGAGGGCGAAGCCGCACACCACCGACGGGCGGATCGCGGTCCACGTCCACCCCGAGCCCTTCTGGCGCTCCTCGAGGAAGTTCTGCTGGTCGACGTTGAACTCCGGCGGCATGTGGTGCGGGTCGCTCTCGCGGGCCGGGGTCTTGAAGGGGCCCAGGTGCGCGCCGTAGACCTTGTATCCCTGCATGAGGCTGACGTGCCGCAGGCCCGGCGCCACCGGCTCGACCGCGTCGACGACGTTGACGAGCATGGCGAGGTTGGGCGGGACGAGCTCGGCCCAGGTCGGCCGGTCCTGGTAGGCGGCGTAGAAGATGTGGGTCACGTCGACGAGCTCGCCGAGCTTCTTGGCGCAGTCTTCCCGGTCGAGCAGGTCGGCCCGTATGTGGCGGACCCGGCCTGTGCTCTCCCCGCCGCGGCGTGACAGGCCGATGACGTCCCAGTCGCCGAGCGCCGCGAGGTGGTCGACCAGGTTGCGGCCGATCACCCCCTGTGCCCCGACGACGAGGGCGACCTTGGGCTGCGTGCTCATGGGTTCTTCTCCTGATCCGTGCGAAGCCTCCGCCTTGGACCGCGTCCCCCGCGGGAGGCCCGTGAACGGAGGCGGGGACTCGATTCTGCGTCGACCCATCGTCATAAGTCCAAGTGATGTTTTTTGTCCGGCCGATAAAAATTCTCTATGACGACGTCCGGGACCGGCAGAAGCCGCCCGCCGACATGGCCGTTGTGGGAGTTGTCGCGAAACTCCTCGCGCAGGGCGTCCGGCCGGCCCTGGTGGTTCTCGGCCACCAGGTGGCCGGCGATGGGCGGGCTGCCGAGAAAGGTCACGTCGTGTTCTCACTCTCTCCGGTTTCCTCGCCGGGACGCCGCAGCGTCCTGGCCTGCGCTGATGATCGAAACGTCGCGCCCGGCGGCCAACGTGAGCTGAGCCTCACTCCTTCAGAAACATAAGTAAAAATTATACTTTCTATGCTTGTGATAACTTCTGTGCATGCTGAGTCTGCGGCAGCTCGAGTATCTGGTGACGGTCGTCGACCAGGGTTCCTTCACACGGGCCGCTGAGACCCTCCACGTCACCCAGCCGGCCCTGTCGCACCAGATCCAGGCTCTGGAGCGGACGGTCGGCGCGCGGCTGCTCGAACGGCTGCCCAAGGCGATCCACCTCACGGCGGCCGGGCGTGCGATGCTGCCGCACGCGCGGGCCACCCTGGCCGACGCGGCCCGCGCCCTGTCGGCCGTACGCCGGACGACCGGGCTGGCCGGGGGAGAGCTGCGGCTGGCGACGGTCTACTCGATCAGCCTGGGCGTGCTGCCCGCTGCGCTGCGCGTCTGGAGCGGGCTCCATCCAGAGGTCGACGTCAGGCTCTTCGAGCACCGCCACGCCGGCGAACTGGCGGAGGCGATGGCGAGCGGGCAGGCCGACCTCGCCGTCGGTCCCCGGCCCGCGTCCTGGGCGGGGCCGGTGCGCACGCTCGGTGCCGAGGAGTTCGTCGTGGCCGTCTCCTCCGGCGATCCCCTCGCGTCCGGCGGGGCGACCTCGGTGGACCTGCACGACCTGCGCGACCGCCGCTGGGTCCACTACGCCCCCGGCAACGGCCTGGCCGACATCCTGGACCGCGCCTGCGCGGAGGCCGGGTTCCGGCCCAGGATCGCGGTGCGCACCGAGCAGACGGCATCGGCTCCAGCCCTCGCGGCTGCAGGTCTCGGACCCGCCCTCATCCCCGCCAACATCGTGCCCGGCGGGTACAAGGGCCACATCCTCCGGCCGAGGCCCGCCGTGACCCGCGTCCTCACCGCCTACGCTCGCACCGGGTTCGACGCCCTCGGCGGGGCCTTCCTCGCACTGCTCACCGAGAGCACGGCGGCCACGCTCCTTCCCCTGCCGGACGCCCACCCGGCCTCCTGAGCGTTCGGCTCCCCGCACGCCGCGGCCCGCGCCGTGAGATGCGGGCCGTGCGCGGCGTGATGTCAGCCCATCACGTCACCCCGTCATGCCGGGGAGTGTCATCCCCGTGAGGTCATGTCCAGAGGTCTCATGTCCGGGGGCGGAAGTGGGCCCGCAGCCGGGCCCTGGCCTCCTCGGTGGCGCCGAGGGCGTCCAGGCCCAGGAGGGCGGCGCCCATGATGGGCGCGACGTCGGCGACGATCAGCTTGGCCTGCGGCGCGCTCCCGGCGAAGCCGCGTTCCAGCAGCTCGCTCATGAGCGGGTGGCGGGCGGTGAGCACGCCGCCGCCCAGGACCACCTCCATCGGGACGGAGAGCAGGTCCAGGCGGCGCATCGCGACCACCGCGAGCACGACGACCTCCTCGGCCATCCGCGCCACCAGCGAGCGGGCCACCCCGTCCCCCTGGGCCGCGACCGCCATCAGCGCCGGCACCAGCTCGTTCAGCCTGCCGTAGGGCAGCTCGCCGAAATGGACGGCCAGGGACACCTCCTCGACGGTGCGGGTGCCGAAGTGCTCGCGGACCGCGGCGGCCAGCGCGCTCGCCGGGCCCCGGCCGTCCTCGGCGCGCACCGCGTGCCAGAGCGTCTCCTCGCCGAGGCCGAGGCCGCCGCCCCAGTCGCCGGTGAGCCGCCCCAGCGCCGGGTATCTCGCCACCTCCCCCGACGGGGAGACCGCCACCGCGTTGATCCCCGCGCCGCACACCACGGCCACCCCCGCGGGCCCGGAGGCCCCGGCGCGCAGCAGCGCGAAGGTGTCGTTGCCGACGGTCGCCTCCCTGCCGTACCCCCGGGAGAGGATCTCCTCGCGGAGCGCCTCCTCCTCCACCGGCAGGTCCGCGCCCGCCACGTAGGCGGCCACGTGGTCGGCGTACGGCGTGGCCGCGCCGGGGCCGAGCGCGGCGCGCACGGTGTCGCCGATCGCGTCGATCGCGACGCCCACCCCCGTGGTCTGGGGCTGGAAGGCGCCGCCGCGCCCGGTGGCGAGGACCGAGCCGTCCTCGGCCACCAGCGCGATGTCGGTCTTGCTGTTTCCGCCGTCGACCGCCAGGACCGTTCTCACGCGGTCGCCCAGGACAGGTGCCCGCGGTTGGCCTCGATCAGGCGCCTGGCCAGGTCGCCGGAGAGCGAGGCCTGGCCGATCAGCGGGTGGGCCAGCAGCGCGTCGGCGACGCGGTCCTCGCCGCCGTGCAGCGCGGCCTCGATCGCCAGCGTCTCGTACGCCGTGACGTGGGCGATGAGCCCGGCGAAGAGGGGCTCCACCGGGGCGACGGGCAGCGCGGCCGCGCCCGCCGAGGTGATCGTGGCCGGGACCTCGATGACCGCCTCGTCGGGCAGGAACGGCAGCGTGCCGTCGTTGCGCAGGTTGACCACCTGGGTGTCGCCGCGGTCGCCGGCCAGCGAGGCGATCAGCGCCACCGCCGCCTCGGAGTAGAAGGCCCCGCCGCGCTTGCCCAGCAGCTCGGGCTTGGTGTCCACCGCCGGGTCGGCGTACAGCTCCAGCAGGGTCTTCTCCATCGCCGCGACCTCGGCCGCGCGCGACGGCTTGGCCCGCTGCTCCTCCACCACCAGGTCGTGCTCGTAGAAGTAGCGCAGGTAGTAGGAGGGCACCACGCCCAGGTGGCGGATGAGCGCGGCGGGCAGGCCGACGTCCCGGCCGATCTCCTCCGCGTGGCTCTCCAGCAGCTTGGGCAGCACGTCCACCCCGTCCAGGTGGACGGCCCGCTCCCAGGTGAGGTGGTTCAGGCCGACGTGGCCGAGCGAGATCCGCTCCGGGGCCACGCCCAGGTTCGCGGCGAAGCGGCGCTGGAAGCCGATGGCGACGTTGCACAGGCCGATGGCCCGGTGCCCGGCCTCCAGGAGCGCCCTGGTGACGATGCCGACGGGGTTGGTGAAGTCGACGATCCAGGCGTCCGGCGCGAGCCTCCTGACCTTCTCGGCGATGTCGAGCACCACCGGCACCGTGCGCAGCGCCTTGGCCAGCCCGCCCGCGCCGGTCGTCTCCTGGCCGACGCACCCGCACTCCAGCGGCAGCGTCTCGTCCACGTTCCGCGCCGCCTGGCCGCCGACGCGCAGCTGCAGCAGGACCGCGTGCGCCCCGGCGACGCCCTCCTCGACGGAGGTGGTCGCGACGACCGTGGCCGGGTGCCCGGCCCGCGCCAGCATCCGGCGCGCCATGCCGGACACCAGCTCGAGCCGGTGGGTGTCCGGGTCGACCAGCGCGATCTCGGTCAGCGGCAGCTCCTCGCGCAGCCGCGCGAACCCGTCGATCAGCTCCGGCGTGTACGTCGAGCCGCCCCCGACAACGGCGAGTTTCACCCTTTTACTCCTGTCAGCGTGACGCCCTCGATGAAGACCTTCTGGGCGAAGAAGAAAACAATGATCACCGGGGCCATGACGAGCAGCGTCGCCGCCATGGTGAGGTTCCACTGCACGCTGTGCAGTGCCCGGAAGGACGCCAGCCCGAGGGAGAGCGTCCAGCTTGCCTCGTTCGTGTGGGCGTAGAGCAGCGGACCATAGTAATCGTTCCAGCAGTAGAAGAACTGGAACAGGCCCACCGCCGCTATCGCCGGGCGCGCCATCGGCAGGACCACCCTGATCAGGGTCCGGAAGTCCGAGCAGCCGTCCACCCTGGCGGCCTCGGTGTACTCCCGGGGAATGCTGACCAGGAACTGCCGGAGCAGGAAGATGGAGAAGGCGTCGCCGAGCAGCATCGGCAGGATCAGCGGCCACAGCGTGCCGGTCAGGTCCAGGCGCGCCCAGATGAGATAGACGGGGACCGCGACGACCTGGGGCGGCAGCATCATCATCGTGATGACCGCGAGGAAGGCCAGCCTGCGCCCCCGGAAGCGGAAGCGGGCCATCGCGTACGCCACCGGGATCGACGACAGCAGCATGAACGCGGTGCCGAGCCCGGCGTACAGGAACGTGTTGCCCAGCCAGGCCAGCAGCCGTGACCTGGCGAACACGTCGGCGAAGTTGGCCCAGTTCCAGGTGCGCGGCCACAGGTCGCCGGTGAGCGCCTGGTCGTTGCTCATCACGGCCGTCAGCGCCACGAACACCAGCGGTCCGACGAACATCAGCGACAGCGCGACGGCGAGGGCGTGGGTGGCGATCCAGTACAGGATCACCCGGCCGCGCGGGCCGCGCGGCCCGCGGGAGGCGGGCCGTGCGGCCGGGGTGGCCGAGGCGGTGAGGGCGGTCACCGGTCCCCTCCTTCGTCGAACGCGCGGAACCTGCGGAGCAGGATGAGGGTGAAGACCGTGGAGAAGGCGAACAGCAGCAGGGCCAGCACGCAGGCGTAGCCCATGCTGAAGTCGCGGAAGCCCACGTGGAACAGCCACTGGGCCAGCGTCAGCGTCGACAGCTCCGGGTAGCCGGGCACGAAGGTGCTGCCGGGGGAGTCGGTGACCCCCGCCGCGACCCGGGAGGCGATCATCGCCTGGGTGAAGTACTGCAGGGCGTAGATGACGCCGGTGACCGTCGAGAACATCAGCACCGGCGAGATCGTCGGCAGCGTGATGCTCCTGAACTGCCGCCACGCGCCCGCCCCGTCGATGGCCGCCGCCTCGTACAGGTGCTTGGGCACGTCCAGCAGCGCCGCCAGGAAGATCATCATGGTGTTGCCGATGCCCCACATGGCCAGCATGGTCAGGCCGGGCTTGGACCAGTCCCTGTCGCCGAACCAGTCGGGCGCGGCGATCCCGAAGAGCTCGATGAACTGGTTGAGCGGCCCCGAGGGGTTCAGCAGGAACACGAAGGAGACCGTGCCGGCCACCACCGGGATCAGCGACGGCAGGTAGAACACCGTGCGGAAGAAGCCGACGCCCGCCTTGAGCCGGGTGAGCAGCCACGCCACGCCCAGCCCGAAGAGCACCTGGGCGGGGACCATGAGGACCACCAGCCACAGCGTGTTCCCGATGGAGACCCAGGCCCGGTCGTCCACCAGGAAGTAGCGGTAGTTGTCCAGGCCGATGAACTCAAGCGTGAACAGGTCGTAGCGGTGGAAGGAGAAGTAGACCGTCGCCGCGAGGGGGTAGGCGAAGAAGACCGCGAACCCCACCAGCCAGGGCGACATCCAAAGGAGGGCCTTGAGGCCCTCGCCGCGCCGCCACCTGGGCGGCGCGGCGTGGACGGTGCTCATCGAGGATCAGCCCCCGGAGAGCTTCATCTTGTCGTCGAGGCGCTTGTCGACCGCGGCGAGCCCGGCGTCGAGGTCGGTGGCCGAGCCGTTCTCCCACTTGACCAGGAACTCCTGCAGCGAGTCCTGGTTGAAGGTGCTGTTGACGTTGGCCGGGACCGTGCTCGTCTTCGGGTGGGCGAAGATGTCGAGGAAGGTCTGGAAGTTCGCGTCCTTCTTCAGGTCGGGCGACTCCAGCGACGCCTTGGTGGTCGGCACGTTGCGCAGCGCGTTGGAGAGCGTGACCAGCGCCGAGGTGTCGGTGGTCAGATACTTGACCAGCTCCCAGGCGGCCTGCGGGTTCTTGGCGCCCTTGGGCACGCCGATCACGGTGCCCGCGGTGAAGCCGCTGCCGTACAGGTCGGGCTTGGTGTCGGAGACCGGGAGCGGCGCGGTGCCGTAGTCGATGTCCCCGGCCTCGTTGGCGAGCATGGCGTTGCGCCACTCGCCGTCCAGGATCATGGCGATCTTGCCCTTGTAGAAGGGGTGGTCGGCCGACCACTCCTGGCCCAGGCTCTTGCGGAACTTCTCCAGCTTGTCGTACCCGTACCAGTCGACGAGCTCCTTCTGCCAGCGCAGCAGCTCCTTCCACGCCGGGTCGGAGCCGACCGCCGAGGTGCCGTCCGGCTTGTACCAGGTCGCGCCGACCATCGGGCCCATGTGCGAGGCGGAGTTCTCGTAGTACTGGAAGCTCGGGACGAACCCGGCGACCTTGATGTTCCCGTCGGCGTCGCGGACGGTGAGCTTCTTGGTCAGCTCGGTCAGCTCCGAGAGCGTCCTGGGCGGCTGCTCGCCCTTCATCAGGGCCTTGTTGTAGTAGAGCCCGTACGCGTCGGCGAGCAGCGGCATCACGCACCGCTTGCCCTCGTACTCGGTGTAGGAGCGCGAGACCTCCGGCAGCACGGACAGGTCGATGCCGTCCTGCTCGATCACCGAGGTGAGGTCCTGGAACGTTCCGCTGCGGCACCACTGGGCCACGTTGTCGGTGGTGAACGAGGAGGCGACGTCCGGCGCCTTCCCGCCGCGCACCGCCTGGGTGATCTGGTCGTCCTGCACGCCCTTGACCAGCTTGACGGTGATCTGGGGGAACTTCGTGCGGAAGCCTGCGACGGCGTCCTCGAACGCCTTGACCTCGGCGGGCGCGGAGAACCCGTGCCACAGCTCGATGGTGGAGGCCGGCAGCGCCGCGGAGGCGGAGCCCGACGGTCTGGGCTGGGAGCCCAGCGCGGGCGCGCTCTCGGTGCCCGCGGTGCAGGCGGTCAGGGTGGTGGCCGTCAGGGTGGCCAGGGCGAGGGTGAGAAAGCGTCGGTGCACGACGGCTGCCTCCTGGGGGCGGGGGATCTGGCGGGGTTCCGGGCGGGGTCCAGCGGGGCCGGGCGAGGTCCGTACGGTCCGTACGGTTCGGGGCCCGTGCGGGGTTCGGGGGGTCAGGAGGGGACGGTGGAGCTGAAGACCTCGTCACGCGCGGTCGCGAGGGCGAGGTCGAGCGCGCCGGCGAGGACGGGATTGCCCTCGACGGTGGACAGCAGCAGCGGGGGCCGGGGGATGGTGAGCGCGTGGAGCTCGTGCTCGACGAGCTCGCGCAGGGTGTCGCCGCCGGCGAGGAGGGTCCCGCCGGTCAGCACGATGATCTCGGGGTCGACGACGGAGGTGATCGCGGCCAGCCCGACGGCCAGCCGGGAGGCGATGTCGCGCAGTCCGGCGCGGGCGTCGTCGGCGCGCCTGCCGGTGGACGCCGAGGCCTGCACGGCGTTCAGCACCGCCTGCGCGGGCGCGGTGCCGCGCACGCCGTACGACCTGAGGATCTTGAGCACCGCCGGGCCGCCGGTGAGGGCCTGGTAGCCGTGGTTGGCGTAGCGGCCGGTGTCCCTGGCGGTCGGCGCGCCGGGGGTGGGCATGTAGCCGACCTCTCCCGCGCCGCCGGTGGCGCCCCGGTGCAGCCGCCCGCCGAGGACCAGCGCGGCGCCGAGGCCCTCGTCGGCCCAGAGCAGGACGAAGTCGCGATGGCCGCGGCCCACGCCGTGCGCCTGCTCGGCCTGGGCGACGAGGTTGACGTTGTTCTCCACGGCGACCGGCACGCCCAGGCCGTCGCCGAGGGTGCGGACCAGGTCCGGGATGTGCCAGCCGGGCATGTCCTTGCTGGTGGCGTACGCCATCCTGCCGGTGCCGGGGTCGATCGTGCCCTGGACGCCGATGACCACGCGCCGCAGCGCCGCGGGGGCGCCCGCGCCCTCCAGCGCGGCCCGGACCCGCTCCAGCGCGTCGCCGCCGGAGCGGCCGGGGCTGGGCAGGTGGTGCTCGCCGACCACGGCGCCGGTGATGTCGGCGACCCTGACGTCGATGCCCGCGCGGGTGACGTCCAGCGCGGCGACGTGCGCGGCGGCGGGATTGAGCCGGTACACCTCGGCGGTGCGACCGGGCAGTCCCTCGCGGATGCCGTCGAGCACGACCAGGCCCGCCTCCTGCAGGCGGATGAGAAGCTGTGAGGCGGTGGGCTTGGACAGGCCGGTGAGGGCGCCGATCTCCGGGCGGGTCAGCGGGCCGCGCTCCAGCAGCGCCTGCAGGGCGGCGCGGTCGTTGATCGCGCGCAGCAGGCTGGGAGTGCCGGGCGTCGGCTGGGTCACTGATCCTCCGCGTGCGTCCTTGCATCCACTGATGACGCAAAGTTAGGAAACTTTCCTAACTTCGAGTGAATGTAAGGAACCCGGCGGATTTTCGTCAAGCAGGCAGGGAGCGCCGCAATCAAGCTGTGATGACGGAGGGGCGGGTAAACTTCTCGACGGACCTGCTAAGGTGATGGTTTGTCATAACAACCAGCGCAATGGCCCGGAGTATCCCATTACTAGCAACGATAATGGAGCGACGGCAACCCGTCAAATCGAGCTGACCCGGGAGCAGGAGTATGTTTCCTGCCTTTATGCCCGGCTCGATCTGCTGCGCGAGCGCACCCAGCGGCAGCTGGACGGCGTCCTCGCGCAGGGCGGAAGTGGCGGCACGCATCAGAACCGCTCCGAGCGCGACAGCTTCGCCGGGATGTACGCCGAGCGCCTGGGCCGCCTGTGGGCGGTCGAGAACGGCCTGTGCTTCGGCCGGCTCGACAACGCCGACGACACCTCACTCTACATAGGCCGCATCGGCATGGCCGACGACGACCAGCGCCGGATGCTGATCGACTGGCGGGCGCCGGTGGCCCAGCCCTTCTACGGCGCCACCCCGGCGGCCTCGATGGGCGTCACCCGCCGCCGCCACCTGCAGACCAAGGGCCGCACGGTGATCGGGATCGACGACGATCTCCTGGACCTCGACAGCCTCACCGAGGAGGACGTGGCCACCCTCAACGGGGAGGCCGCGCTGCTGGCCTCCCTGGGGGCCAAGCGCACCGGCCGGATGCGCGACATCGTCGCCACCATCCAGTCCGAGCAGGACCGCATCATCCGCTCCGACCTCAACGGTGTGCTGGTCGTGCAGGGCGGTCCCGGCACCGGCAAGACCGTGGTCGCGCTGCACCGCGCCGCCTACCTCCTCTACACCCACCGGGAGAAGCTGGCCCGCAGGGGCGTGCTCATCCTCGGGCCGAACCTGACCTTCCTGCGCTACATCGAGCAGGTGCTGCCCTCCCTGGGCGAGACCGACGTGCTGCTGTCGACCGTCTCCGAGCTGTACCCGGGGGTCGTCCCGGGCCGTAAGGAGCGCCCCGAGGTGGCGGCGGTCAAGGGCGACGCCCGGATGGCCCAGGTCGTCGCGCGGGCCGTGCGCGAGCGGCAGCGGGTGCCGCGCAAGCCGATCGAGATCAAGCTCGACCGCTACACCCTCCGGCTGGAGGGCAACGTCCTGGAGGCCGCCCGCAGCCGGGCCGCCCGCTCCAAGAGGGCGCACAACGAGGCCCGCGCGGTCTTCGTCCGCCACCTGCTCAACGCGCTCGCCCGGCAGGCCGCCAGGCAGCTCGGCAAGGGCATGATCGACGACGACGAGCTGGCCGACATCCGCGAGGACCTGCGCACCGAGCGGCCCGTCAAGGCGGCCCTGAACCGGCTGTGGCCCTACGTCACCCCGCAGCAGCTCCTGATCGGGCTGTTCACCTCCCGCGAGCGCCTCGACCACGCCGCCGCCGAGTTCGGCGAGGCCGAGCGCGAGCTGATGCTGCGCGAGCCGCCCCGCACGGGGGAGAACTGGTGGGCCGAGTCCGACGTGCCGCTCCTGGACGAGGCCGCCGAGCTGCTCGGCGACATCGACCCCGCGGTGCTGCGGGCCGGGGCCTGGATGGCCGAGGAGGAGCAGGCGGCGCAGCGCGCCGCCGCGCTCGACGAGCGGCAGCACCAGCTCGCCTACGCCAAGGAGGTCCTGGAGCTGACCGGCCTGTCCGACATCATGGACGCCGAGAAGTTCGCCGCCCGCCACCTCGGCGACGACGTCTTCCTGACCACCGCCGAGCGCGCGGCGGCCGACCGCACCTGGGCCTTCGGCCACGTCATCGTCGACGAGGCGCAGGAGCTGTCGCCGATGGACTGGCGGATGCTGATGCGCCGCTGCCCGACGCGGTCGATGACGATCGTCGGCGACCTGGCCCAGACCGGTTCGTCGGCCGGGGCGCGTTCCTGGGGTCGGGTCCTCGACCCGTACGTGTCGGGGCGCTGGCGCGAGGAGACCCTCAGCGTCAACTACCGCACCCCGGCCGAGCTGATGGCCGTGGCCGCCGACGTGCTCACCCTGGTCGACCCGGCGCTGACCGCCCCGGCCTCGGTCAGGGAGACGGGGTCGCACCCGTGGGCGACCTCGCCGACGGCCTCCCTCGGCGAGGTCGTCAAGGCCGAGGTCGTCGAGGGCGGCCGGCTCGTCGTGATCGTCCCCGAGTCGCGCGCCGGGGAGTTCGGGGAGATCGTGGTCCGCTCCGTCGACGGCGCGGTGGCCGGGCCGGGGGCGGCGGCCCTGGACGCGCAGGTGGCGGTGCTGACCGTCGCCGAGGCCAAGGGGCTGGAGTTCGACGCGGTCGTCGTGGTCGAACCGGAGCTGATCCTGGGCGAGTCCCCGCGCGGGGCGAGCGACCTTTACGTGGCGTTGACCCGCGCCACCCAGCGGCTTGGCGTCGTGCACGACGGTCCGCTCC
Organism: Streptosporangium sp. LJ11; assembly: GCF_051918945.1. Classification (NCBI taxonomy): domain Bacteria; kingdom Bacillati; phylum Actinomycetota; class Actinomycetes; order Streptosporangiales; family Streptosporangiaceae; genus Streptosporangium; species Streptosporangium sp. LJ11. The sequence continues at coordinate 23,049 of NZ_JBPXMB010000027.1, forward strand.
CCGGCGCGCTCGCTCGACTTGAGAGACATCGGATCACATGAGACCATTGACGGCTCTCGTCGATCATGTCCCAGCTGCGAAAACTTGATGTTTCCGCAGTTGGTGACACGGTTGACATCTGCGCTGGGCTCGGTAGTTTGCTGCCCAGTCCAGCACGGGACTGGCCGGTCGGCCGCCTTTCGACATCGCCGTCTCCTGCGCCCGTGACGGGGGATCACCCCGTCCGTACAGCCAGGCGCAGGGCCGGCAGTCCGTCGAGGCGGGGCACTCCTTCCGGGCGGGGGGTTGGACCCAGGAGGGGTCCGGGCACCCAGTAGACAACGGCAATCCGCGCTCGCCGCCGACGGGACGGAACCGGTCCGAAGGGTCGCCCGGGCCCTCTTCCCGCTCCCGTGCGAGCGCCGCAAGCGTCGGGGCGGCCCGGGGTGTCGAAAAGGACACCCCGGGCCGCCCCGTTGCCGCGTCTGAAGACACTTGTGGCAGTTTTTGTCGGATTTATCGTGCTTTAGTGTTGTTTCTGATTGATATGGTGCAGGGCTTTTGGGGGCGTGCCCACCGGGCGGTAGCGTTCCGGCTAGGAAGACCGGCTGGGAAGACCAGGCGCCACCCGCCCGCACGACATCGCAAGGAGCCCCGCCCGTGGTGCAGGACAAGACGGCCGTCCCGGTACCGGAGAGGCCCGCGGCGGGCGATCCCGCGGACGGCTCGGCGGCCGGCCCGGTGAGCGGTCCGGCGGGCGGTCTCGTGGACCGTCCGGTGGCCGGGGGCGCGGACGGCCCGCCCGGCGCGGAGGACCCGTCCGGCGCGGAGACCCCGCCCCCTGCCTCGCGCCTGGCACTGCCCGCCCGCGTCGCGGGCGCGGTGGCCGGCGGCCTGCTGATGTTCCTCGCCTTCCCGCCGCTCGGGCTGTGGTTCCTCGCGCCGCCCGGCATGACCCTGGCGGTCCTGGCGGTCCGCGGCACCCGTCCGCGCCGGGGCGCGTGGCTCGGGTTCCTGGCCGGGGCCGCCCTGCTGCTGCCCGGCCTGCACTGGGTGAGCCCGATCGGCGCCGACGCCTGGCTGGGCCTGGTCGCGATGGAGAGCGTCTTCTACGCCGCCTGGGGGGCGGGGGTCGCCCTGGTGACCCGGTTGCCCCTGTGGCCGTTGTGGAGCGCCGCGCTCTGGGTGGCGGCCGAGTGGGCGCGGGGATGGTTCCCCTTCGGCGGATTTCCCTGGGCGCGGGTGGCCTTCAGCCAGGGGGAGTCGGTCTTCACCCCGTACGCCGCGCTCGGCGGGGCGCCGCTGGTGAGCTTCGCGGTGGCCCTGTGCGGCGGCCTGCTCGCCCTGGCGGCGGTGCGCTCGTTCCCCGCCCTCCGCTCGATCGCGGCCTCCCGCCCGATCGCGTCCTCGGGCCCGCCGGCGTCCTCTGGCCCGCCCGCCTCTCCCGGCCCCCGCCCCGCCCGGGGCGCGCGCCGGGGACGGGCGCTGGCCCTGCCGCTGGCCCTGCCGCTCGCCGGGGCGCTCGCCGTGCCGGCCGCGGCCCTCGCCGTTCCCCGGTACGGAGACGAGGGCAGGAGCGTGACCGTCGGCGTCATCCAGGGCAACGTCCCAGGCCGGGGCATGCACCCGCTGGGCGACGAGCCCGCCGTGGTCCTCGGCAACCACACCCGGATGCTCCACCAGATGGCGCGGGACGTCAGGGAGGGCAGGACACCCCGCCCCGACCTCGTCGTGCTTCCGGAGAACTCCACCGACATCGACCCGCTGAGCAACGAGTTCGCCCGGAACGAGATCGACGCGGCGGTCAAGGACGTCGGGGTGCCCGTCCTGGTCGGCGCCGTGGTCAGGATCGGCGAGAACAACCGGGCGACCCGCAGCATCGTCTGGGACCCGGTCACCGGTCCCGGCGCCTACTACGACAAGCAGCAGCTGGTCCCCTTCGGGGAGTTCACCCCGCTCAAGGGTCTCGTGCTGGCCCTGTTCGAGCGGGCCTCCCTGGTCGGCAGGCAGTCGGTGGCGGGCACCCGCGACGGCGATCTCAGGCTGGGCCCGGTGACCGTCGGGGCGATCAACTGCTACGAGGTGGCCTTCGACGGCATCGTGGGCGACACCGCCAGGACGGGCGCCACGCCGCTGGTGGTGCAGACCAACAACGCCACCTACGCCCTGACCAACCTGCCGCCCCAGCAGCTCGCCATGTCCCAGCTGCGGGCCGTGGAGCACAATCGAGCGGTGATCACTTCCGCGATCACCGGCATATCGGCGTATGTGACCCCGAGCGGTTCGATCGCCTGGCGGACCGGCGAGCTGGTGCCGGCCATGAACGTGCTGACCGTTCCGGTCAGGACCGCGCGGACCGTCGCCACCCGCGTGGGCGCGCTGCCCGAATGGGCCCTGATACTTGTGGGTGCGGGTGCGGTGGCCGCCGCCTGGCGGCGCCGGAGACCCCGCGTGGGGCACTCCGTGAACCGGGAGGATGATCAGCAGGTGGGAGACGCGTGATGAAGCGGAGGCTTGGTCGGGTGCTCGTCATCGTCCCGACGTACAACGAGCGGGAGAACCTGCCGCTGATCACCCGGCGGCTGCGCGAGGCGGTGCCCCAGGCCCACCTCCTGATCGCGGACGACGACAGCCCCGACGGCACGGGGGCGATCGCCGACAAGCTGGCGGCCGACGACGACCACGTCCACGTGCTGCACCGGCCGGCCAAGCAGGGACTGGGCGCCGCCTACATCGCGGGCTTCCGCTGGGGTCTGAAGGAGGGCTTCGGCGTCCTCGTGGAGATAGACGCCGACGGTTCCCACCAGCCGGAGGAGCTGCCCAAGCTGCTGGCCGCGCTGGCGAAGGGGGCCGACCTGGCGATCGGGTCCCGGTGGGTGCCCGGCGGCAAGGTCGTCAACTGGCCCGCCTCGCGGGAGTTCCTGTCGCGCGGCGCCAACATCTACACCCGGCTGGTGCTCGGCCTCCCGGTCAGGGACGCCACCGCGGGCTTCCGCGCCTACCGCGCCTCGGCCCTGGAGAAGCTCAACCTGGACGACGTCGAGTCGCGCGGCTACTGCTTCCAGGTGGACCTGACCCTGCGTACGGCCGTCTGCGGGATGCGCGTCAAGGAGGTGCCCATCACCTTCGTGGAGCGCACCGTCGGGGCCAGCAAGATGAGCCGCGGCATCGTGGTCGAGGCCCTGTGGCGGATCACCGTCTGGGGCGTCACCGGCCTGCCCGCCCGCCTGCGCCGCCGCCGCGACCGCCGTCGCTGACCTCGCGGCTCCGCGGCTCCGGGGTCTCGCGTCCACCCGGACGGTCCGGGCGGCCCGGACGCGGCTCCGCGGTCCCGCGGCCGGGCCGTCCGGGGCGCTCCCGCGAGGCCGCCGGACTCCCCGGGGGGCGCGATCCTGAGAGTCCGCTGAGGACGCCGTCCACGCTGAGCGAAAGCGGAACGCGCCGCCGCTCCGGGACGTTGTTCATGTCGTACGGCTGTCGCACGAGTTGAGGCGAAAATGCGCATTCTGCTGTTCCTGACCTTCCTCGTGGTGCCGGTCCTCGAGATATGGGTGCTCATCCAGGTCGGCCAGGTCATCGGCGGGTGGCCGACGGTGGCCCTCCTGCTCGCCGACAGCCTGCTCGGCGCCTGGATCGTGCGCCGCGAGGGCCGCCGGGCCTGGCGCAATCTCCAGGGCGCGCTGCAGAGCGGCCGGATGCCCGACCGCGAGCTCGCCGACGGCGGGCTGGTCCTCGTGGGCGGCACGCTGCTGCTCACCCCGGGGTTCCTCACCGACATCCTCGGCTTCCTGTGCCTGCTGCCGTTCACCCGGCCGATGGTCCGCAGGCTCGGATCCTGGTTCTTCGCCCGCCGGGTCCGCACCCTCGTCGCCAGGAACGCGGCGGGCGCCGGGCTCGGCTCGCCGTTCGGCGGCCCGGGATCTCCCTTCGACGTGCTGCGCGACGCGGGGAGGCCTCCGGGCTCGGGGCCGGTCGTCCACGGCGAGGTCGTCCGCGACGAGCCGGGGGGCGCGGGGGCGCCGGGTGGCGCCGGAGACTCCGGCCGGGGTCTCACCGATCGCTGAGCGCGGCCAGGCGGCGCAGCGAGAACCGGAACAGGGCCGCGTTCAGCGGCTTGATCACCTGCCAGCCGAGCCGTCCGGCCGCGCCGAACGGCACGTCGAGATCCTCCTCCCAGACGATCGTGCTGCCGCCGCCCTCGCGGGGCAGCACGCGGAAGACCCCGGTGCCGCGCACCGGCCACCCGGTGTGCCGGACCCCCACGCTCCTCGGCGGGTCCCACTCGGTGATCTCCATGGTGTCGAGGAACCCGGCCGGTCCCACCCCGGTGAAGGCCTCCAGGCGGCTCCCGACGCTGTGGCCGTTCCCGGCGGTGACGCGCGCCCGGGTCAGGACCATCCACTCGTCGTGTCTCGGCCAGTTGGTGAGCACGGCGAACACCCGTTCCGGCGGGGTGTGCGCGTCCACCGAGACGCTGATGCGGGAACTGGTCATGCCCGGATCCTTCCCTCGTGGCCGGTGGCCGACCCTCGGGCGTCGCCGTGTCCGTGAGATCCTGCCATGGACGTTGACAGGAAAACCCTGTTTTTCTACCTTTTAAGTCGGAATTTCGCATGACTCGGAATCGTGAGGGTGTGACGGCGCGACACGCGCCGCGGCGAGCCCGGGGCGGTCCGCGGCCGCGAGAACGGGGAGAGGGGCGGTTTCGCACATGACCGCGTTCACGCAGGGAACCGGCCTGGTCGAGGTCCGGCCGGTCGGCTGGGACGACGCGGCGGCCGTGGCGCTCCGGCGGGCCATGACGGAGGAGATGGACGCCCGCTACGCCGACGTGCTCGCCGCGGGCCTCATGCCCAGCGGCATGAACGTCGAGCCGGGGACCGTCGCCTACACCGGGGTCGCCCACGCGGCGGAGGGCGTCGCGGTCGGCCACGTGGCGCTGCGCCGGCTCGGTGACGACATGGAGCTCAAGCGGATGTTCGTGACCCCGTCCCACCGGGGCACCCGCGTGGCGCGGGCCCTGCTGGCCGCCGCCGAGGACGCGGCCCGCGCGCTGGGCGCGCCCCGGGTCGTCCTGCAGACCGGTCCCCGCCAGCCGGACGCGGTGCGGATGTACGAGCGGGAGGGCTACACCCCCATCCCCGTCTTCCCTCCCTACGACCGGCTCCCGGGCTCCCTCTGCTTCGAGAAACTCCTCTGACGCGGGCTTCGCACGCCGGGGGCCGGGCGTTCCGGTGGATCTCCCGCCCGCCGGGAGCCGGGCCTTGGCCGGTCCCCGGACACGGGTTCGCCGGCCCGGCCGAGGGAACGGCCGGACCGGCGAGGCGCTCGCGGGCGTCCGTCTAGGACGGGGACGCCGCGTACTCGGGACTGTCGACGTAGATCTGACCGAAGTCGATCGCCGGGGCGAAACCGGCGAAGTTGCGCTGGACCTCGGCTCTCTCCGCCGTGTTCGGGTTCGGGTTGGTGCAGCTCGTGCCCGCGCTCGCGCCGGACATCAGGTCCGTGCACCGGCCGGTACGCCGGTCGGGCAGGCCCAGGATGTGGCCGATCTCGTGGGCGGCGATGCGCAGCGGGTTGTGGCCCTGCGCGGTCGCCTGCCGTCCCATCCACACCGTTCCGCGACCCAGGCTGATGGGCTGCGCGCGGGGCCAGCCGTTGTCGGCGAGCACCACGAAGTCCGCGGGGCTGCCGGCCACCAGTCGTACGTTCGAGACGCTGGAGTTCCAGATCTGGGCCGCCTGGTCGACGGCGGACCGGAACTCCGCGGCCCTGCTCGCGTCGTATCTGAGCACGCGAACCGCCGCGGTGCGGGCGTCCGCCGCGTGGGCGGGCGCCGCCTGGGCGGGGGTGACCGTCACCAGGAAGGCCAGCCCCAGGATGAGGGCGACGCCGAAGCGGATGATCCTTGACATCTCTAGCGGGCCTCCTCGGCCATCGGGGGGTTGCTCACGGGGAGCAGCTGGTGAGGAGGCGAGATCAGCCGGTGACGAGCGTCAGCCCGTACGCCGAGAGGATCTCGTTGACCGGCTGGTGGTAGGTCGTGCCGCCGACGCTGCAGTTGCCGGAGCCGCCTGAGGTGACACCCTGGGCCTGGCTGCCGGAGATGAACGAGCCGCCGGAGTCGCCGGGCTGGGCACACGCGCTGGTGCGGGTCAGGCCGCTCACCGTGCCCTGCGAGTACCTCACGCTGGCGTTGTGCTGCTGGATGACGCCGCAGCGCCAGCCGGTGGTGGAGCCGGAGCGGCAGATCGAGGCGCCGACCGAGGCCTGGGTGGAGCCGCGCACGGTGACGTTGGCGCCGCCGGAGCCGCGGACGTAGGGGGTCACGGTGTGGCCGGGGGTGGAGACCCAGGCGTAGTCGTTGCCGGGGAACGACGAGCCGTAGAAGGTGCCGGAGGGGCTGCTGGTGGTGGCTCCCGCCCTGCCGCAGTGGCCGGCGGTCACGAAGCCGGGGGCGCTGCCCCGGCGCGCGGAGAAGCCGATGCTGCAGCGGCTGCTGCCGATGTAGTAGGCGTTGCCACCGATGATGTTGATGAAGGCCTGGGGCTGCTCGGTGGAGAGCACCACCTTCACGACGCCCTTGTCGGCGCCCGCGGCGGCGGCGAGGGCCTCGCCCGCGGCCTGGCTGCCGGCGAGGATCACGACGCTGTTGGTCGTGACGTCGACGTACCAGAGGGACGCGCCGGCCTTCGCCTCCGCCGACGCCCCGTCGAGCTTGGCCTTGACGGCCTCGAGGTTGGCCAGGGAACGGCCGACGATCACGGGCTGCGCGCCCTTGGCCCTGATGGCGCCCGCGTCGGCGGCGTCGGTGGTGGCCACGGAGAGCTGGGAGGCGTCACCGTTGAGCCAGGCGCCGGCGTACTCGGCGCCGAGCTCCTGGGTCAGGGCGGCCTCGGAGGCGGCCGCGCGGTGCTCGTTGGCCAGGCGCTGGACGGCCTGCTCGGCGGTGAGACCGAGGTCGCGCTGGAGGGCCTCGATCATCGTTGCGGGAGGCTGGGCAGGGGGGGCGGATGCCGCGACGGCGGGCGCCACGGTGGCGACCAGGTACAGGGCCACGGTAGCGGCGCCGGTCAGGAGGGTACCTCGACGTAACATGAACACTCCTTGTGAGGGGTGATGTCAAGGTATGGGGGAGAGGCCTGCGGAGGGATCTCCCAAAGAATCCCTATCGCGATGTTATGGGGACCTTGATGGCTTTCTGGGGCGATGAACGGTGAGGGCACGGCGACCTGTGCGAGGACCGCGGACGCCTTTCCCCTGGAGGCGTGATGTGACCGAAACGGTCGAGGAATATGGCCGAAACGGCGGGCGAGTGATCGACGATCGCGTGATTTCCCCCTCGCGCGGCCGGGGGGAACTCTGGAAGACTGGTCGCCGCGCCTTCGGCGCACGGGTGCCGACTTTTGACAGCGATCAAACGGAGCAGCGTCGATGACTTGTTCTGGACATCCAGAACTCGCGAGGATGGGTCGCTGCGCCGCACGTGCGGCCGCCCGCGGGGAAGGCTCCCTCGCGGGATCCGTTCCGTGTCTCCCCCGGACGCGCCCCGCGCGGACCGTCGTCCCGGCCTCCCACCGTCCGGCCGTCACGGCACGGATGTCACAGAAGGACACGTGTCATGACTGACGAAGCCGCCGCCGACGGCGGGAGCGAGGAGACGGCGACGCTGCCGCGCCGCGTCGACGCGCTCCGGTGCCCGCACACCGAGCCCGGCGAGCGCCGCTGCGTCCTGCCACCCGACCACGATCTGGACCACGTCTACCCGCACCAGAAGGCTCCCGCGCTGTGCGCGGGTGAGTGACGGGCCGGCCGCCCACCGGTCGTTCCCGCCTCCGGCCCCGCGGACAGGCCCGCCGGTGCGGGGGAGATCCCCTCAGAGGGCGCCGGCCACCTCGGCGGCGGCCACGGCCGCGCGGACGGCCTGCGCCGGGTCACCCTCGTGGTAGCGCCGCTCGCTGGGTTCGATGTTGTCGAGGAACTCCTGGTAGCGGAGGGCGTACGCGAGATGCTGCAGCGGTTCCGCCAGGATCAGCGCGCGGGCCGGGTCGCAGCCGGGGACGCTCGCCGCCCACGTCTCGCACCAGGCCTCCGCCGCCGCCTCCCAGCGGTCGGCGGGCAGGAAGTCGCGGGGCCGCAGCCCGTCGAGGGCGGGGTGGCCGTAGTGGCTGTCGGCGAAGTCCAGCACGACGGTGCCGCGCGGCCCCGACACCCAGTTGCCCGGGTGGAAGTCGCCGTGCACCAGCGTGCACGGCAGGCCGCAGGACTCCAGCGCGGCGGTCAGCGACGGCAGGCGGTCGGCCAGCCGGTGGGCCAGGCGCAGCTCCCCGGCGTCCAGGTCGCCGGCCGCCTCGCCGTCGAGCAGCCCGCCCACCAGGGCGGCCAGGGCCGAGGGCGTGCGGTCGAGGAGCCCGCCGGGCCGCCCGCCGCCCCAGCGCCCGGCGAGGGCCGCCTGCGCCCTCGCCAGTCGGCTCACCGCCTCGGCGACGATCTCCCGCGGGGCGTCGCGACAGTCGGCGCCGGGCACGTGCTCCAGGAGCACCCGCCGGTTCGGGGTGTCGGCCGCCACGACGGCGGGCACCAGGCCGGGGTCCTCCGCCGCGAGCATCCCGATCGCGCGGGCCTCGTCGGCGGCGAAACCAGGAGTGATCTTCAGCCAGACCGGCCCCGGACTCGTGGGGATGCGGAACAGCCCCGCCAGGTTCCACGTCCTCACCTGACGCGCGGGCCCCTCGGGGGGCCTGCCCGCCTCGCGCAGCGCGGTCCCGGCCCAGCCCAGTGCCTCGCGCACCCCCGAGGCCTTCGCCCACTCCGCCCGGTGCGCCACGGGGGCCGTCAGGTCCGCGGGCGCGGACGGCCTCCCGGCCGCGTCCGCGGCGCCGGACCCGAAGGAGGCCGGGCCGGCCGCAGGGCGGCCGAGGGCCTCGACGTGGTAGGTCGTGTGGCCCTCGCGGGGGCCGCGGCCCCGATCCTCGGCGTCGACCAGGCGCAGCACCACCACGGGCGTGCCGAGCGTCTCCTCCAGGTGGGCCACGACCGATCCGACCTCGGCCCACCAGGGGTCGGCCACCGGGAACGGCCCGACCGTTCCCAGCCACTCGTCGCCGGCCGTCACGAGGGCGCTCACCGTGCGGCCCGACGCCTCGGCTTCGCTCACGGGGTGCTCACCGTGCGGCCTGATGCCTCGGCTTCGCTCACGGGGGCGTTCACCGTGCGACGCGATGTTTCGCTCACGCGGGCAGTGTGCCGTCGGGGAGGCCGTCGCCGCCACGGGTTTTCGCCGGGCCTCCTCGGGCCTCCCCTGGCCCTCCCCTGGCGGGGAGGGTGCCCGGTCAGTGCCCGGGGCCGTGGTCGTCGAACAGGGACGGCTCGCGCCGCCGGTTCGGCCGCGCGTGGGGTTCCATCGGCCCGGCGGGGTGGCGGTCGTCGCCCGCGCGGTCGCGCCGCAGCTGCGACCGGAGTTCCGCGTCCTCGCGCAGCTCCTGCTCGGAGGGGGACAGGAAGATGGCCAGGAGCAGTCCGAGGGTGAGCAGGCTGATCCCGACGAGCAGGGGCAGCATGAAGTCCATCCCCTGTGCCCCGCTCGCCGGCGCGGCGTCGGCGTGCGCACCGACGCCGACGGCGAACATGCCGGTGTAGTGCATTCCATTCACTGCGAGTCCCATCAGCAGGGCGGCGCCGGTGGTGGCGAGCGCACCGCGTACGCGCAGGCTGAACCAGAGCGCCACCGTCGCCGCGACCACGGCGATGAGCAGCGACAAACCGACCAGCAGAGGGTCGTAGCTCACGGGCGCGGACATGTTCATGGCCGCCATGCCCAGGTAGTGCATCCCGGCCACGCCCAGGCCGGTGAGCAGCCCGCCGCCGACGAGCGCGCCGGTGCTGTTCTCCCTGCGCGAGACCAGGAAAAGGCCGGCGCCGACGACGACGACCGCGAGCAGCGCGGACGCGACGGTCAGCGGTACGTCGTAGCGGATCGACGTGCCCTGCACGTCGAAGCCCATCATCGCGATGAAGTGCATCACCCAGATGCCGGTCCCGCCGATGGACAGGGCCGCGCCGCCGAGCCAGAGCGCGCGCGAGCCGCCCTCCGCCCCGCGCGCCCGCGCGGCGAGCAGCAGCCCCAGCAGACAGCCGATGCTCGACATGAGGTACGAGGCCGCCGGCGTGACGAACCCGTAGGCGAAATGGTCGATGGCAGGCATGGCGGGCTCCTGGCGGAGGGGAGAGGGTTGGAACGTGCCAAAGGAAGGTCGGGTCTGGCGGCGTGCGGGATCGGTCGTGGGGTGGCCCGGACCGTGACTGGTTGACCGACCAATCACTGCGAGGGGTGCTCACCTTACAGTTCCGTGGCTCCGAATGGCCATAATGGGGTGATTAAGAATGTCTAAAAGGATCACTCGGTGACTGTTCCGCTCACGTGAAGTGAACATTCCAGGAGAGGAGGAGAGCCGATGACCAGGCTCACCGGTCAAGGACGGAAGACGCCGCCCCCGGTATGGCCGGAGGACCGCTACGAGGTCGTCTGCGAGCGTGACGAGCCGCACGGGGGCACCCGCGACCGCTACCACTTTCCCCGGCACGCGGTGCACTCGGCTCGTGACCTGGAGACGGCCGGGCTCGCCAGGAGGGTGCGCGTGGTCAGGCTGTCCGACGGAGCGGTGATCTACGACCGTGTCGACGGCGTCGACCTGCCCGCCGACGAATGGTGATCCACCGTTCCCCGGAGGAGGGCGGGGGAGCCGGGTCAATCCCCCGGGCGGGGGTAGAGATTCTGGATGGACGCCGATGCGCCACCCGCGCCGGCCGCCCTGGGTGGTGCCGTGAGTGTCGAGGAGTGGTCGTGGACGGATCCATGTCATCTGTACCGCGAACGGACGGGAATCGCGGGAACGGCAGGATGAGGCCCTGCGAAGGACGCGCGAGAATGCTCGCGGGACTGGCCGAGGCCAGCCACATGAGCGCGATGGAGGATCTACCGGCCATCGTCGAGGAGCACGCCGCCCACGTCGGGCTGTACGACGTGCTGATCTACCTGGCCGATCTGCAACAGGAAGTGCTGCGCCCGCTGAACGGCCATGGCGCCGGTGAGGAGACGGATCGGGAGAAGGGCGAGCTGCGGATCGACGGGACGCTGGCGGGCCGGGCCTTCCAGGAGGTGCGCATCCTGTCCAGGCCCCCTCTGGAAGACGAACCGGGCCGTTGGTGGGTGCCGCTGCTCGACGGCACCGAACGCCTGGGGGTACTGCGCGTCAGTCTCCGGCCGCGGACGGACGGGAAACGGGCCCAGGAGGACATGAGGCATCTCGCGTCCATGGTCGCGCTGCTGCTGGCGAGCAAGCACTCCCAGAGCGACTCCTACGCCCGGCTGGTACGGACCCGGCCGATGAACGTCGCCGCCGAGATGCAGTGGAACCTGTTGCCGCCGCTCACCTTCGCCACCGAGAAGGTGGTGATCGGCGCCGCGCTCGAACCGGCCTACGAACTCGGTGGCGACGCCTTCGACTACGCGCTGGCCGGCGATTCCGTCCACCTGGCCATCTTCGACGCGATGGGCCACGACGCGTCCGCGGGGCTGACCGCGAACCTCGCGGTGGCCGCCTGCCGCAACCGCCGCCGCCAGGGCGCCGACCTCGTCGAGGTCAGCGAGGGGATCGAGGAGGTGCTGATCGAGGAGTTCGGCGTGGGCAACCGCTTCGCCACGGGGATCCTGGCCGACCTGGACATGCGTACCGGCGTGTTCACCTGGGTCAACCGCGGGCACCACCCCCCGGTGGTGATCAGGAGGGGGCGCTGGGTCGCCACCCTGCAGTGCCCGCCCGCTCACCCGATGGGTCTCGGCCTGGGACTGGCCGTGACCCCGTGCGGGGAGCAGCTGGAACCCGGCGACCGCGTGCTCCTCTACACCGACGGCATGACCGAGGCCCGTAACCGGCTGGGGCAGGAGTTCGGCCTGGAGCGCTTCGTCGACTTCATCATCCGCCGCAACGCCGACGGCCTTCCCGTACCGGAGACCTTGCGCCGCCTGATCCGCAGCGTGCTGGAGTATCACGACGGGAGGCTGCAGGACGACGCGACCGTCCTGCTGGTGGAGTGGCGGGGCGGCGCCCAGGGGAAACTGCGCCTCTGAACCGGGCGCCGCGGAGGCCGTGCCGTCCGTGCCGCCCGTGCCGGACGCGGGGCGCCGGGGTCAGGGCGCGGACAACCCCGGAGGGTAGGGGCTCTCGCCGTCCCGGATCGCCGCGAGCATCCGGGCCGCGTACGCCCGCACGGCCTCGTGCAGGCCGTGGCCGAAACTCACGCGGGCCACCCCGAGGTCCGCCAGCTCGCCGAGCGACGGCGTGCCGGGGCGGAACAGGATGTTGATCGGCCCGCCGATCCCCTCCACCAGCGCGCGGACGGCCCCCGCCTCGGCCGCGAAGATCGGATAGACGCAGTCGGCGCCCGCCTCCAGGTAACGGCGGCCCCGCCGCACCGATTCGGCCAGCCTCTCCTCGGCGCTCCCCGTACCGTGGATGTAGGTGTCGACCCGGGCGTTGATCACCAGGTCCACGCCCGCGGCGGTCGCGGCGGCCCTGACGGCGCCGAGGAGGGCGGCCTGCTCGTCGACGTCGGCCATCGCCCCGGTCCGGGGGTCGGAGTCCTCCAGGTTGCAGCCGGACGCCCCCGCGGCGACCAGCCGCTCGACCAGCTCCGCGGGCTCCAGCCCGTAGCCGCGCTCCATGTCGGCGGTGACGGGCAGGCCGACCGAGCGGCTGATCCTGGCGATCGCGGCCAGCATCTCCCCGACGGGCGTCTCCTCGCCGTCGTCGTACCCGAGCACCGGGGCGATCGCGGCGCTGCCGGTGGCGATCACCGGGAAGCCCGCCGCCTCGACGGCGCGGGCCGACGCGGCGTCCCAGACGTTGGGCACCACCAGCGGGCGGCCGGGTACGTGCAGCGCCCGCAGCGCCGAGGCCTTCCCGCGGGCCGTGGACGCGGTGCCGCCGGTGTCCTCGCTGGTAGAAGTGGTCATGGGAGCGACCCTAGGGGGAGAGCGGACCGATCTTAAGGGCCAATTCCGCGCCAATCCATTGGGCCACTTCCCCTCGGGCCCGCCGCCGGGGGAGGAGCCGGACGCCCTTCCGTGGCCGGGACGGCCCTCCGGGATCGGGAAAGCGTGAGACCCCCGGCCCTGGTGGGCCGGGGGTCTCACGCTTTCCGAACTCTCTGAAATCGGTCAGGCGCTCTTGCGGCGCTGGGCGCGTAGAATCGCCAGGCGCTCGTTGAGCACCTCCTCCAGGTCCTCGATCGTGCGGCGCTCCAGCAGCATGTCCCAGTGCGTCCGTGGGGGCTTGGCCTTCTTTGCCTCCGGCAGCTCGCCGTCCACCCGGAGGGCGGTCGCGCCGCACATGCGGCACTCCCAGGTCGCCGGGATCTCGGCTTCAGCGGCAAGCGGAACGTCGAATCGATGACCCTTCGGGCAGGTGTAGGACACCTCCTGGCGCGGGGCCAGATCGGTGTTGCGGTCGTTCTCGTAGCTGGTCGCCCCGAGTCTGGTGCCGCGTAGCGCACGCTCGCCCATGTCTGAATGCCTCCTGAGGGCCCCGTCGTGAGGGGTTCGTCTCCCACGGCGTACAACGCTTGATACCGTGTGTGGATTCCCACAGACAGGGTGATCCAATCGCACGTTCTTGACCCGGTCTGCGGAGGGCCCTCTTTTCTGGGGTTTCTCAGATGCGTTCGGGCACCTGGTTTCCGGCCGCCCTGATGGCCTTGGGCAGGTCGATGAGGGCGAGCAGCACGAAACCGAGCACGAAGAAGATCATCAAAGAGATGATGCCCAGGCGGTAGCTGTCGGTCAGCTGGAGCGCCAGGCCGAGGGTGAACGAGCCGAGGAACGTCGAGCCCTTGTCGCTGATCTCGTACAGGCTGTAGTACTCCGCCTCCTTGCCCTTCGGGATCACATGGGAGAACAGCGACCGCGACAGGGCCTGGGTCCCGCCCATCACGATCGCGATGGCGAACGCCAGCGCGAAGAAGGGCAGGGCCGCGCCCCTGGGCAGGAAGTAGGCCACGGCCACCACGGCGATCCAGGCGATCAGCGCGACCATCACGACCCGCTTGGCCCCGTACGAGGCGGCGAGCCTGCCGAGCAGCAGGGCTCCGAAGAAGGCCACGAACTGCACCATCAGGATCGCCTGGATCCGCACGTCCTGGGCTAGCCCGAGCTCCTCCTGGGCGTAGGTGGCCGAGAAGGAGATGACGGTCTGCACGCCGTCGTTGTAGATGAGATAGGCGACCAGGAAGCCCAGGGTCAGCGGGTAGCGCCGCAGCTCCCTGATCGTGCGGCCCAGCTGGCGGAAGCTGCCGGTCACCGCCTGGACGGTCGACTCGGCGCCCGAGGGGAGCGCCCGCCGGTTGCGCAGCCGCAGCAGCGGGATGATCGTGAACCCGCCCCACCACAGGCCCGCGGACGACAGGGCGATGCGCACGGCGTCGCCCTCGGTGACGCCGAAGGACTCGTGGTAGAGGAAGAGCACCAGATGGAGGGCGAGCAGCAGGCCGCCGCCGAGGTAGCCGAAACCCCATCCCCTGGCGGAGACCTTGTCACGCTCGTCCGCCGTGGCGATCTCCGGCAGGAACGAGTTGTAGATCACGAACGCGGCGGCGAAGGCGACGCTGGACACCAGGAACAGCGCGCCGCCCAGCAGGTAACGCCCGTCGGCGACGAACCAGAAGCAGACGGTCGCACCGGCGCCGAGGTAGGCGAACAGGCCGAGAAGCTCCTTCTTGCGGCCGGTGTGGTCGGCCAGCGCGCCCACCAGGGGCATCAGGATGATCTGCAGGATGGCCGCGAAGCCCACCACGAAGGAGTAGTAGGCGCTGGGCCGCACGTCGAACCCGATCACGTCCACGTACGGGCGCCCCTGGGCGGCGGCCTCCGCGATCGTCGTCAGGTACGGGCCGAGGAAGACCGTCAGGATGGTGGTCGGGAAGGCGGAGTTCGCCCAGTCGTAGAAGTACCAGCCGCGTTGCTCGCGGCGCCGGGACTGGGGGGAGTCCTCGACGGCCTGTTCGGAGGTCATGAGCGGTCCTCGGTCTGTCGGGAGGCGGGGGGAAATCGGGGAATCGAGGGAGGAGCGGGGAACGGGCGGAGGACTCGCGCCCGCGCGGCCTACGCGGCGAGACGACCTGGATACCACTGGCCGCGGGACTCCAGCACGTCGCGCAGCCCCGAGATGTTGTCGGTCATCAGGCCGTCCACACCGAGGTCGAGCAGGCGTTCCATCACCCCGGTGTGGTTGACGGTCCACACGTGGATCTGCATGCCGAGCGCGTGGGCCGTGCGGATCAGGGCGGGCGTGGTGATCCGCAGGCCGCGGAAGCCCACCGGCACCTGCGCGCACGGCACACCGGCGCGGGCCAGGCGGGCGAGCAGGCGGCCGTACCCGGAGGTGGTGGCGGCGGCGCGCAGGGTCGCCACGCCGCGCGGGCCCAGCGAGGAGCACACCTCGCGGCCGACCGCGGCGCGGGCCCTGGCGAGCCGCTCCTCGGAGAAGGAGGTGAGGCAGATCCGGTCGTGGGAGGCGGTCCTGCCGATCGCCCGGGCGAGCGGCGCGATGGCCGCCGACTCCTTGACGTCGATGTTGAAGCGCGCCTCGGGCCACGAGCCCAGCAGGTCCTCCATCAGCGGTATCTCGTCCACGCCGCCGATCCGCGCCTCGCGCACCAGCCGGTACGGCAGCTCGGCGATCCGGCCCCGGCGGTCGGTCACCCGGTCCAGGGTGTGGTCGTGGAAGGCCAGCAGCACCCCGTCGGCGGTGGCGTGCGCGTCGGTCTCCAGATAGGTGTAACCGAGTCCGACGGCCCGCTCGAAGGCGGGAAAGGTGTTCTCCCTGCCCTCGGCGGCTCCACCCCGGTGGGCGAAGGGCAGGGGGCCGGGATGGTCGAGGAAGGGATAACGGCGTTGCACGTGCAGGAGTATGCCCCCTGCGAGCTGGACGCGTCATCGCGGGCGGGTGAACGTTTGGATCACAAGGTGCCGAACGGGACGCGGCCGGACCCCGGGCAGGACTTTGCCCTGGCCTGCCCATCGCCGTGGATGATGGGAAATACCTGGTTGTCCACGGCCGACCTCGCTGTTTCGCCTGATTTCCGGTTTTCCGGGGCGCGGCGGCGTCGAGGCGGAGGTCCGTGAGAACGGAGGCCGCGCATGAGCAAGGGAAGCACGTCCGGACGCCTGGCGAGCGTGAGCGGTTTCGCCGACGACCGTCTCGGCACGGCGGGATTCCTCAAACGGAACATGCGGAAGATCTTCCCTGACCACTGGACCTTCCTGCTGGGGGAGATCGCTCTCTACTCGTTCGTCATCCTGCTGCTGACCGGCACGTTCCTGACGTTCTTCTTCAAGCCCGTCATGGAGGAGGTCGTCTACAACGGCTCCTACTCGCCGCTCAAGGGCATCGCGATGTCCGAGGCGTACGCCTCGACACTGGACATCAGCTTCGACGTGCGCGGTGGCCTGCTGATGCGGCAGATGCACCACTGGGCGGCCCTGCTGTTCATCGGCGGCATGATGATCCACATGCTCCGGATCTTCTTCAACGGGGCGTACCGCAAGCCGCGGGAGCTGAACTGGCTGATCGGCGTCGCCCTGCTGGCCCTCTCCCTGTTCGAGGGCCTGACCGGCTACTCGCTGGCCGACGACCTCCTCTCCGGCGCCGGGTTGCGGATCACCGCCGGTGTGGCGCAGTCACTGCCGCTGGTCGGCACCTGGCTCACCTTCCTCCTCACCGGCGGCGAGTATCCCGGCGATGAGATCATCCCGCGGTTCTACTCGATCCACATCCTGCTCCTGCCGGGCATCCTGCTGGCGCTCATCACCGCCCACCTGATCCTGACGTGGGTGCTGAAGCACACGCAGATGCCGGGCAAGGGCCGCACCAACGACAACGTGGTGGGCGGGCCGACCTACCCCTCCTTCATGGCCAAGTCGGGCGCCTACTTCATGTTCACCTTCGGCGTCATCGCGCTGCTGGGCACCTTCGCCCAGATCAACCCCGTCTGGCTGTACGGCCCCTACACGCCGTCCGACATCTCGGCGGGCTCCCAGCCCGACTTCTACCTGGCGTTCCTGGACGGCTCGCTGCGCCTGATGCCCTCCTGGGAGATCAACCTCTTCGGCACCGAGGGGGGCACGCTGCCGATGAGCGTGATCATCCCGGCGCTGCTCCCGCTGGGGATCATCCTGGTGGGCCTGGTCCTGTACCCGTTCGCCGAGCAGTGGGTCACCGGGGACCGCCGCGAGCACAACATCGTCGACCGCCCCCGCAACAACCCGCACCGCACCGCGATCGGCATGTCGGCGGTCACGTTCTACGGCGTCCTGTGGCTGATGGCCGCCACCGACGTGATCGCCGCGAACTCCCGCCTCTCGATAAACGAGATCATCTACACCGGCAGGGTCCTGGTCTTCCTCGGTCCGGCCGTGGCGTACTACGTCACCTACCGGATCTGCCTGGGCCTGCAGCGCCGCGACGCCGAGGCTCTCGGGCACGGTGTGGAGACCGGTGTGATCAAGCGCCGGCCCACGGGGGAGTACATCGAGGTCCACGTCCCGCCCATGGAGTCCATCGAGGCCCAGGTGCGCGGCAAGGAGCCGGTCCCGATCCTTCCGGGGACGGCCGAGGACGGCGACGGGGAAGGTGTCCCGGCGCACAACGGGAAGCATCACCCGCTCCGCAGGCTTCGCGCCATGATGAGCAGGGCGTACGGCGGGGAGAAGGTCCCGCTCGACGGCGACCGGGACCACGACGGCCACGGTGAGCACGACGGGCGTGACCGTGCCGGGCGCGCGGCCGTCGGGCCGGGAACGGACGAGAACAGGTCGCCGTGACCGGCCCGGCGGCCGCGCGCCCTCACTCCTCGGGCGGCACCTTGCCCGACCACTCCTGGCGGCGGGCCTCGGCCACCGCGATCGCCGCAGCCACCGCGACGTTGAACGAGCCGACCCGGCCGACCTGCGGGATGTAGCAGACGCCGTCGGCGGCCTCCAGCAGCGCGGGGGAGCACCCGTGGTCCTCGCTGCCCACCACCAGGCACACGTCCCCGCCCAGCTTGGCCTCGGACAGGGGCACGGCGTCCCCGGTCAGCTCCACCGCGATCACCGCGAACCCGTCCTCCTTGGCCGCCCGTACGGCTTCCAGGACGGGGACCGGCTCCTCCCAGGCCACCAGCCGGTCGGTGCCCAGCGCCGTCTTCTGCGCCTTGGGGTTGGTCGGCGGCGTGGCGTTTCCCGCCAGCCAGATCCGCTCCACACCGAAGGCGGCGGCCGTGCGGAAGATGGAACCGATGTTGAACGGGCCGGTCACCGACTCCAGGATCAGGGCCAGCCGCCCCTCGGTGTTCCTCCGCCAGGTGCGGTTGAGGCGCTTGACATCGGTCGGGCGCAGCTGCCTGCGCGGGTTCGCCGTCATCGGTCGTTCACCGTTCCTCGTCGTTCCTCGTTCGTCCCGTGTGTTTCGCGGTGATCCGCTTCTCGCCCGCCACCGTGCCGCCGCCCGTGCCCGCCCGTGCTCGCCTGCCCGTACCCGTCGCGCCGGCGTGCTCGCGGGGGAAGCGGGGGCTCACCGCGGCTCCGCCTCCGGGCGCGCCTCCACCCGGAGGATCCGGTACGAGGAGCGGGAGGCCACGCGCTCGGCGGGCCAGCCCCGCTCGTTCAGCCAGCGCTGCAGGGAGTCGGAGCCCAGGTGCTTCTGGACCACCAGGTGGGCGACGCCGTCCGGGGTGAGGCGCGACAGCCAGCGGGTCAGCATCTCGTGCATCGCGGCCTTGCCGATGCGGATCGCCGGATTGGACCAGATGGCGGAGAACCGCACCTCCGGCGGGACCTCGTCGACATGCATCGACCTTACTTTGTCAAGGGAGGCGGCCCTGGCGTTTCTCGCGCACAGCTCGATCGACCTGCGGTTGACGTCCACCGCCCAGACCGTCGCCTCCGGGGCGCGCGAGGCCATCGTCAGCGCGATCGGCCCGTAGCCGCAGCCCAGGTCGAGCAGGTCGCCGCCCGGCGGCGGAGGGGGGACGCTCTCCAGCAGGATCCGGGTGCCCTGGTCGACGCGCTCGGCGGAGAACACCCCGCTGTCGGTCTCCAGTCTCAGATGGAGGTCGGGGAGCACGAGCGTGACCGAGCCGGGACGGCCCGCGGTCTCCGGACGCTCCTCGAAGTAATGTGCCACGTCGTAGAACGTTACCAACGGCCGGGACCGGCTCAGGGCGGCCGCGCCCCCGGCCGCGATCCCCACCCGTAGGCCCGCCCCCGCCGGACGAGGGTCACGGGGGTCACGGGGGTCAGGGGATCCGCGACCCCAGCAGCAGGGCCACCCCGGCGGTCAGCAGCCCGGCCAGGATCGCCGCCACCACGAACCAATGGGTGATCTCCTGGTTGACCGTCCGGTAGCCCAGCGAGGTGCCGATCTGCTCGTACACCTGCTTCAGCTCGCTGCCCGACTCCGCCTGGTAGGCCCGGCCGCCCGTGCCCTCCGACAGGGTCTGCAGGGTGGCCTTGTTCACCGGGACGTTCACGTCGCGGCCGTCGATCGAGACCGTCCCCTCCTGGGTGCCGTAGGCGATCGTGGAGACCGGGACCCGTACGCTCTTGGCCGAGTCGATCGCCTCGGCCACCGAACGTCCCGAGGTGTTGTCGCCGTCGGACAGCAGCACGATCGCGGCCGGGGGCGGGTCGGTCACCGCCTGCTGGTCGAAGGAGCGCAGCGACTCCAGGGAGCTGAACACCGCCTCGCCGATCGCGGTGCCCGCCCGGGTGCCGAGGGTGCCGAGGGAGGTGCCGACCGCCTGGTGGTCGGTGGTGGGCGAGACCACGACCGACGCGGAACGGGCGAAGGCGACCAGCCCGACGTTGAACCGTTCCGGCAGGTCCGCGACGAACTTCTGGGCGGCCTCCTTGGCCGCGGTGATCCGGTTCGGCTGGACGTCGTCGGCCTCCATCGACAGCGAGACGTCCAGCGCGATGATGATCGTCGCCCGGTCGCGGGGGATGCGCACCGAGTCGGCGGGACGGGCCGCGCCCACGATCAGCAGGCTCATCATGACGAGGAACAGCGCCGGGGCCACGTGCCGGCGCCAGCCGGGCCCGGCGGGGGCCACCAGCGTCAGCAGGGGCAGGTTGGTGAAGCGCAGCGCGTAACGGCGCCGGGCGAACTGGGCGGCCACGTAGCCCGCCACCAGCAGCGCCAGCGCGGCGAACAGCCACATCCAGGCCGGAGAGAGGAATGTCACCGTGTCGCTCCCGACCTCGGGGGCCGATGGGTCAGGTGCGCCATGCGACGCTGCCGCAGCACGAACTGCGCGATGTCGAACACCCAGTCGCGGTCGGTGCGCAACACCAGGTGGGCCACCCCGCAGCGGCGCAACGCCACCTGGTTGGTCATCCGCTGCGCGGCGGCGGCCTCCGCGTAGGCCTGGCGGACCCGGGACGTGAGCTGGATCTGGCGGCTCCGTCCCGTCTCCGGGTCGGTCATGCTGACCAGCCCGACCGGCGGCAGCTCCAGCTCGCGAGGGTCGATCACCTCGACGGCCAGCACCTGGTGGTGGGCGGCGAGCCGCCGGATCGGCCGCTCCCAGGGCAGCTCCAGGCCGGGATCGAGGGTGGGCTCGGGGTCGAGGAAGTCGGAGACGATCACCCGCAGGCCGCGCCGCCGCCGCGCCGAGGCCAGGATCTCGATGGCCTCGGCCAGATCGGGGGCACCGGCGACGGCGCGGCCCCTGGGGGCGTCCATCAGCGAGTGCAGCAGGCCGTACAGCGCCGGGCGGCCGCTCCTGGCGGGCATCCGGTGGACGTACTCGTCGTGCAGGACGTACGTGCCGAAGCGGTTGCCGATCCGGCCCGACAGGAAGCCGATCGCCCCGACGGCGGCCACGACCAGGTCCCGCTTCTCCATGCCGGCGGTGCCGAAGTCCATGCTGGGCGACAGGTCCGCCAGAGCCCAGGTCTCCAGCTCCCGGTCGGCGATCAGGTCGCGCACGTGCGGGACGGTCGTGCGGGCGGTCACCGCCCAGTCCATCCGCCGGATGTCGTCCTCGCCGGGCACGTAGACGCGGCTGTCGCCGAACTCGCTTCCCGGACCGGGGAGGAGTCCCTGGTGGGCGCCCTGCAGCAGCCCGTCCAGGCGCCGGACGATGGTGAGCTCCAGTCGCCGCAACGCCTGCTCGGCCGTACTCAGGTCGGGATCGCCGGCGCCTTCGAGGCCGGTCACCGGGAGCCCTGGTTCCAGACGACGAGCGGGGGCGGCACCGCGGCGAGGACCTGGCGGACCACGTCCTCGGGGTCGATCCCGTCGGCGATGGCGTCGAAGGTGAGCATCAGCCGGTGGGACATCACGTCCACCGCCACGTCGCGCACGTCGTCGGGGAGCAGGTAGTCGCGGCCGCGCAGCAGCGCCAGGCCGCGTCCCGCGGCGACCAGGCCGAGGGTGGCCCGGGGGCTGACGCCGATCTCGATGTTCTCCTGCAGCTCGGGCAGGCCGTATTCGGCGGGGGAGCGGGTGGCCATCACGAGCCTGACCACGTAGTCGGCGACGAGCTGGTGGACCGAGACCTGGTCGGCCATGGCCTGCAGCGCGGCCAGCCGCGCGGGGTCGAGCACCGGCCTGGGGGTCGGCGGGGTCACGCTCATCCGGTGCAGGATCTCCAGCTCCTCGTGGGCGCTGGGATGGGTGACGCGGACCTTGAACAGGAACCGGTCGCGCTGGACCTCGGGAAGGGGGTAGACGCCCTCCGACTCGATCGGGTTCTGGGTGGCCAGCACGATGAACGGCCTGGGCAGCGGATGGGTCTCCCCGGCGAGGGTCACCTGCCGCTCGGCCATGACCTCCAGCAGCGCCGACTGGACCTTGGCCGGGGCCCTGTTGATCTCGTCGGCGAGCAGGAAGTTGACGAACACCGGGCCGAGCTCGACGTCGAAGGCCTCGCGGGACGGGTGGTACACCCGGGTTCCCACGATGTCGCTCGGGACCAGGTCCGGGGTGAACTGGATGCGGGCGAACTCCCCGCCGACCACCGTGGCCAGGGTCGAGGCCGCCAGGGTCTTGGCCACCCCCGGCACCCCCTCCAGCAGGCAGTGGCCCCTGGCCAGGAGCGCCACGAGCAACCGCTCCACCATGTGCTCCTGCCCGACGATGACCCGCCGGACCTCGGTCAGGGCGTCGCGCAGCAATCCGGTGTCGGTCTCGCTCGGCAGTTCTTCGGCGACGGTCATGTCGGTATTCCATCAAATGAAATGGCGGCTCGCACGACGGGCCCGCCCCGTATTTCCTGACAGCGCCCGCCGCGTGCCCGCCGCGTGCCCGCAGGGCGCCCCCGGCGTGCCCCCGCGTGCCCGCGGGGCGGCCCGTCCCGGCGGCCCGCGGGGCGTGGTGTGATCGGCCGGGTGTGCTTTCATGTCAGACGTGGCCACTCCACTCCAGTACGGTGACCCGCCCCAGCTGGGGCCCTTCCTCGTGCAGGCCCGCCTGCGCGTGGGACCCGCCGGGCTGGTCTACCTCGGGCTGGCGCCCGACGGCCGGGCCGTCTCGGTCGCGGTGCTGACCAAGGGGGCGGCGCTCGACCCGGCGGCCCGCGACCGCTTCGTCACCGGGGTCCGCGACGCGACGGCGAGCCGTTCCGGCGTGCGGGGCTGGGTGGCCAGGGCGACACGCGCGCGCACCGCGGTGGCCGACACGGTCCCGCAGGTGCTGGCGATGGACGGCGGGAGCGCCCCGTGGGTGGCCACGCCGTACGAGCCCGACAGGGCCGGGGCGGAGCGGTTCCTGGAACCGGTGCTGGTCAGCGGCACGCTGATCGGCGAGCAGCACGGCCCCGACTTCGCGCCGCACTGGGTGGGCGACCGCTCGCCCGCGCTGCCCGCGCCGCCCAAGGGCGCGCCGCCGCCGACCGAGACCCGCAGGTCCGTGATCATCGCCGGGGTCGTGCTGACCGTGCTGCTCGTGCTGCTGGCGGTGATGGTCTGGTTCCTGCTGCGCAGGGAAGACGATTTCGAGCCGTTGCCGAGGCCGCTGCCGCCCACGGTGTTCGTCCCGACCCCGCCGCCGGTCCCGGCGACGCCCGAGCCGGGCCGGCCCACCCCGTCGCCGTCGCCGAGCCAGAGCGGGACCGGCACGCCCGGCCCGCAGGAGGGCGACGAGAACGAGGGCGAGCCCATCTAGGGGCGCCCGCCCGGTGCGTCCGGACGCCCCGGGGCCGGACACGCCCGCCGGGCCCGAAGTGAACCGGGTGGACGCCCAGGCGGGAAGATCGCATCTCCCCTGTCGAAAAGGCCTGCCCGGGCGAGGTGCCTCCGTCGGGCTTTAAGTGAGCCGGGTGCGTGTCCGGGGGGAGATCCCATGGGTCTTCTCTGTCTTACTACTCGCTTACGAGTACTCATGTTTGACTATCCCCATCTACTCGTGTTTGAGTAGTCGCATGAGTAGTACGCGATTGTTCATCCTGGGGGCGCTGGCCCGCCGGGGGCCGATGCACGGTCACCAGATCCGGCAGAGCGCGCAGACGGACCGGACCGAGCTGTGGACCGACATCAAGGTCGGGTCCCTGTACGGGGCGCTGCACCGGATGGAGGCCGAAGGGGTGATCGAGACGGTGCGCACCGAGCAGCAGGGCAACCTCCCGGCGCGGACCGTCTACGCGATCACCGAGGACGGCGGGCTGGAGCTGGAGTCGCTGCGCGAGGCGGCCCTGCGCGACACCCGCCTGCGGCCCGACCCCGTGGACCTCGCTCTCCAGCTCAGCTCCGACATGGGCGAGGGGGAGCTGCGGGCCGTCATCGAGGACCGGCACCGCAAGCTCACCGCCGAGCTCCAGACCTGGCAGCGGCTGAGGGAGGCGGCCACCCCCCACCTCCGCGGCCTCGAACCGCTCGGTTTCGACCACACCCTCGTCCGCCTGCGGGCGGAGATCACCTGGCACGAGACGCTGCTCGACGAACTGCCCCGGCTCCTCGGCGCCGGGGGATCCCCCGGGACGCCCCCCGGCGACAACGACGGCGACAACGACGGCGAAGGAGCCTGACATGCCCGCGAGACCACTCGACGTCCTCGTCGTCGGAGGCGGCATAGGAGGCCTGGCGCTGGCCCAGGCGCTGCTGCCCTCCGGGGTGAACGTCCAGGTCTACGAGCGCGAGCGCGACGCCGCCGGCTGGGTGCGGGGCTACCGCATCCACCTGAACCAGATCGGCAGCCGGGCGTTGCACCGGTGCCTGCCGGGCCCGCTGTGGGAGGCGTTCCTCGCCACCTCCGGCCACCCCGGCCCCGGCTTCGGCTTCCACACCCACCAGCTGCGAGAACTCGTGTTCGTGGAGGAGAGCGTGATGACCGGCGGGGCGGCCGACCCCTCGGGGGGCCAGTACGCGGTCAGCCGCACCACCCTGCGCAGGCTCCTGCTGGCCGGGCTGGAGGGCGTCGTCCACCACGGCAGGACCTTCCAGCGCTACGAGGTGAGGCCGGACGGCAGGATCGTCGCCTTCTTCGCCGACGGCACCTCGGCCACCGGGGACGTGCTGGTCGGCGCGGACGGCGCCAACTCGCGCGTACGCGGCCAGTATCTGCCGCGGGCCCGCCGTGTCGACACCGGCGCGCTCGCGATCGGCGCCCGGCTGCCGCTGGACGACCGGGTCCGCGGGTGGCTGCCCGGAAACCTCGCCGACGGGCTCAACCTCATCCTGCCGCCGAGCGGGAGCGCCATGTTCACCGCGGCCTTCAACGGCAGACGCAGGGCGGATCGCCTCCTCGCCCGGGGGGCGGGTCCCGGTTCCGCCCGTGAGCCCGGGGTCGCCGGAGGAGCCGGCCGCACCGCGCGGGAAGAGGGCCTCGCCGATCTGGAGACCGGCCTCGCCGGGTTCGGGCTCGACCTGAGGTCCCTGGTCGACGATCTCCAGGACTACGTGCTGTGGGCCTTCGTCGCCCCTCACGGGACCTATCCGGCCGGGGCCGCGGACCTCGACGGTGACGGGCTCAAGGCTCTGGCCGGGACGATGACCTCCGGCTGGCACCCCGACCTGCGCCGCCTGGTCGCCGAGGCCGACCCGGCCAGTGTCCAGTTGATGCCGTTCAAGACCTCCGTCCCCGTCGGCCGGTGGCCCGCGACGCCGGTGACGCTGCTCGGGGACGCCATCCACAACATGACGCCCGCGATGGGCTTCGGCGCCAACACGGCGCTGCGCGACGCCGCCCTGCTGGCGAGCAGGCTGGTGGCGTTCCGGCGGGGCAGGGGCGGCCTGACGGAGGCCATAGGCGGCTACGAGACCCGGATGCGCGAGTACGGCTTCGGTGCCGTCCGCACCTCCGCGAGGTTCGCGGAGTTCATGATCTCCGGCAACCCTCTCGTCCGGCGCGGCGCGAAGGCCTGGTTCCGCCTGTGCGACACCCTGCCGCCGGTCAAGCGGATGAGCTTCGGCCGCCTGTGGACCGACGGCGCGGCAGGGGAGGGGGAGACGGTGGCGCGCCCCTGAGGGCGGGCGATCCGTGACCGCCCCCGCGTTCCCCGGCTCCTCGCCGGTAATTCGCTTGAGTCTCCCGTAACGGGAGCCTTTACCGTCGCGGGCATGGAAATCATCGTTCACGACACCCCACGGGTCATGCTGGACCTGGCGAATCTCCCGCTGGAGCGGCGCCCGGAGGCGCTGCGCGCGATGCTGGCGCCCATGCGCGAGGCCATTCCCATGTCCGGCGACCTCGTCGACATCCACCACATGGGCGGCGGCTTCCGCGTGGACCGTGACGACGACCGCCACCTCCCCGCGCTGCGGCGGCTGGTCGAGCGGGACGTGCGCGGCCAGATCGAGGACGCCCTGCGGTCCGCCTGGAGGCATCTCGGCGACGCCGTGCCGGACCTCAAGGGGCCGGAGAGCCTGCAGGTCATGCTCGTGCTCGGCGACCCCGACGACGCGTACCTCACCAACGTCGCCGGCGGCTACTACGGCATGGGCGGCTCGCCGGGCTGGCTCTACCTGCTGGCCTGGCCCTCGGACGACGTCATCGGCAGGATCGCCCACTGCGCGGTGCACGAGTTCCACCACCAGGTGCGCTACCGCAACGTGGAGTGGAACCCCGCGACGGTCACGGTCGGCGAGCACGTCGTGTCCGAGGGGCTGGCCGAGGCGTTCGTCAGGGAACTGTCGGGCCCCGAGGCCATGGGCCCGTGGTCGGGGATGGTGACCGGCGCGGAGTTCGACCGCGCGTACGAGACGATCACCGCGGCCGCGGGTCTGCAGGGCATGTGGAACACCCCGGCCTACGTGCTGGGCGACACGGCCATGAGCAGGTTCGGCCGGGAACCGGCCGGCGTCCCCGACATGGCCGGTTACGGGGTGGGCCTGCGCATCGTGGACGCCCACCTGGCCGCGTCCGGCCTGACGGTCGCGCAGAGCACGGTGCTGCCCGGGGAGGAGATCCTGCGCAACGCCGGGGTGACCGTCCAGCCGTCCCAGCCGTCCCAGCGGTCCCAGAAGTCCCAGGTGGTCTCCGGGGTCTCGGCGGGGGGAGACGAAGCCTGATCCGCAGGCGGCGGTGACGGCCTGGGCGCGGTCGAAGGCTCCGGCCGCCACCCTCGTACCCTCCCTCCCCAGGAGTTCGATCGCCGCTCTCATGAGAGGGACCACGCGGGGTAGGGGGCGGCCGTGAGCGAACTCCGGCAGAGCGACCCCGCCGAGCCCGGCATCCTGCGACGGCGCCGGGGCAGGGGGTTCAGCTATCACTATTCGAACGGCACGCCGGTCCGCGACCGCCGTGTCCTCAACCGGATCAGGGCGCTGGCCCTGCCGCCCGCCTGGACCGACGTGTGGATCTGCCGGTCGGCGGACGGGCACATCCAGGCGATCGGCACCGACGCCGCGGGACGCCGCCAGTACCGCTACCACGACGTCTGGCGCGAGGAGCAGGACCGGGCGAAGTTCGACCGGGTGCGGCGCATGGCCGAGCGGCTGCCGGTGTTCAGGGAGCGGGTGGCCGAGCACCTGGGGCGGCGCGGGCTGCCGCGCGAGCGGGTGCTGGCCGCCGCGGCGCGGATGCTCGACATCGGGTTCTTCCGGGTCGGCGGGGAGTCGTACGAGTCCTTCGGGCTGGCCACGCTCAGGATGGAGCACGTCACCTGCTCGGCGGGGCGCGTCATCTGCTCCTACCCGGCCAAGGGAGGCAAGCCCAGGGAGCTGCAGATCGTCGACGTGGACGTGTGCAAGGTGATCACCGCGCTGCACGACG
The DNA here is from genome assembly GCF_051918945.1 of Streptosporangium sp. LJ11. Taxonomy (NCBI): domain Bacteria; kingdom Bacillati; phylum Actinomycetota; class Actinomycetes; order Streptosporangiales; family Streptosporangiaceae; genus Streptosporangium; species Streptosporangium sp. LJ11. Next base: position 50,276 of record NZ_JBPXMB010000027.1, read on the forward strand.
CCGAGGGGGAGGGGGAACTGCTGCGCTACCGGAACGGTTCCGGCTGGACCGACGTGCGCAGCGACGACATCAACGCCTACCTGCGTGAGACGCTCGAGACCGAGGTGTCCGCCAAGGACTTCAGGACCTGGCACGCGACGGTCCTGGCCGCCGTGGGCCTGGCCGTCTCCTCCCGGGCCCGCTCCAGGAACGGCAGGAGGAGGGCGGTCAGCCGGGTGGTCGCGGAGGTGGCCGACTACCTGGGCAACACCCCGGCCGTCGCCCGCGCCTCCTACATCGACCCGCGCGTCATCGACGCGTACGGCAGGGGAAGGACCGTCGCGCGGGCGCTCGACCGGCTGGGCGCCGACACCGGGTTCGGGCGGCTGGCCACGCACGGCGCCGTGGAGCGGGCCGTCGTCTCCCTGCTGGGCGGGAGGTGACGGCATGATCGGCGATCGGGCGGGCATGTCGCCGTTGAGGTTGTGCCCCGCGAAGAAAGAGGAGAGGTGACCACGCAATGCCGGCACGCGAGGAGATCCCGACCACCCTGCGGCGTTCGCCGAAGAAGGCGCAGGAGACGTGGATCAAGGCACATGACTCCGCGGTGGAGACCTACGGGGAGGGGGAGCGGGCGCACCGCACGGCGTTCGCCGCGCTGAAGCACTCCTTCGAGAAGGTCGGCGACCACTGGGAGCCGAAGGGCCGCAAGGGCCCGTCCGACACCCAGGCCGCCCGGAGCAGGCCCAAGGCGGGCAAGACCGCCGAGGGGGTGGACGCCAACGCCTCCAAACAGCACCTGTACGACGTGGCCAGGCGCCTGGACGTCAGGGGGCGGTCCACGATGTCGAAGGAGGAGCTGGTCTCGGCCATCAAGAAGGCGAACCGGCGGGCCACGGCGAAGGCCCGCTGAGCTCCTGAGCTCCTGAGCGCCGCACGCCCACCCGGGGACCGTGTTCCCGGGTGGGCATTGCCATGCGTAAATCACTGCCCCTTTTTGCGAAGATTTTCTTCCTTATCGCCATAAAGCGCCTTATGTCGGATAAGGGGGCCGTGTATCGATATGTATATCGCACGCCGAAGCGATCGCGGCAGGGAAGGAAGCGTCGTCATGACGGATGTGTCGAGCATGGGACCCCAGCCGGGCGATGACCGTCCGGTCCTGACGAATCGTCAGGGGCACCAGGTCTACGACAACCAGAACCAGCGCACGGTCGGCGCGAGGGGCCCGGCCACGCTGGAGAACTACCAGTTCCTGGAGAAGATCAGCCACTTCGACCGTGAACGCATCCCCGAGCGGGTGGTCCACGCCCGGGGGACGACCGCCTACGGCCACTTCGAGGCCTACGGCAAGCTCGGCGACGAGCCGATCGGCCGCTACACGCGGGCGAAACTCTTCCAGGAGGCCGGCAAGCGGACCGACGTGGCCGTGCGGTTCTCCACGGTGATCGGCGGCAGGGACTCCTCGGAGGCCGCCCGCGACCCGCGCGGGTTCGCGGTGAAGTTCTACACCGAGGACGGCAACTGGGACCTCGTCGGCAACAACCTCGGCGTCTTCTTCATCAGGGACGCCATCAAGTTCCCCGACGTGATCCACGCGCTCAAGCCGGACCCGGTGACGTTCAGGCAGGAGCCCGGCCGGATCTTCGACTTCATGTCGCAGACGCCGGAGAGCATGCACATGATCGTCAACCTGTTCAGCCCGCGCGGCATCCCCACCGACTACCGGCACATGCAGGGCTTCGGCGTCAACACCTACAAGTGGGTGAACGACCAGGGCGAGACCCACCTGGTCAAGTACCACTGGATGCCCAAGCAGGGCGTGCGCAGCATGACCGCCGAGGACGCCGCCGCCGTACAGGGGCAGGAGCTCGGGCACGCCACCAAGGACCTGCGCGAGGCGATCGACCGGGGCGACCACCCCGAGTGGGAGCTGCTCGTGCAGATCATGAGCGACGACGAGCACCCCGAGCTGGACTTCGACCCGCTGGACGACACCAAGGTGTGGCCGGAGAACGAGTTCCCGCCCATGCCGGTCGGCAGGATGGTCCTGGACCGCAACGTGGCCAACAACTTCGCCGAGAACGAGCAGATCTCCTTCGGCACCGGCGTCCTGGTCGACGGTCTCGACTTCTCCGACGACAAGATGCTGGTGGGCCGCACGTTCTCCTACAGCGACACCCAGCGCCACCGGGTGGGCCCGAACTACCTGCAGCTGCCGGTCAACCAGGCCAAGAACGCCGAGGTGCGCACCAACCAGCGCGACGGCCAGATGACCTACCACGTCGACGGGCAGGGCGAGAACCCGCACGTCAACTACGAGCCGTCCATCACCGGGGGGCTCAGGGAGGGGAGGTACCCCACCCACGACGAGCAGGGGCCGGTCGTCTCGGGGCGGCTGACCCGCAAGCGCATCCCGCGGACCAACGACTACACCCAGGCGGGCCAGCGCTACCTGCTGATGGAGGAGTGGGAGCGCGACGACCTCGTGCTCAACTTCGTCGGCATGCTGACGCAGGCCGACCGCGCCGTCCAGGAGCGCATGGTCTGGCACTTCCTGATGGTCGAGGACGACCTCGGGCTCAGGGTCGGGGAGGGACTCGGGATCGGCCCCGACGACGTCTCCCACCTGGAGCCGCTGGCCAGCCAGGACCTGAGCGAGGAGGACCGCGAGCGGATGTCCCGACTCGGCAAGAACGGGCCGCGCGACGTGACCGGCCTGAAGATGACCCACTGCGTGCCCGACGAGAGGACGCGGGCGCAGCTGTAAGCAGCCGCCGCCGGACCGGAGCGGGCCGCGCTCCGGTCCGGCGCGGAGAGGAGTCGCGAACGGGGGCGACGGCATCGGGACGGTGTCCCGATGCGGCGGGCAGACAGTCCGTTCGCCCCGGGCCACCCTCTGACCAGGACGATCAGGGCAGCACGAAATCCTCGGTCAAGGTCGCCCGATTTTTCCGCTTAAAAGGTATGAATGCCATTACAGCGGGCACGCGATCCTCAACCTGAGCCGCCGACACCTGAGCCGTTCCTACTCCCAATTGGATCGCCATGCCTGTTAAGAGCAACGTCATTCCGATCATCCACTGGTCCCGCCGCTCGTCCTGCCTCAGCGAGGACCCCGAGCTTTTCTTCCCCGTGTCCTACGAGGGACCGGGCCGTGAGCAGTACGAGCGCGCCAGGGCGGTGTGCCGCCGGTGCCCGGTGCGCGGGCGCTGCCTGGAGTACGCGTTGAACACCCAGCAGATGTACGGCGTCTGGGGAGGAACCACCCCGGAGGAGCGCAGGGCCGCCATGACCGGGGAGAGGCGCAGGGTCAGATAACGCCTTCCGCGGCGACGGGCCGTCCCGGCCCTCTCCGGCATTTTCCGGGTCCCCGCGTCCCGGTCCTTTTCCGCGTCGGCCGTCAGCCGGCCATCCGGTCCTTCCGTGACCTGCCCGCCCCACCCTGCCCGCCCGGCGCGTAGTCCAGGGCGAGCTGCCCGCCCGGCTCGTCGGCTCCACCCCGCTCCCCGCGCTCCCTGGTCTCCCCGCGCTCCCCGGTCTGCCCGACGAGGGCGCGGAAGCGGGCGGCGTTGCGCTGGGAGTTGTCCGCGCAGCAGTTGTTGAAGAGCACGTGGGTCACCTCGGCACCCTCCGCGAGTTCCAGGACCCTGGCCGCCCACCGCGCGAGCTCCGCCTCCGAGTACATGTACGCGAAGCGCTCGTCGACGTTCTTGCTGGTCCACTTGTCGGAGTGCCCGTGCAGCCGCAGCACGGCGAGGCCGGAGGTCGCGGCCAGGACCGGCGGGATTGACGAGGTGTGCCCCTGGGGCATGTCGACCCCCACGTACGCGAGATCGTGCTCGGCGAGGAAGGCCAGGGTGTCCTCGCGGTTCTCCTCGTCCATCCAGGTGTGGTTGCGGAACTCGACGCTGACGCGCATCGGCGCGCAGCGCCGGGCGCACTCCAGGATGTAGCGCCTGTTGCCCTCCCCGATCGGGAACCACGGCGGGAACTGGAAGAGCACCGCCCCCAGCTTGCCCGCCTCGTGCAGCGGTTCCAGCGCGCCGAGGAACCGCCGCCAGACCTCGTCGGCGATCTCCCGCGGCACGTCCTTCGGGTAGAGGTTGCGCTGCGGGGGCGCGCCGAGGTCCTCCCGCAGGTCCTTGTAGAGGGAGGCGGGCCGGGTGGGATGCCCGGTCAGCAGGGAGAACGCCTTGACGTCGAAGGTGAAGTCCGCGGGCGTACGGTCGCGCCACGCCTCCACGGTGCTCTGTGACGGCGGGTGGTAGTAGGTGGCGTCCACCTCGGCGATCGGGAACCTCGTCGCGTAGTAGGCCAGGCGTTTCGCCGGGGTGGAGGCGTCGGCGGGATACCAGCCCGACTCCAGCAGCGACCGGTGCGTCCACGAGGCCGTGCCCACGAGGATCCTGCCCATACCCGCGTCCTCCCTGACGAGTCCGATGTCCGCCCGGGTTCCCGTTCCCCGAGCTCTGAGCCCCGGGCCCCGTTCGCCCGAGCCCGGCCCCCGACCTCCGAGCCCCGGCTTCGCGCCGGGCCCCGTCCCTCGCCGGCCGTCCGCCGCTCGGTGACGGCCCCGGCCGGGGGGCCGGCCGGGGGCGGGGCCGTCACGCCGCCGGGCCGCTAAGGCCTTCCGCCGACGCCGCCGGCCAGCTCACCCAGGCGCGCGGGCCCTCCGGTGCTCGGCGACAGCGGCGGGGTGTCCATGCCCTGGGCGCCCTCGGCGCCCCGCAGTCCCTCGAACAGCTCTTTCATCGCCTCCACCGCCGTGTGGCGCGGCTGCCAGCCCAGCTCGGCGCGGGCGCGGCCGATGTCCATGATCGGCATCCTGAGCACCAGGTCGACCAGGCCCGGCGAGGCGGGGATCAGCCTCATGTGCCAGGCCGCGGCGACGGTGCTCCTGAGCGCCCAGCCCGAGACGGGAACCAGCCGGGCACCGAGCAGTTCGGCCAGCACCGAGGGCTCGATCACCGGGTCGGCGGCGATGTTGAAGGCACCCGACACCGGCCGGGTGACCGCCAGCCGGTAGGCCTCGCCGACGTCGTCGGTGTGGACCGTCTGGAAGCGGAGCCCGGGAGTGTCGGGCACGAACGGGATCAGGCTCGGCCGTACCAGCCGCTGCGGCACGAACGGCCCGCCGAACAGGCGCCGCTGCCCGACCGCCGCCTCCCGCTTGAAGATGAACCCCGGCCGCAACCGTACGACCCTGATGTCCGGGTGGTCACGCTCGAACAGGTCGAGCACCCGCTCCACGTAGGCCTTCTCCCGGCCGTAGGCGGCACCGGGCCAGCCGTGGGTCGGCCACTCCTCGGTGACGGCCCGGTCCTTGGGAGCGGAGGAGTAGGCGCCCACCGAGGAGGCGTGCACGAGCGCGGAGACACCCGCCCGCGCGGCGGCCTCGAAGACCCTGATGCTGCCCAGGACGTTGTTCCGCCAGGTCGTCACCGGGGCACGGGTGGGCTGGAACAGCCACGCCAGGTGGACGACCGCGTCGGCTCCCTCCAGGTGTGGCGCCAGGTCGCCGCCGGCGACGTCGGCGGTCCGCCAGGTGGTCTTGGGCGGATTCCAGTCCGGCTGCCTGCGGGCCAGGCCCACGATGGATGTGACATCCTGATCGGCCGCGAGGGCGGACACCACGCTCGTGCCCACGTTTCCTGTCGCGCCGACGACTACTACTCGCATGCCTACCGGGTGCCCCGGGAGGGCCCGGTGAATCCATCCTCACGACTGCTTTGCCGTACGGGGGGACGATCCGGCGACACTCGATCGCCGCGTCCGGCCGTTCGGGGGCGTCGTCCACCGGCCCGGCCGGACGCGGAGGACGGGTTCGTCGCCCGCCGTCCGAGCCGGCCCGGACGGCGGGCGACGGGTTCCCGGAGCCGCCCGCGAGGGGCGGCGAGGAGACGGGGGAGTCAGCGCCGGGGGGACGGCCAGGGGTTGGGGCGGCAGCCGTACAGGGACTTGGTCTGCTGGAGCATCACCGGCGCCCGCCGGCCGCGCCCCGGGCAGGACACGTGGCCGTGGCCGAGGCCGTGGCCGACCTCGTGGCTGATGACGTACTCGCGGTAGGAGGCCACGTCGCGGCCGTAGCCGGTCGCCCCGCTGTTCCAGCGGACCGCGTTGATGACCGCGCGCCCGCCGTTCCAGCAGGAGAGGATGCCGTTGGTCCGCATCGGCAGGCACCGCCTGTCGGTCGTCTCGGGGCTGTTCAGCGAGACCCTGATCCTCACCGGGCCGCGGGCCACCCGCTTGAACCGGTATCCCCAGCCGCGCGGGTCGTTGAGGATCCGGTGCACCTCGGCGGCGAACTCCTCCACCTCGAACGGCAGGCCCCGCTCGACCTCCACCGCGTACCGGATCACCTTGCCCTTCCCCCTGGGAGGCCGGGCCTCGCCGGGGGCGACGGTGTAGCGGCCCTTGGCCGACCGGGGAACCCTCACCTTCAGCGGCTGCTGCCGGCCGTTGGCGAGCAGCAGCGGCTCCTGGGCCGGTGACGGGGGCGTGGGACCGGCGGAGTTCGCGGGCGCGGCGGTGTCTCGAAGGTCCTGGGGTTGCGGCGGCGGGGTCGGCGTCGCGGGCACCGCCGGTATCCCGGGCGGGGCGGCGTCAGGAGGCACGGGCCTGTCGGGAACGGGTTCGAGGTGACCGCTCAGCACCGTGGCCCCACCGGCCGTGAAGGTGACCACGATGCTCAGCGCGAGAAGCCACAGAACGGTCTTAGGGTCACGTCTCATTGCGTTCCTGGACATAGACCGTAAACCTTATTGCCCCGCGGCGGTAACTGATCAAACCAGGAGAAAATCCGTCATATGACGGCGGCGCCGGGGAACTTCGAGGGGTACGCCGACGGCGGCCGTATGCTGCGGCCGCCGTCGGGTCAGGGGTTTTATGGGCTTAACAAGCCTTTCGCTGGCTTAACAGATGGTTTGCTGGCCTATGTCGCCGAGCGCCACCGGCTGTCGCCGGGAACCACCGGCCGGCGGCGGAGGCCGCGGCCGGTGTCGTGGCCCGATGGCGGCCCCGCGGTCCTACGAGTGCGGGCAGGTGTCCCGGTACTCGGAGATGCTCAGGCTGACCTGGGGCGCCGGGCACAGGAACTGCTCGTAGCGGGTGTCGTCGTCGATGAAGCGCTTCATCCAGGAGACGCTGTACTTGGCGATCGTCGTGTTGGAGGAGTTGGGCGCGAAGTGGCTGGCGCCGTTGAGCTCCAGGTACGCCTTCTCCGAGGAGGAGGGGATGCTGTTGTAGAACGGCTTGGAATGCAGGGCCACCGAGGCGACCGAGTCGTTCTCCGCGCCGATGATCATTGTCGGGACGCGCACGCCCGACCAGCTCTTGGTCGTGTGCCACGGGGTCAGCGGGATGGCCGCCTGCAACTGCGGCCGGCTGTCGGCGGCGGCCAGCGTGCCGCCGCCGCCCATCGAGTGCCCGGCGACGCCGAGCCTGCTCGCGTCGACCCGGTTCGCGACCGAGCTCTCCCGCGTGAGGTAGTCGAGCGCGGCCAGCAGCTGCCGTCCTCGGCTGGCGGGCTGGTCGGAGCGGGTGAGGGTGTCGATGTTGAAGACCACGAAGCCGTGGGAGGCCAGCCGCGAGGCGAGCCAGGCCATGGTGGACCTGCTCGCGGTGTAGCCGGGGGCGATGGCGATCCCGCCGAACGTCCCCTCGCTGGTGGACGTCGGATAGTAGATCGTGCCTCCGCCGAAGCCGCTCACCCGCAGCGAGGAGACGGTGGTCTCCGAGATCGAGAACGGTCCTCTGGCCGCCTCGATGCTGGAGTTGGTCGGGTCGGGGCCGCGGTCGTAGGGACCGGCGGAGGCGGCCTGCGCGGCGGGGGCCGCGACGGCCTGCGCGGCGGGCGCGAGCGTCCCGCCGGTGCCGAGCAGAGCGAGTGCGAGGGTCAGCGTGGCGACCGTCGTCGCCCGGCGGGAACGCCTGGGCGCGGGGGCCTGGGGGGTGGTGCCGTACGGCTGCACGTTGCTGTACTCCGTTCCTGTGGGGGGAACCACGGCGATACGGCGGTCGAGGCTGACGGCCGTTCGTCGCGCGTCGGCCCGCCACCGGGAACGGCGGCGGTACGGTCAGCGCACCGGGGTGACCCCTCGGGTTCCTGACAGACGCCACTTTCTCCCTGTCAGCCCCGGAGTGCATCGGTGAAATCACCCGTACTCCATCGCACCGGTCAACACCGGTGAATCACGACATCAACCGCACCAGTTCCACCCGGGAGCGGATGTCGAGCTTGGCGAAGATGTTCCTGAGGTGGTGCTCGACGGTCCTCGGGCTCAGGAAGAGCCGGGCCGCCACCTCCCGGTTGGTGGCGCCGTCCGCCACGATGCGCGCGATCTGGTACTGCTGCGCGGTGAGCTTCTCGGTGGCCTTCGGGCGGTGCGACCGGACGGCCTCTCCCGCCCCGCGCAGCTCGGCGCGGGCCTGCTCGGCCCAGAGCCGCGCGCCGGAGCGCTCGAACGTCTCCAGCGCGCTGTGCAGGTGCTCCCTGGCCGCGCCCGGACGCCGGTTCCTGCGCAGCGCGCTGCCGAAGAGCAGCTGGGTGCGGGCCGTCTCGAACTCGGAGAACCCCTGGTGGTGCAGGTCGAGCGCGGCCCTGAAGTACTCCTCGGCGTCGCCGGGGGCGGCCAGGAGCGCGTGGCAGCGCGTGGCCAGCGCGCGCCGGTCGGGACTGCGGGTGCTGCCCACCCAGCGGTCGAGCACCCGCAGCGCCTCCCTGGCCCGCTCCCGGTCACCGGTGCGGGCGGTGGCCTCGACGAACAGAGGGGTGGACATCACCCGTATGACGAGGTGGCCGTTGGTCCCGTCCGCCCTGGTCGTGGCCCGCAGCCGCTTGGTGGCGTCGGCGTGGCGGCCCGCCGCGAGGTCGAGATGGGCCAGTGCCCAGTTGCCGAGGGCTCCCGCCACGCACACCCCGTGGGCGCCCGCCAGCTCGATGGCGCTCGCCGCCCTGATCGCGCACGTCTCCTCGTCCCCCTCGACGGCCGCGGTGAGGGCCAGCCACCCCAGGTGCTGGCCCGCGCTGTTGGGCCGCCCGCGCTCCTGGGCCAGCCGGAGTCCCTCGACGGCGCTGGCGGTGATGGAGGCGTAGCGGCCCATCCAGAGCTCGGCATGGATCATGAACTCCAGGACCTGCGGCACGGTGGAGACCGCCCCGCGGGCGCGCGCCGTCTCCACCGCCCGGCCGCACAGCCGCACCGCCTGCGCGTCGTCGCCGAGCAACAGGCTGGCCACGCCCGCCCACACCAGCACCGAGGGGGTGCGCACCGAGGGCGCGAGCTCCAGCACCCGGCGGAGCGGATCGGCCGCCTCCCGGTGACGGCCGTCGAACGTCGCCGCCGTACCGGCCAGGTACTCGAACATCAGCTGGGTGGCCGCCGGGTCGTCCGGGCGGCGCAGCGTGGCGGCCCACCGTGCCATGTCCAGGTAGCGAAGGTTGTCGCCGGCCAGGTAATTCGCCTCGCCCGCGCGGATGAGCACCCGGACGGCCTGCCCCCGGTCCCTGTCCAGCAGCGACTCGGCCGCCGCCATCAGGTCGTCCCCGGCGCTGCCGGTCTTCCCGCTGCGCAGCTCCAGGCTGCCGCGGATCAGCTCGGCCTGGCTGCGCACCTCCTCGGAGATCGTCAGCGACTGCAGGCGGGTGAGCAGCGACCGGGCGCGGCGGGGCAGGCCCGCGTGCCAGGCGCGATTGGCGGCCGCGGCCAGCCGCGCGGCCTTGACGTCGCCGTGCTCGGTCAGCTCGGCCGCCCGCTCGAAGGCGAGGAAGGTCGCCGGGTGGCCGCCGGGGGAGGTCACCGCCGCCGCGGCCGCCGCCAGCTCGTCGGCGAGCGACTCGGCGGGGCCGTCCATCGCGGCGGCCCGGTGCCAGGCCCGCCGCAGCCGCTGGTGGTCGTGGCACAGCATGCCCGCGAGCAGGCGGTGCGCGGCGCGGCGGCGGGCGAGAGAGGCGCCGGCGTACACGACCGTCCGCATCGCCGGCTCGCGGAAGTCGTAGCGGTCACCGGCACCGTCGCCGCCGGCGCCGCCGACATGGACGATCACCCCCGCCCGCTCCGCCGGTTCCAGCGCGGCCAGCGCGCGCTCCGGCTCCGCGGCGCCGGCCAGGGTGACCGTCTCCAGATCGGGATCCGCCGCGAGCAGCAGGAGCATGTCCGCGGTCTCGCCGGGCAGCCGCGCCAGCCGGTCGGTGTACGCGCGCCACAGCCGCCCGCCCCTCGGCAGGGTTCCGGGCGGGGCGGCGGCGCCGGAGATCTGCCCGGGGCTCAGCGACCCGGCGAGCTCTCCGAGCGCCAGCGGGTTGCCGCAGGCGATCTCCAGCAGCGACGCCCGTACGTCGTCGGCCAGTCCCGGCACCAGGTCGTCGGCGAGCCGCCTGGCCGCCTCCTCGTCCAGGACGCCCAGCTCGAACGCCGGTATGTCGTCGGGGGCGGCGCCGTCGCCGCCGTCGTCGGTCCCGAACAGCAGCACGACCGGTTCCCCCGCCAGCCGTCTGGCCGCGAAGAAGAGCGCCGCGCGGCTGGGCGCGTCGAGGTGGTGAACGTCGTCGACGCAGGCCAGTACCGGGCCGCCGGCGGCCGCCAGGAGGTTGAGGACCGCCGCGGGAAGCGTCAGCCCGCCGTCCGCCGCGCCCAGCTCCAGCGCCCGGGTCAGCGCCTCCGCCTGCGCCGGGGGGAGCGCGGGGAGCCGGTCGGCGACCGGCCTGAGCAGGCCGTGCAGCCCGGCGTACGGCAGGTGCGACTCCGCCTCGGTACCGCGCACCCTGAGCACGACGAAACCACCCGTGCCGCCCGTGCCGCCGGTGTTACCGGTGCCGCCCGCGTGGGCCGCCGCGAGGTCGAGCAGCGCGGTCTTTCCCGTGCCCCGCGCCCCTCGCAGGATCGCCGCGCCCCCGGAGCCGCGCCGGGCGGCGTCGAGTAATCGCAGCAGCGCGTCCTGCTCCGTGTCACGGCCGTGCAGCGCCGGTGACCGGGTGGCGGCGGAGGGGGAGGCCATCCCTCAGTGTTACGCCCGTGTGTCGCGCCTGGAAAGAGCGCGTGGCGGGGTTCCCCACCGGCCTCCGCCGACCTGCACCGGTGTACCGGTGGCCCGGGAAAGACCGGTGATTTCACCGATGCGCGCCGAGGGGCGGGGGCGGGGTGTTCACCGGTCCGGGGCGATCGCCTTCCTGGCCCGTCCGGGGTCGTCGGCGGCCAGGGCGATCCTGGCGTTGTCGCGGCACCGCTCCAGGGAGTGGGCGGCGAGAGCCTCCCGTACCGGGGAGATCCCGGGTGCGGACATCGACAGGCTGGTGACGCCCAGGCCGACCAGGACGGTCGCCAGAAGCGGGTCGGCCGCCGCCTCGCCGCACACGCCGACGGGCTTGCCCGCCGCCCGCCCGGCCGCCGCGCAGTCGGCGATCAGCTGGAGCAGCGCGGCCTGCCAGGGGTCGAGCAGGTCGGCGAGTTCCCCGTGCTGCCGGTCGGAGGCGAAGGTGTACTGGCTCAGGTCGTTGGTGCCGATGCTCAGGAAGTCGAGCTCCTCCAGCAGGCGCCCGGCGCGCAGCGCGGCGGCGGGGACCTCCACCATCGCCCCGACGCGCGCGATCCCCCGGGCACGGGCCCGCCCGGCGAAGTCGGCGGCCTCGGCCACCGTCGTCACCATGGGCGCCATCACCCACGGCTCGGTCCCGGTCGCGCGGGCCGCCTCGGCGATGGCGTCGAGCTGGGTGTCGAGCACCTCGGGCCTGACCCGGGAGACCCGCAGTCCCCGTACGCCCAGCGCCGGGTTGGTCTCCTCGGCCAGCCCGAGGAACGGCAGCGGCTTGTCCGTGCCCGCGTCGAGGGTGCGGACCACGACGTGCCCGCCGGGGGCGGCGCGGAGGACCGCGGCGTAGGCGGCCACCTGCTCCTCGTGACCCGGCTCCTCGCGGCGGTCCAGGAAGAGGAACTCCGTGCGGAACAGCCCCACCCCCTCGGCGTCCACGCCCCCGGCCCCCTCCGCCGGGGGAACCCGGACCGGCGGTGCGAGGTCGGCCGCCGAACCGATGTTGAGCAGCAGCTTGACCGGGTGGCCGTCGGAGGTCCGGCCGGGGCCCCGGACGGTGCCCGCCCGGCGGCGGTCGGCCTCGGCCCCGCGCTGGATCTCGGCGGCGGCCCCCTCGCCGATGCCGACCTCCACCTCGCCCCGCAGGCCGTCGACCGACACCCACGTCCCCTCGCCGATGTCGCCCGCCCCCCGGCAGGCGACCACGGCGGGCAGGCCGCGGGCACGGGCCAGGATGGCGGTGTGGCTGGTCGGGCCGCCCTTCTCGGTGACGAGGGCGAGGACGGACCCGGGATCCAGGTTCACCGTGTCGGCGGGGGACAGATCCGCGGCGACCAGGACGAACGGGTGACCCGGGTCGGGCACCCCGGGGACGGGCAGGCCCAGCACCGCCGCCACGGACCGGTTGCGGATGTCGTCGAGGTCCGCGGCGCGCTCGGCGAAGTAGCCGCCCGCCGCCACCAGCGCGCGCCGGTGGTGGGCGCAGGCCTCGTCGATGGCGTGCGCCGCGTCCTTGCCCGACCTGACGTTCGCCTCCACGGACTCGTGCAGGCCGGGGTCGTCGGCGATGAAGGACTGCGCCTCCAGGATCGCCCTCGCGTCGGCGTCGGGCGCCTTCTCCGCCCGCGCCGCCAGCTCGGAGACCGTGGCCCGCAGCGCGTTCATCGCCCGGTCGAGCTCGGCGCCCGCGTCGGTGACGGGGGAGGGCGCGGGCAGCTCCGGCGGGCCCGCCATCCGGCAGACCCGCCCGGCGGCCCGGCCCGAGCTCACGCCCAGGCCACTGAGCGTCTCAGCCACGGGAGGTCTCTCCGGCGCCACGGGGGACCTCTTCGGCGTCGAGGTCGCGGGCGAGCAGCCCGGCGAGGGAGTCGAGCGCCTCGTCGGCGCCCGGTCCCTCCGCCTCGATCGTGACCTCCGTGCCGTGCGTGGCCCCCAGCGCCAGCACGGCGAGCATGCTGTTGGCCGGTACGGGCTTGCCGTCCCCGACGCGGATGCGGACGGGCATCCCCTGCTTGGCCGCGGCCTGCACGAAGATCTTCGCGGGCCGGGCGTGAAGGCCCGTGCGTGAGGCGACGACCACTGTCCTCTCCGGCATCTCCGGTTCTCCTTCTGCGCGTTCTGCGAGTGGTTCGGGTGGTGCGGTCCGACGGGGCCTGCGCGAACTCGGCGGGCCCGTTCGGGCCTGCGTGTGTGGGGGCGGCCCCTTCCGCAGGGCTCGGCGGAAGGGGCGTGGGAGACCGGAGCCGGTCAGGGTTCGACGGTCACCTTGATGGCCTCGCCCCTGCTGACGATGTCGATCCCCTCCAGGACCTCCGCGAGCGGCAGCCGGTGCGTGATGAGGTCGGCGACCGGCACCGAGCCGTCGGCGATCAGCCGCAGGGCCCGGGCGTTGTGCGCCGGGCTGGACCCGTTGGCGCCGACGATGGTCAGCTCCCGGTAGTGGACCAGGTTGGAGTCGCACTGGATGATCGGGTTGTCCTTGGGCAGGCCGCCGAAGAAGCTGATCCGTCCCTGACGGGCCGCCATCCGCAGTGCCTGCTCCTGGGCGGCGCCGGAGGCGGCGGCGGTGATGACGACGTCGGCCCCCCTGCCGTCGGTGAGCTTGAGCACCTGCTCGACGACGTCCTCGCCGTGGACGACCGCGTCCGGGTGGACCAGCCCCGCGGCCATCTCCAGCCGCCCGGCGTTGATGTCGACGAGGAAGACCCGCGCCGCGCCCCGCGCCCGCGCCAGCCGCACGTGCAGGCAGCCGATCGGGCCAGAGCCCATGATCACCACATCGTCGCCCTCGCCCACGCGGGCCAGCTCCTGGCCGTTGAGCACGCAGGCCAGCGGCTCGGCCACCGACGCCTCGGCGAAACCGACGCCGTCCGGGACGCGGTTGACGCCGTCGACCGCGAGGACCTTCGCCGGGATGATCATGTACTCGGCGAAACCGCCGTCGTAGTGGTAGCCCATCGACTCCTGGTTCGGGCAGACGGTCATCCGGCCCCGGCGGCACTCCGCGCACTTCCCGCAGGGGATCGCGGCGATCACCTGCACCCGGTCGCCCGGGGCCCACTCGCCCGCGTCGACGGCCTCGACCACCTCGCCGGCGATCTCGTGCCCCATGACCCTGGGCGGCTTGATGTGGTGGTGACCGTGCTTGAGGATCTTCGCGTCGGTGCCGCAGGTCGAGCAGTTGCGCACGCGTATCTTGATCTCGCCTGGTCCGGTGACGGGTTCCGGCGCCTCCTCGACGCGGATGTCGCCAGGGGCGTAGAAACGGGCGACCTTCACTATGCTTCGTCCTCTTCGTTCGGTTGCAGCAGCCGGACCACCTCGGCGACCTCCGTCGCCTCGCGAAGGGCCCTGGCCTGGTCGGGATCCATCAGGATCTGGGCGAGTTCGGCGAGCAGCCGTACGTGGCCGTCGCCCTTGGCGGCGATGCCGATGCACACCGTCACCCGGTCGCCGTCCCAGTCGACACCGCCGGGAAAGCGCACGACGCTGATGGCGTCGTGCCGGACGGCGTCCTTGGCGGCCAGGGTGCCGTGCGGGATGGCGACCCCCTCGCCGACGTAGGTGGAGATCGAGCGCTCCCGTTCGAGCATGGTGTCGATGTAGGCGCTCTCCACCGCGCCGACGGCGAGCAGGGCCTCCCCGCACTGCCGGATCGCGTCGTCGCGGTCGGCGGCCGAGGCCGCCAGCCGGATGGCGCGCGGGTCCAGCGGCAGCGGCGCCGTCTCAGGCATTGACGGTGCCACCACTCTTGATCGTGCTGACCAGCCTGGTCACCGCGGGGTCCCCGATGAAGACCTGGAACGGGATCAGCACCTTGTCCGGGGCCCCGGCCCTGGCCCGGTTCGCCAGACCGGCGTGGCAGACCACCACGTCGGCGTCGGCGGGGATCGAGTTGACCGGGGTGTGCTCCACCTGGACGTTCTGGTCCTTCAGCTGCTTGCGGAGCTGGGTGGCGAGCATGACGCTGCTGCCCATGCCCGCGTCGCAGGCCACGACGATCTTGTGGATGTCCTTGCTCTCGATGCTGGCCATCGGTCAGGCCTCCTTGGCGACGGGTGCGGTCTCGGTCTCGGTCTGGGCCGGGGGTTCCTCGGGGTTCTCCTCCGTCTCGTCCTTACCCCTGCCGAAGCCGAGGAGGGCCGAGGCGACGGCGAAGGAGACGAGGGTCGCGGCGAGGACACCGGCGATGGTGCCGAACCACCCGCCCCTGGGAGTCACCGCGAGGAAGGCGAAGATGCTGCCGGGCGACGGCGTGGCCACCAGCCCGGCCCCGGTCATGATGAAGACCAGGACGCCCGTGGCGCCACCGGCGATGACCGCGAGGATCAGCCGGGGCTTCATGAGCACGTACGGGAAGTAGATCTCGTGGATGCCGCCGAAGAACTGGATGATGATCGCGGCGGGGGTGCTGGGGCGCAGCGCGCGGGGGCCGAAGAACATGAAGGCCAGAAGCAGGCCGAGCCCGGGTCCGGGGTTCGACTCCAGCATGAACAGGATCGACTTGCCCGTCTCGGCCGCCTGTGCCACGCCCAGCGGGCCCATCACGCCGTGGTTGATGGCGTTGTTGAGGAAGAGCACCTTGGCGGGTTCGATCACGACCGAGGCCAGCGGCAGCAGGTTGTTGCCGATCAGCCAGGCGACCGCGTCGCTCGCGGCGCCGGTGATCTCGGCGACGACGCGGCCGATGACCTTGAGGCCCACCAGGGCCATGGCGCCGCCGATGATGCCGGCGCTGAAGTTGTCCACCAGCATCTCGAAGCCGGCCTTGACCCGGTCGGCGACGAGCCCGTCGAACAGCTTCAGGATGTACGCGGTCAGCGGCCCTATGATCATCGCGCCGAGGAACATCGGGCTCTCCGCGCCGACGACGACGCCCATGGTGGCGACGGCGCCGACCACGGCTCCGCGCTGGCCGTGGACCATCCGTCCGCCGGTGTAACCGATCAGGATCGGCAGCAGCACTTTGACGATCGGGTCGACCAGGGCGGCGAATTCCTTGTTGGGCAGCCAGCCGGTGGGGATGAACAGGGCGGTGATCAGGCCCCAGGCGATGAACGCGCCGATGTTGGGCATGATCATTCCGGCGAGATACCCGCCGAAACGCTGGATGTGCGCTCTCGCTCCGGTTCCCGTGACAGTCGGGGTGTACTCGCTCATGTGTGCTGCTCCTTCCGGGGCGGCCGGCGGCTGGGCCGGCCAGGGGGGTGGATCCGCGCCACTGTCAGCCCCCGGACCGCAGCGGCAGGGCGGGATCGGCTCCGGTGACGCGGACGTCGTCGCGCCGGATGTGGTGCGGGGAGGGCATCCGGCTTCCCGGTAGCCCGACCGCGGCGGTCGCCCAGGCCAGCGCCTCGACCAGCGCGCTCTCGCCGCGCGCCCCGCCGGCGAGGAACCCGGCGAGCATGGCGTCACCGGCGCCGACGGTGCTGCGCGGCTCGGCCACCGGGCACTGGCCGTGCCAGATCTGGTCGTCCTGCAGGAGGATCGCGCCGTCGGCGCCCAGGCTGGCCAGGACGGCGCCCGCGCCTCGGACCCGCAGGCTCTCCGCGGCCTTGATGGCGTCGCCCAGGGTCGAGATGGCGATCCCGGTGGCCTCGCCCAGCTCCTCCCGGTTGGGCTTGACCAGGGCGGGGGCCTCGGCGAGCGCCGAGACGAGGGCGGGGCCGCTGGTGTCGACCGCGACGTTGATGCCTGCCGCGCCGAACCGCTCGCACAGGCGGGCGTAGACGTCGGCGGGCACCTCGGGCGGGAGGCTGCCCGAGGCGACCACCCAGTCCGCGGAGCTGGCCGCGCCGAGCACGGCCTCGGCGATGGTGTCGAGCTCGGCCGGCGACAGGGCCGTCCCCGGCTCGTTGATCTTGGTGACCGTGCCGTCGGGCTCGGCCAGGGCGACGTTGGACCGGGTGGTCCCGGCGACGGGGACGGTGATCATCTCGATGCCCTCGGCCGAGAGCAGGCTCACCAGCCGCCGTCCCTCGTCGCCGCCGAAGGGGACGACCGCGCACGAGCGGATCCGGTTGGCCAGCAGCGCCCGGGAGACGTTGACGCCCTTGCCGCCGGGGTCGAGGTGGGCGGCGGCGGCGCGGATGACGGCCCCGCGGGTCAGCGACGCCACCTCGATCGTCCGGTCCAGGCTGGGGTTGAGGGTCAGGGTGACGATCACGCCGGGGCCACCTCGATCGTACGGCCGGGGCCGAGGTCGGGACCGGGGGACAGGGGGACGGTCACGCCCGGACCACCTCCGGCCCGGCGGCGGCCATCTCGGCCGCGACCCCGGTGTCGAGCCCCGTGTCACTGATCACCACGTCGATCTCCTGGATCGAGGCGAAGCGCGCCAGGTAGGTGTTGGCGAACTTGGTGTGGTCGGCGAGCAGCACGCACCGCTGCGCCGCGCCGATCATCGCCCGCTTGATGGCGGCCTCGGCCGGGTCGGGCGTCGTCAGCCCCTTGGCCACCGAGCACCCGTTGGTCGCCATGAACGCCACGTCCACGTGCAGGTCGGAGAGGGGGCGCAGCGCCCAGTCGTCGACGGTGGCCAGGGTCCGCCCGCGCACCCGCCCGCCCAGCATGATCACCGTCAGGTTGGGGCGGGTGGCCATCGCCGTCGCCAGCGGCGGGGAGTTCACGATCACGGTCAGCTCCCGGTCGACCGGCAGCGCCTGCACCAGCCTGCCGGTCGTCGACCCGGCGTCGATGATGATCGCGCCGTCCTCGGGGAGCTCGGCGAGCGCCGCCTTGGCGATGCGCTCCTTCTCTCCGATCATCACCTCGTCGCGGGCGGCCAGCTCGGGTTCGAATCCCAGCCGCTCGACCGGGATCGCACCGCCGTGCACGCGCCGCAGCATCCCGGAGCGCTCCAGCACGGTCAGATCGCGGCGAACGGTCTCCGTGGTGACGGCGAACTCCTCCGCCAGCGTCACCACGTCCACCCGGCCGACGGTCCGCGCCCGGCGCAGGATCTCCTGTTGCCGCTCCTCGGCGTACATGCTGTTGATTCACCACCGTTTCAGTGTTGTTTCAGCTTTATTTACACCCGTATGTGTTGGAACGTCAATGGGTTGACTTCCCTCTAAACCAGCATGAACATGAAAAAACCCCAGGTGTTTGCCCGGGGGTGTGTGCGAGGTGGGAGTGGCCCGAGGCTGACCCAGATTTTGGAATGCGTTGGAAATCCTGTGGCCCCGGCGCGAGGTGAGGCGGGGATCCGAGTTCCTCAGCCGGGGAACGAGATGTGGGCGGGCGGCACGTGGGCGGCCAGCCATACGCCGTTGGCGCTGACCCGGAACTCGTGACCCGCCCGGTGCATCTCCCCCGAGCGGACGACCAGCACGACAGGCCTGCCCCGCCGCGCGCCCACCCGGGTCGCGGTCTCCCGGTCGGGGGACAGGTGCACGGCGTGCCGGCTCATCGGCCGCAGGCCCTCCTCCCGGATGGCGGCCACGTACGGGCCCACCGTTCCGTGGAACAGGAACTCGGGCGGCTCGACCGGGGCGAGGCCCAGGTCGACGTCGATCGTGTGGCCCTGGTTGGCGCGGATCCGGTCGCCCTCGATGGCGAAGCGCCGCTTGTCGTTGCCCGCGACCACCTGCGCGAGCTCCTCACGGGTGATCGTGAAGCCGTGCCGCGCGGCGGCCGCCAGCAGGGCGCCGATGTCCGTCCAGCCCTGCGGGCCGAGGACCAGCCCGATGCGTTCGGGCTGGTGCCTGAGGTGTTGGGAAAGATACTTGGAGACTCGAACGAGCCGTCTGTCGTCCATGGGACACCAGGATGCTGGCTCACACCGCCGTTTTCCACCGGATTCGCGCCGGGCGCTTTTCGGCCTGAGCGCATGTCCGGACACCTTCGTTGTCCGTGCCTTACGTGTCCGGACGCCTTCGTGTGCCCGTGCTTCGCGGGCCCGGACGCCTTCGCGGTGTCCGTACCTTCCCGCCGGGCGGCCGCCCGGGGCCGGCGCGGAGCGGGCTCAGCCGTCGGCGGCCCAGCCGTGGGTGCGCTTGAGGACGGCGGCCACGCGGGCGAAGCGCGCGCCGTCGAGGACGGAGCCCTCGCGGCGGATGTCGCCCTCGGCGAGGGCGAAGACCCGGTCCAGGCGCAGGTACGAGACCCGGTTCTCCCGGTCCCACTGGCCGGGGCCGATCTCCAGCCAGTCGCCCGGGTCGCCGCCGCCGGCCCGGCTGGACAGCATCAGCGCGAGCAGCTTGCGCCCGTGGCGGCCGACGACCAGCAGCGGCCTGTCCTTGCCCCGGTCCGGATCCTCCTCGTAGGGGACCCAGGCCCAGACGATCTCGCCGGGATCGGCGAGGCCGTCGAGGTCGGGGGAGTAGTGCAGGGTCGCGGCCCGGTCGACGCGGCGGACCTCGCTGACCGCGCCTCGAGCCGGCCGGGGGTCCTCACCAAGATCACGCACGTGCACAGCCTATTGCAGACCGCGGACGCTTCCAAGGGGCGCAGGGAGCCGGTGGAGGGAGCGCGCCGCCCGCTGGCCGGGGCCAGCAGGGCGGCCGAGATCCGGATGGGCGGGTGCCCTGGTCCGGACCTGGTTCGAAAGACGGCTCAGCCGCCGCTCTTGCGGCGGAAGGAGCGCTTGGCCGCCGCCGGGCCGTGAGCACCGTGGATCTTCGAGGAGTTCTTCCCCTTGCCCCCGGCGCCCGCGTCCGCCTGGGCGAGCTTCTTGCGCTCCAGTGCCTCGCGGAACTTGCGCTTCAGCTCGTCGTCGGAACTTTCGGAACCTTCGGGTTCCGGCGTGACGTCAGACATTACAGACCTCCTGATCTATCGGGCGGTCCAACCCCGACCAACAGGATCATCATCCTCTCATCCGGACCCTTCCGGCGTGCAGGCCCCCCGCTTCGGCTCTGAGAGGAAGTCCCGGAGGAAGGGGGGGAGCGGTGCGGGAAGGCCGCGTGCCGCGAGCTTCGCCGGCACGCCGTCCGGCCACGTCAGTGCATGCCCAGGGCCATCATCAGCAGCAGGCCGGCCAGGTGGCCGACGACCACGAAGACGATCACGAAGATGAAGACGAACTTCGCCGGGCCGTGCTCGAAGTGCCGGCCCTCCTTGAGGGTGGAGCGCTCGGCCTGACGTTCGGCGATCCGCTCCTCGATCGGCTTGCTGTGAAACATGGGGATCCTTTACTCGCCGACGATTGGGGCGATAATGGTTTGTACACTAATTATCGTACTATGTCGGTTGGAGGCGTGCGTGAGTGACATGGTCGATCCCCTGAGCCTGGACCGCCAGGTGTGTTTCGCCCTGGCGATCGCCTCGCGCAACGTCATCGGGCTCTACCGGCCCCTGCTGGAGCCGATGGGGCTCACCCACCCCCAGTATCTGGTCATGCTCGCCCTCTGGGAGCGGGCACCGCGGTCGGTCAAGGAGCTGAGCGAGCTACTGAGACTCGACCCCGGTACGCTGTCCCCGCTGCTGAAGCGTCTCGAGGCCGTCGGCTACATCCGGAGGCGGCGTGACAGCCAGGACCAGCGTGTCCTGGCCGTCTCGCTCACACCGGAGGGTCACAGGCTGCGGGGCGAGGCGGAGAAGGTTCCGCCGGCGATCGTCGAGCGTCTGGGTATGAACCTGGAGGAGCTCCAGGAGCTCCACCGGTCACTGACGCGGGTGATCGCCGCGGCGGACGGCGCGCATCACTGATTCGCGGAGAATCAGAGAACAGGGAGAGGAAAGACTCATGGCTGGAAGTCACGGGGGAAGCCCCAAGTCTTGGCTCGCGGTGATCGTCATCCTGCTGGGGTTCACCGTGGGGGGCGTCGCCCTGTGCCTCGGCCCCAACTGGACGTTCTTCTGGGTCGGGGCCGGGATCATCGCGATCGGCGGCGTGATCGCCCTGGTGGTCGACATCTTCTCCGACGTCATCGTCGACGCGCCCCGCGTGCCGATGGACCAGGGAAACAGCTGATCAGGCCTTCTGCAGCGCCTCCTCGACAGAGGCGAAGACCTCGAAGGAGGAGCGCAGGCCGGTGATGGTGAGGATCCGCTCCAGGGTGCCGTGCACACCGACGAGGGCGAGCCGGACGCCCAGGGTGCGGCTCCGCCGGAGCGCCAGGATCAGCTCGGCGACCCCGGTGGAGTCACAGAAGGTGAGACCCGCGACGTCGGCCACGACCAGGGAGGGCGGCTCGGCGGCCCATGCCTTGTCCATCTCCGCGCGCAGGGCGGGAGAGTGGCGGTAGTCGAGTTCTCCGAGCGCCCGGACGACGAACGCCGTCCCGAGCAGGCTCGATGAGACCGTGAAAAAGGCCATGCTGCACTCCTTTGCCCGCGGGTGGCAGGGCGGGCTGCCTTTTTCCTACCAGTTCCGGGGCCACCGTGCCCCGGCGGGGCCTCAAATGATCCGGTAGAGCAGCTCGGGCCGTCCGAGGCCACCGTACTGGGGCACCCGGTGTGTGATCCCGCTCTCCGTCAAATGCTCCAGGTAACGGCGGGCGGTCACCCGGGAGACGCCGATCGCCGCCCCGGCGGTCTGGGCCGACAGGCCGCCGGGAGACTTGCGCAGCTCCGCCAGCACGGCGTCGAGGGTGGCCTGCGTCATCCCCTTCGGCAGGAGGTTCTGCGCCGGGCCCCGCAGCGCCGCCAGCGCGCGGTCCACCTCGCCCTGACCGCTCGCCTCTCCCGCACCCTCCACCGACGACCGGAACTCGGCGTAGCGGGTGAGTTTCTCGTTCAGCGAGGCGAAGGTGAACGGTTTGAGCAGGTACTGGGCCACGCCGACGGAGACGGCCGACCTGACCACCGACAGGTCCCGCGCCGAGGTGACCGCGATGACGTCCGACATCACGCCCGCCGCCCGCAGCGCCCGGCACACCTCCAGCCCGTGCATGTCCGGCAGGTAGAGGTCGAGCAGGATCAGGTCGACGGGGTGCCGCCGCAGGAAACGCAGCGCGTCGCCGCCGGACCTGACCACACCCGCCACCCGGAAGCCGGGCACCCGCTCCACGAAGACCCGGTTCGCCTCGGCGGTGATCTCCTCGTCCTCGACGACCAGTACCGAGATCATGACGTGTCCTTCCCCCGCAGCGGCAGCCGTACGGTGAACACCGCGCCCGTCCCGTTCTCCGCCGGTCGCCCGGCGTCTCCCCCGCCCGCGACCGCACGGGCGGCCTCTTCGGCAGGGCTCGGCTCGCCCGTCCCCCCGACCTCGATCGTCCCGCCCATGCGGCGGACCGCCTGGCCGACCATGGCCAGGCCGAGGCCGCGGCCGTCGCCCTTGGTGGTCCATCCCCGCCGGAAGGCCTCACCCGCCGTCGCCGGGTCGAGGCCCTGGCCGCTGTCCGCCACGCTGATCACGAAGGCCGTCTCGTCGGCGCGCAGCCGCACCTCCACCCGCGCGGGCCGGGTGCCCGCCATGGCCGCGTCCGCCGCGTTGTCGATCAGGTTGCCGACGATCGTCACCAGGTCGCGGGTGTCCAGGCCGAGGTCGTCGAGCTCGCTGTCCGGGGTGATCGACAGCTCCACCCCCCGCTCCCCGGCCTCGGCGCTCTTGCCCAGCAGCAGCGCGGCGAGCACGGGTTCGCGCACGGCGCCGACCACCCGGTCGGTGAGCTGCTGCGCGGCCTTGATCTCCTCGGTCGCGAACGCCACCGCCTGCTCGGCGCGGCCCAGCTCGACGAGGGTGATGACCGTGTGCAGCCGGTTGGCCGACTCGTGCGCGGCGGCCCGCAGGGAGTCGGCGAAGCCGCGCTCGGCGTTGAGCTGCCCGGTCAGGGACTGCAGCTCCGTGTGGTCGCGGAGGGTGACCACGGTACCGAGCGAGCGGTTGCCGGAGCGGACCACCGCCGCGTTCACCACCAGCGCCCGCTCCCCGGTCATGTGGATCTCGTCGGTACGGTTCTCGCCCGCCGAGAGCCGCTCGCCCAGCGAGGGGGGAAGGCCCAGCCGGGTGACGTGCCTGCCGTTCACCTCGCCCGTCAGGCCCAGGAGCTCCCTGGCGCCGTCGTTGCAGAGCGTCACCGTGCCCGCGTCGTCGACGAGCAGCAGGCCCTCCCGCACGGCGTGCAGGATCGCGTCGTGGTACTCGTACATCCGGCTCAGCTCGGTGGGGCCCATCCCGTGCGTCTGGCGGCGCAGCCGGGCCCCGACCAGGTAGGTGCCCGCCCCGCCGACGGACAGGCCGAGCAGGCCGATCAGCACGGCGCCGGTGATCTGCCCGCGGAGCCTGACGCTGATCTTGCTGATGGTGATGCCGCCGCTGACCAGGGCCCGTACCTCGCCACGGGCGTCGCGGACCGGGGCGACGGCGCGGACCGAGGGGCCGAGCGTGCCGGTGTAGGTCTCGGTGAAGACCTGCCCCGCCAGGGCGGGCGCGGTGTTGCCGAGGAAGCGGCGGCCGATCTCGGCGGGGTTGGGATGCGTGTAGCGCACGCCGTCGAGGCTCATGATCGTGATGAAGTCGACCCCGGTCTCCCGCCGCACCCGTTCCGCGTACGGCTGCAGGGCCGCCGAGTCGCCCAGGGAGGCGAGGACGGAGGGGGAGTCGGCCACGCTGACGGTCACCGCCCTGGCGGTGCCGGTGGCCTCCTCGACGAGCAGGTCGCGCATCTGCAGGAACGCCAGCAGGGCGCCACCGGTCACGGTGACGCCTACGACGACGATCTGGAGGGCCAGCATCTGCCTGGCCAGGCTCCAGTCGCGCATGCGTCTGGGAAGTTTCCGCAAGTTCACGAACGAAATGTACGCAATGGTGACTTAGATCACAGGGCCGGAGATAGTCGCTCGACCGGATTTTTCCTCTAGCGCGGTGGAGCACGCATGAGCGCGGCCCGAGACAAAACACATTACCTGTACATCGCCGTCATCGTCGCCGTGGTCGCCGGCATCGCGATCGGGTTCGCGGCCCCCGACGTCGGCGTGGCCCTGAAGCCGCTCGGCACCGCCTTCGTCGCCCTGATCAAGATGATGATCAGCCCCATCATCTTCTGCACCATCGTGCTCGGTGTCGGGTCGGTCACCAAGGCCGCCAAGGTCGGCCGGGTCGGCGGCCTCGCGCTCGGCTACTTCATCGCCATGTCGACCGTCGCGCTGGGCATCGGCCTGCTCGTGGGCAACCTGGTCGACCCCGGGCAGGGCCTGCAGCTCACCGACGAGCTCCGCAAGGCCGCCGAGGCCGAGGCGGCCAAGGGCGGCGAGACCGACACGGTGTCGTTCCTGCTCGGGGTCATCCCGACCACGCTGGTGTCGGCGTTCACCGAGGGCCAGGTGCTGCAGACCCTCCTGGTCGCGCTGCTCACCGGCTTCGCCCTGCAGGCGATGGGCGAGCGCGCCAAGCCCATCCTGAACGGCATCACGCACATCCAGCGGCTCGTCTTCCGGATCCTCGCCATGATCATGTGGGCCGCCCCGGTCGGCGCGTTCGGCGCGATAGCCGCGGTCGTCGGAGCCACCGGCATGGACGCGCTCAGGAGCCTCGGCGTCATCATGCTCGCCTTCTACCTGACCTGCGTGCTCTTCGTGTTCG
Source organism: Streptosporangium sp. LJ11 (assembly GCF_051918945.1). Classification (NCBI taxonomy): domain Bacteria; kingdom Bacillati; phylum Actinomycetota; class Actinomycetes; order Streptosporangiales; family Streptosporangiaceae; genus Streptosporangium; species Streptosporangium sp. LJ11. The sequence continues at coordinate 74,754 of NZ_JBPXMB010000027.1, forward strand.
TCATCCTCGGCCCGATGCTCTGGCTGGTGGCGCGGGTCGGCCTGTTCTCGCTGCTGCGCTACCTGGGCAGGGAGTTCCTGCTGATCCTGTCGACCTCGTCGTCGGAGTCGGCCCTGCCCCGCCTGATCGCCAAGATGGAGCACCTGGGCGTGAGCAAGCCCGTCGTCGGGATCACCGTGCCGACCGGGTACTCCTTCAACCTCGACGGCACGGCCATCTACCTCACCATGGCCACGCTGTTCGTCGCGAGCGCCACCGGCGCCCCGCTCGCCTTCGGCGAGCAGGTCTCCCTGCTGGTGTTCATGATGATCGCGTCGAAGGGCGCCGCCGGGGTCACCGGCGCGGGCCTGGCCACCCTCGCGGGCGGCCTGCAGTCCCACCGCCCCGACCTGGTCGACGGCGTCGGCCTCATCGTCGGCATCGACCGCTTCATGTCCGAGGCGCGGGCGCTGACCAACTTCGCCGGCAACGCGGTCGCCACCGTCCTGATCGGCACCTGGACGGGCGAGTTCGACCGGGAGCGCGCGACCGAGGTGCTGGCGGGCAGGGCGCCGTTCGACGAGACGACCCTCCTCGACGACGAGCACGGCGACGACACCCCGCCGCCCCCGCCGCCCGCCTCACGGTCGGACGACCCGGCCCTGTCGCCGGTGTAGCCGGTGTAGCCGGTGTAGCCGGTGTGCCGGTCTGGCTGGTCCCGGCCGGTGCCGAGCGGGGGCCTGCGTGGCGACGGCGGCCCTCCGGCGGGCGTACGGGCCGGTGGTGGACACTCCTCTCCGGGGAGCGTCCGCCACCGGCCCGTACGCGTGAGGGCGGGCGCACCGCCCGTACGGCCACCGGCCCACCGGCCGGTTCCCGCAGGCCGACGGCGTTGACACCCCTGCTGCCTCGCCCTAGTTTGTGCAGATTCGGATGATCTATTGAGGAATCGAAGGGGAGCGGTGGATGGCCGTCATCGATGCCCACCAGCACTTCTGGAACCTGGAGACGGGCTCCTACTCCTGGCTGACGCCGGAGGCGGGACCGCTCTACCGCACCTTCACCCCCGAGGAGCTCCTCCCGCAGCTCGCCGCCGCCGGCGTGGAGCGGACCGTGCTGGTTCAGGCCGCCGACACCTACGCCGACACCGACGCGATGCTGGCGCAGGCGGACGCCCATGACTTCGTCGCCGCCGTGGTGGGATGGGTGCCGCTGAACCGGCCCGACGAGGCGGCCGGGGCGCTGGAGCGCTACGGCAGGCATCCGAGGTTCGCCGGGGTCAGGCATCTCATCCACGACGACCCCGACCCCGACTGGGTCGTCCAGGACACGGTGGTCGAGAGCCTGGGCCTGCTCGCCGCGGCGGGGCTCCCGTTCGACGTGGTGGCGGTGCTGCCCAGGCATCTGGAGCACGTGCCGTTCCTCGCCGAGCGCGTCCCCGGGCTGCGGCTGGTCATCGACCACCTGGCCAAGCCGCCGATCAGGGAGAAGGGCTGGGAGCCGTGGGCGTCGCTCATCTCCCGCGCCGCCGAGCATCCCAACGTGTACGGCAAGGTGTCCGGTCTCAACACCGCCGCCGACCACGAGACCTGGACGGCCGAGGACCTCCGCCCCTACGTCGACCACGCGATCGAGGTGTTCGGCCCCGAGCGGCTGATGTTCGGCAGCGACTGGCCGGTGGCCGTCCTCGCGGGCGACTACGCCAGGGTCTGGGAGGAGACCGGCGTGCTGCTGTCGGGTCTCGACGGGGCCGGCAGGGAAGCCGTCCTCGGCGGCACGGCCGCGCGCTTCTACGGCATAGAGGTCTGACCTCACCCGTTCTGCCCCCAGGCCGGTTCGCTCCGCCCTCAGGCAGGTTCGCGCAGGAAGCCGACGCTCGCCGCGAGGCCGCGGAGGTCGACACCGAGGCCGCGCAGGATGGAGACCGAGGCGTTCGAGGAGTCGGCCAGCAGGCCCTTCAGCAGATCCTCGTCGGTCACGTCGGATCCGGTGCCGGTGCCGGAGGTGTGCAGGGCGACCTCGACGACCTTCCTCGCCCCGGCGGTGAGGAGCAGGTCACCGGCCGGCCCGCTGAGCGTCACGTTCAGCGGGCGCAGCCGTGAGCGCGTCAGCCGCCACGCCAGGGGGTCCGTCCGCCGGGCCGGGAGGCGCCGTCTGATCTCGTCCAGGTCGACGCCGATGGCGGCCAGCAGCTCGCGGTCGCCCGCCCGGCCCCTCGCGGCCTCGCGGTTCCGGATCTCCGCGCCGACCGCCTCGGGGGTGACGGCCTCCGCGCCGGCCACCCCCGGTGTGACGGTCTGCGGGGTGGCCGCGAAACCCGTCACCGGCCACGACTCGACCAGGGCGAGCAGGAACATGTCCTCGTCGAGCGTGGTGCGGCCGTGGTCGAGCGACAGCAGTCCGGCGCGGACCGTGGTCCGCCGGGCCTCGGGGGTGAATCTCGCGAACATCGTCAGCTCCCGCCCTCGGTGATTCGGTGTGCGTGCTTGCGGTGTGCCGTCTGCCGCCTGACTCCGAGCGCCGCGGCGATGACCTCCCAGGACGAACCCCGGTTCCTGGCCTCGATGACGTGCGCGGCCTCAAGCTCCTCCAGGAGCCTGCGCAGTGCCGCCACGGCCGCCAGCGCCACCACCGGATCCTCGCCGTCGACGGCCCCGGCGAACTCGCTCAGCGATTCCATGTCGTCAGCATATGCTGACAAGCCCATTTTTGTCAGCATTCGCTGACAGAACTTCGGCGCCCCATCGGGCACCTCGCCGAGCGCCTCGCCGGTGCCCCGATACCTTCTGGCGCTCCCGGTGCTTCGCAGCGTTCCGGGCGGGGACGCGCTAGCGTGCAGGGGTGGACAGGATCTTCACCGTCGAGGAGGCGCGGGCGCTCATGCCCGTGCTGCTGGAGCGGGCCGCCGCGTTCGTGGCGATGCGGGGTGAGCTGGCCGAGCTCGCGTACGAGCTCCGCAGCACCGGCACCTCCGAGGCCGGTGGGCTGGCGGAGGCGAAGGCCTACGAGGCCAGGCTGGAGGAGATCCTCGGCTGGTTCGAGGAGCGGGGCATCGAGGTCAAGGGTGTCGCGCCCCTGCTGGTCGACTTCCCCTCGGTGCTCGACGGGGTGCGGGTGCGGCTGTGCTGGCTCGAAGGGGACCGCGAGCTGGTGTGGTACCACCGGGACGAGCTCGGCTTCGCCGGCCGCAGGCCTCTTCCCTGACCGCGATCCCCGGGAACCCGACCACTCGATCACGAGGCCGACCGGGATGTTGCCCCGGGTGGCGTTGGAGTAGGGGCATACCTGGTGGGCGGCCTCCACGAGGGCGGTGCCGGCCGCCTACCGCAGGGTGCCGGCCGACCTCGGCCTGACCTGCCCGCAGTATCTGGTCATGATGGCACTCTGGGAGCGCGAGCCGGTCTCGCCCCCCGCCGAGGTCCTCGACCTGCAGCGCACCCTGCGCCGCGTCATCGCCTTCCTCGACGAGCCGGCGCGGTGATCAGGAGGTTCCGCTGAGGTGGACCTCCCGGGCCAGCTTCGTCGTCTGGGCGGTGGAGCGCTGCCAGGTGGTCCCCGCCGGGTGGGCGGTCAGCAGGACCACGATCCAGCGCTCCTTGGGCCCGACGAGCCCGGTGGTGTGCAGGACCGGGCGCCCCAGGTCCGGCACCGGCCCGGTCCGGGCGGGCACGGCCTGCGCAGCGGGCACGACCTGTGCGGCGAGCGGGACGTCGCCGCCGGACGCGAGCCGGGCCGCGGACGTGGACACGGGCGCGGACGTGGACACGGGCGCGGGCGCGGGCGCGGACACCGGCGCGGACGCGGTGGAGGTCGCGGGACGGCAGCGGACCGGGGGCGTGGAGCCGTATCCCGACCAGCCCTGCTTGACCGCCCACGGCCCGCGCACCGCGCGGGGGATGCCGAAGTACTGGTCGAAGCCGTCGGAGCCACACTGCCCCGACCTGCGCAGATGGCCCAGGATCAGGTCGCGGACCCTGGGGTCGGCCCGGTCGAGCAGGTAGCGGTAGGTCTTGACGACGTCCATCGCGCTGAGCGAGGTGTAACCCCAGAAGCCCGGCTTGTCGGCCGGTGGGGGAACGGTGTCGGTGAGCCGCAGCTTGCGCGCCATCCGCTGGATGATCCTCCCCTGGCCGCCCCGGGTCCAGAAGGACGTCGCCGCGTCGTCGTCGCTGACCCGCAGCATGGCCTTGAGCAGCGCCAGGTCCCGCTGGGGAACGCTCTTGCGCGACTCCAGATGGTCGATCGCGATGAGGATCTTCACCACCGACGCCGACCGGAACCTCCGATGCGCGTTGCGGTACTCGGTCACCTTCGCCGCCTGCCGGTCGAAGACCACGTACCCGGCGGTCACTCCCGCCGGGACGTGCGGCTTGCCGGGGGCCGCGGCCGAAGCCGGAGCCGTGGCCGCCATCAAGGGGAGAACCGTCGCGAGAACTGCCACGAAGCGCATCACGGGACGAATGCCTATCAGATTCCGGCGCCGACGTCAGGAGGACGTCCCTCCCGGGGGCTCCTCGTCCCGGGGACGGCGGCTCGACGGGCAGGCTTCCGCGATATAACCGACTAAACATGTAGAGATTAAGGGTTTTGGTGTTATCGTCGTCACATGTCGGCAGTTCCCTTGCATCTCGCCGTCGCTCTCGACGGCGCCGGATGGCATCCCGCGGCCTGGCGTGACCCCGCCGCCTCCCCGAAAGCCCTGTTCACCGCCGCCTACTGGGCCGCCCTGGCGGCCGAGGCCGAGCACGGCCTCCTCGACTTCGTCACCATCGAGGACTCCCTCGCCCTGCAGAGCACGCGCCTGGACGGCCACGACGGCCGCACCGACCAGGTGCGCGGGCGTCTCGACGCCGCCCTCGTGGCCTCCAGGATCGCCCCGCTGACGAGCAGGATCGGGCTGGTGCCCACGGTCACCACCACGCACACCGAGCCCTTCCACGTCGCGAGCTCCATCGCCACCCTCGACTACGTCGGTTCCGGGCGGGCCGGATGGCGCGCCCAGATCTCCGGGCGCCACACCGAGGCCGCCCACTTCGGCCGCAGGGAGGTTCCCGCGCTGAGGCCGGAGGACCTCGGCAGCGGCATGGACAGGGCCCCCCACGTGCGGGAGCTGTTCGGCGACGCCGCCGACGCCGTGGAGGCGGTGCGGCGCCTGTGGGACAGCTGGGAGGACGACGCGGTCATCCGCGACGTGGCCACCGGCCGGTTCGTCGACCGCGACAAGCTCCACTACGTCGACTTCGAGGGCGAGCACTTCACCGTCAAGGGGCCCTCCATCGTGCCGCGGCCGCCCCAGGGCCAGCCGCCGGTCACCGCGCTGGCGCACTCCCGGCTGCCGTACGAGTTCGCCGCGCGCGGTGCCGACGTCGTCCACGTCACGCCGCACGACACCGAGCGGGCGCGGGCCGTCGTGGCGGAGGTGCGCGAGATCGAGGAAGAGGTGCGCGATCCCGGCGCCGGCGCGCTGAAGATCTTCGCGGACCTCGTCGTGTTCCTGGGGGAGGACGGGGACGACGCCCGCGAGCGCAGGGCCCGGCTCGACGAGCTCGACGGTGCCGCGTACACCTCCGACGCCGCGATCTTCACGGGCACGCCCGGCGAGCTCGCCGACCTGCTCCTGGAGTGGCGCGCGGCCGGTCTGGAGGGCTTCAGGCTCAGGCCCGCCGTGCTGCCGGCCGACCTGAACGCGATCACCCGCGGCCTGGTGCCGGAGCTGCAGGGACGCGGCGCCTTCCGCCGCGCGTACGAGGCCGGCACGCTGCGCGGCCACCTCCGCCTGCCCCGACCCGCCGGCCGTTACGCGGGGAGCCGACGATGAAGCAGGTCATCCTCGCCGCCCACTTCCCGGGCGTGAACAACCACACGGTCTGGAGCGATCCCGCCTCGGGCAGCCAGATCGACTTCGCCTCGTTCACCCACCTGGCGCGGACCGCCGAGCGGGGGAGGTTCGACTTCTTCTTCCTCGCGGACGGGCAGCGGCTGCGCGAGCAGCGCGGGAGGATCCACGACCTCGACGTGGTCGGCCGCCCCGACTCGCTCACCGTGCTCTCCGGCCTCGCCGCGGTCACCGACCACCTGGGCCTGGCCGGGACGATCAACGCCACCTTCAACGAGCCGTACGAGCTCGCCCGCAAGCTCGCCACCCTCGACCACCTGTCCGGCGGCCGGGCCGGATGGAACGTCGTCACCTCCTCCGACGCGTTCACCGGGGAGAACTTCCGGCGGGGCGGTTTCCTGGAGTACTCGCGGCGCTACGAGCGGGCCGAGGAGTTCGTGCGGACCGTCAACGAGCTCTGGGACTCGTGGGCCGACGGCGACCTCGTCGCGGATCCGGCGGCGGGCACGTTCGCCAGGGCGGGCGCGGGGGAGTTCGCCCACCGGGGCACCCACTTCGACATCGGCGGCCACTTCACCGTGCCGCGCAGTCCGCAGGGCCGCCCGCTCACCATCCAGGCCGGAGACTCCGAGGGCGGCCGGGCCTTCGCGGCGGCCACCGCCGACGCCGTCTTCTCCCGGCACAGCAGGCTCCAGGAGGGGCAGGCCTTCTACCGCGACATCAAGTCGAGGCTGGCCGCGCACGGCCGGTCGCCCGACTCCCTGAAGATCCTTCCCGGTGTCACGTTCGCGCTCGGCGACACCGACGCCGAGGCCCAGGAGAACGCCGACCACATCCGCCGCCAGCAGGTGAGCCCGCAGACCGCGATCCTGCTGCTGGAACAGCTGTGGAACCGCGACCTGTCGGCCTACGACCCCGAGGGGCCGCTGCCCGAGATCGACCCGGACGTCTCGGACGACTCGATCATCAAGGGCCGGACCCGGATGTTCCGCGACCCGCTCAAGACGGCGGCGGAGTGGCGGGCCCTGGCCGAGGCCAAGAAGCTCGGCATCCGCGACCTGATCATCGAGGTGACCGGCAGGCAGTCCTTCATCGGCTCGCCCTCGCGCGTCGCCGAGGAGATCAACGAGTTCGTGCAGGGCGACGCCTCCGACGGCTTCATCCTGGTGCCGCACCTCACCCCCGGCGGCCTGGACGCCTTCGTCGACACGGTCGTACCGCTGCTGCAGGAGCGCGGGGTCTTGCGCGCCGAGTACGAGACCACCACGCTGCGGGGCCACCTGGGGCTGGAGAACGAACGATGAGATTTCTGGCCATCACCCTGATCGTCCATGGTCCCGACCCCATCACCGGCGAGCTCAAGTCGACCAACGCGCGCCTGCGCGAGGTCGTCGAGAACGCCGTGCTGGCCGAGGAACTCGGCTTCGACGGCTTCGGCGTGGGGGAGCGGCACGAGCGCCCGTTCATCTCCTCGTCCCCGCCGGTCGTGCTCAGCCACATCGCGGCCAGGACGTCGACGATCAGGCTGTTCACCGCGGTCACCACGCTGAGCCTGCTGGACCCCGTACGGGCCTACGAGGACTACGCCACCCTCGACCACCTCTCCGGCGGCCGCCTGGAACTCATCATCGGCAAGGGCAACGGCGCCGCGCAGGCCCAGCTGTTCCACGTGACCGGCGAGGACCAGTGGGAGCGCAACCGGGAGGGCTACGAGCTGTTCCGCCGCCTGTGGCGGGAGGACAAGGTGACCTGGTCGGGAAGGTTCCGGCCGTCCCTGACCGACGCGGAGACCTGGCCGCGCCCGCTGCAGCGGCCCATCCGCGTCTGGCACGGCAGCGCCACCAGCAAGGAGTCGGTGGAGCTCGCCGCCCTGTACGGCGACCCGCTCTTCTCCGCCAACGTCAGCAACCCGGTCGAGCCGTACGCAGAGCTGGTCCGCCACTACCGGGAACGCCGGGAGTTCCACGGCCACGACCCCGCCGACGCCCTGGTGGGCGCGGGCACCGCGGGCTACTACGCGGCCAGGAACTCCCAGGACGCGATCGAGACCTACCGGCCGATCTTCAACGCCAGGCTGGAGCTGTTCAGGAAGGTCGGCGTGACCCCGGTCTTCCACACCCTGGAGGACGCGATCGAGCGCAGCTCGATCCTGGTCGGCAGCCCGCAGCAGATCATCGACAAGGTCCACCGCTACCACGAGCGGCTCGGACACGAGGTCATGCACCTGCACGCCGACGCGGACGGCCTCACCGACAAGCAGCACCGGACGACCCTGGAACTCTTCCAGAGCGACATCGCCCCCGTGCTGCGCGCGGAGATCCCCAGCAGGCCGTTCCCCCGCCACGGGGACTCCGGGCACGGGACCCCGAGCCCGGGACCGGACAGCGCCCGGCACGGGGGCTCACGGCACGGAGACGCGCGGGACGGGAAGCGGCCGTGACCTCCCTGTCGATCCTCGACCTCGCCCCCATTGCCTCCGGCGGCACCCCGGGCGAAGCGCTGCGCAACACCCTGGACCTGGCCCGGCGGGCCGAGGAGCTCGGCTACCGCCGCTACTGGGTGGCCGAGCACCACCTCGCGCCCGGCGTCGCCAGCGCCGCCCCCGCCGTGCTCGTCGCCCTGCTGGCCGCCGCGACCAGCACGATCAGGGTCGGCTCGGGAGCCGTCCAGGTCGGCCACCAGACCGCGCTGTCCGTGGTCGAGCAGTTCGGCCTCGTCGACGCGCTCTACCCGGGCCGCGTCGATCTCGGCCTGGGCCGCTCCGGCCGGCGCAAGGCAGAGTTCGCGGAACCGGCCAGGAGGACCCCGCCCCCGCCGAAACCCGCCAGGATCGTCGACGGGCTGCTCATCCCGGAGGCCTTCTCCTTCGCCGCGCTCGCGAAGTCGCCGCTGTTCTCCCTGTACGGCGCGCTGCTGCAGCAGCCGGGCGCGGAGAGCCCCGACTTCGCCGACCAGGTCGACGAGATCGCGGCGCTGCTGGCCGGGACCTACCGTTCCCCCGAGGGGGTGGCCGCGCACGCCGTGCCGGGCGAGGGCGCGGATCTGCGGCTGTGGATCCTGGGCAGCAGCGGCGGGCAGAGCGCGCAGGTGGCGGGGGAGCGGGGACTGCCGTTCGCGGCGAACTACCACGTCAGCCCGTCCGGGGTGCTGGACGCCGCGGAGGCGTACCGGGCGGCGTTCAAGCCCTCGAAGGTCCTCGCCGAGCCCTACCTGGTCGTCTCGGCCGACGTCGTCGTGGCGGAGGACGACGAGACGGCCAGGGAGCTCGCCTCCCCGTACGGGCTCTGGGTCCGCAGCATCCGCACCGGTGCCGGCGCGATGCCGTTCCCGACACCGGCCGAGGCCGCGGCCCACGAGTGGACGGAGGAGGACCGCGCGCTGGTCGCCGACCGGCTGGCCACCCAGTTCGTCGGCTCCCCGCGGACCGTCGCGGAGAGGCTGCGCGTGCTGCGCGACGTCACCGGCGCCGGCGAGCTGCTCGTCACCACCATCACCCACGACCACGCCGACCGGGTCCGCTCCTACGAGCTGCTCGCCGCGGAATGGGAAGGAGGCGCCGTCACAGGTTGAGCCCGCATCACCCACGCCCTCTCCGGCACCCGGCGGTCACCGCCGGGTGCCGGAGATTTTTTCCGGGAATCCGGCCGGGGGATGTCGAGAACGCGTCGCGGGCTCCGACGTCCCCGGTGAGGCGCCCCGCGACGGGGCGTCCGCGATCCGTCAGCCGGAGAGAATCCGTCACGGGACGACGATCCGCCGGCGGGAGACGACCGCCGGCGGACGGCGATCCGGCACGGGAGGCGAACCGGGAGAACCGTGCCCCGCGGGGTGCGGGAAGGGACAGTACTGTGAAAACCTCTGCCCTCGGCAGCATCCTGTTCGGCAGCGCCGACCCGGCCAGGCTGCACGCCTGGTACCTCGCCGCGCTGGAACCCGAGCACTTCGGAGACGGCTTCATCGACTTCGGCGGTGTCCGGGTGCTCTTCGAAGGCCGCGCCGACGTCGCCCCCGCGACCGCCGAACCAGGACGGGTGATCTTCAATTTCCACGTGGAGGACGCCCGCGCCACGGCCGCGCATCTCGACGGCCTGGGAGTGACCTGGCTGGTCGAGGTCGAGCGGCGGGACGCCGGGCTGTTCGGCACCCTGGTCGACCCGGACGGCAACTACATCCAGATCATCGAGCTCAGCCAGGAGTATCTCGCCGCCGCGCGGCGATGACCCGCCGGGGAACGGCGAGAAGACGACCCGTCAGGGGAACGACGGGGAAGAGGACCTGTCCGGGGAACGACGGGAGAAGGAGAAGCACATGTTCCGGCAGACCAAGGCGTTCAGCGGGTTCGCGGTGGACGACGTCGAGACGGCGAGGAAGTTCTACACCGAGACCCTGGGACTGGAGGTGTCGGAGGAGAACGGCATGCTGATCCTGCACCTCGCCGGGGGCGGGAAGGTGCTGGTCTACCCCAAGCACGGCCACGTCCCGGCCTCGTACACCATCCTCAACTTCCCGGTGGACGACATCGACGCCGCCGTCGACGGGCTGGTCGGGCGCGGGGTGGTCTTCGAGCGGTACGACGGCTTCCCGCAGGACGACAGGGGCGTCATGCGGGAGGAGGGGCCCGCCATCGCGTGGTTCAAGGATCCCGCGGGCAACATCCTGTCCGTACTCCAGGACGGATGACCCGCCGAGCGGCCGTGGGGGTCCCGCCCGACCCGCCGTCCCGGCGGGTCGGGCGGGACCTCAGGCGCGCTTGGCGACGGCGGTGATGAAGGGCTGGACGAGCCGCGCGGCCAGCGGGCCGAACGCGGCGAGGATGAGGACGTACGCGGCGGCCAGCGGGCCCAGGTCGGGATGGACCCCGGCGGCCACCGCGAGTCCGGCGATCACGATGTTGAACTCGCCCCGGGGGATGAGCGCGATACCGGCCCGCGCCTGCCCGGCCTTGGCGATGCCCGCCCGGCGGGCGGCGTAGGCGCCGGTGAGCAGCTTCGTGATCATGCTGATCAGGGCGAGCAGCGCGGCCAGCCCGGCGACCGGCAGGATCTTGGTCGGGTCGGTCTGCAGGCCGAAGAAGACGAAGAACACCGCGGCGAACAGGTCGCGGATCGGGGTGAGCAGCGCCTGGGCGTCCTCGGCCAGCTCGCCCGAGAGCGCGATGCCCACCAGGAAGGCGCCGACCGCGGCCGAGACCTGCAGCTGCTGGGCCACCCCGGCGACCAGCAGCGCGAGCCCGATGACCTTCAGCAGCAGCACCTCGGAGTTGGGACTGGAGACGAACGCCTCGATGGCCTTGCCGTAGCGGAGCGCGACCAGCAGCACGACGCTGACCGCGGCCAGCGCGATCGCCACGGTGATCGCGCCGCCGGCGAAGCTCAGCCCGGCCAGCACCGCGGTGAGGACCGGCAGGTAGATCGCCATCGTGAGGTCCTCGAAGACCAGCAGCGACAGCACCACCGGCGTCTCACGGTTACCGATCCACCCCAGGTCGGACAGGACCTTCGCGGTGATGCCCGAGGAGGTCGCGTACGTGACGCCGGCCATGGCGATGGCGGCCACCGGACCCCAGCCCAGCAGCAGCGCGGCGATCGCGCCGGGCGCGGCGTTGAGCACCAGGTCGACGATGCCCGCGCGCGCGTTGCTCTTGAGGCTCGTCACGAGCTCGTCGGCGTTGTACTCCAGGCCGAGGGTGAGCAACAGCAGGATGACGCCGAGCTCGGCGCCGACCGAGATGAACTCCTCGCTGGTGGCGAGGGGCAGGATGCCGCCGGTGCCGAAGGCCAGGCCGGCGATGAGGTAGAGGGGGATGGGCGAGATGCCCACCTTCAGGGCGAGCGCTCCCAGTATGCCGAGCCCGAGAAGGACAGCGCCGAGCTCAAGGAAAAGAATCGCAGTGTGCACCCGGTGCCCTACCCGCCGGAAAGGATGTCGGAGACGGCGGACGTGCTCTCGGGGCTGCCCACCACGACCACCACGTCGCTCTCGGCCAGACCGAAGTCGGGGGCGGGGCTGGCGAACACCTGGCCCTCGCGCACCACGGCCACGATGGAGGCACCGGTGCGGGTGCGGACGCGCGCGTCACCCATCGGCCGGCCGGCGTACGGGGAGCCGGGCAGGATCGGCAGCTGCAGGCTGACCAGGCCCTCGACCTCGCGGTGCAGGTCGTTGAGGCGCTGCACGATGCGCGGGGCGCCGAGCAGCTCGGCGAGCGCGTCGGCCTCCTCGTCGTTCATCTTGATGGTCTCGCACGCGCGGTCGGGATCGTCGGGGTCGTATATCACCAGGTCGCGGCGGCCGGTGCGGTGAGAGACGATCCCGATGCGCCTGCCCGACCGCGTCGTGAACTCGTGCCGCAGTCCTATACCGGGCAGTGCCGTCTGCTCGACCTCCACCGTGCCAGCTCCTCCGCGTGCGCGTTCACTCGTCCTTTGCGGAAAACCTACCAACCGGGAATCTTGGGCGCGTAACTCGCGATAACCTGTATTTCAGATTGGCTTTATTGGTTGTTCGTCGGGCGATGGGAGGGAACCCAGCCTCCGGCCGTGAACGGGCAGATCGCCGGCGCCACCGGGCTCCTCCCGGAACGGCTCCTCGCCTCACCCCTGAAGATCCTCACCACCGCCGCCGGGCTCGGCCGGGTGGGCTTCGCGGGGACGCGCGCCCTAGCCCACCGCCTGCTTCACCAGCGCGCCGATCCGCGCCTCCACCTCGGCCGTCACCTCGGTCAGGGCGAAACCGGCCGCCCACATCGTGCCCTCGTCCAGCTTCGCCTGGTCGCTGAATCCGAGCGTCGCGTAGCGCGCCTTGAATTTCTCCGCGCTCTGGAAGAAGCAGACGATCTTGCCGTTCAGTGCGTAGGCGGGCATCCCGTACCAGAGCTTCGGCGCCAGGACCGGGGCGGTGGCCGTGATGACGGCATGGACGCGCTCGGCCATCACCCGGTCCGAGTCCCGCATCTCGGCGATCTTGGCGAGCACGTCCCGCTCCGCCTCCGCCGCCTTCTCCGCCGACTTGCCGGCCCGCGAGCCGCGGCGCGCGGCCGTCTTCAGCTCCTGGGCGTGGTCTCTCATCGCGGCCCGCTCCTCGGCCGTGAATCCCTCGTACGTGCTGCTTTCTGCGCTGCTCACGGCAGATCTCCCCCTTGAGGGTCTTGATATTCGGAGTCTTGCGAAGGGACCTGATGGTCCTCTACCCGGCCGGTGTCGGCCCGCGGCCGGGCATTCCGTCCGCTCGCCGGTTTCCTTGGATGAGCTCGGCATCACCGGCCCGTACCTGCGCGATGAGATCGCCGAGGTCACCCCGCCGCGCCTCAGTCGGCCTCGAAACCGACGTAGTAGGACGAGTCGGTCTGCGGCGGGACACCGAGCAGGGCCGCGTACACCGCCTTGGCCGCCGCTTGGTCGGACACGGGGTGCAGCACGGTCTTGATTCCCCGGGTGGAGGAGCCGCTCATGGTCACTCCTGAAGTCATGGGTCGCATCGACCCGGTGTGCAGGTGTTCACAGCATTTCGCCCGGCCTGCCGATCCACCTCCGTGGTGACCACGGAAGCGTCCACGGATCGAGCACGGTGGCCACCGCGGATGGGGTACTGAGGGGTTTGCGGCAGACTGGGACAGTGATCGCGGCAGTGGATGTCTCCCCTCGGGAAGCCGAGGTGCTGGAGCTGGTCGGGGCCCATCTCAGCAATGCCGAGATCGGCGCGCGGTTGTTCATCTCGGTGCGCACCGTCGAGAGCCACGTCTCCTCGTTGCTGCGCAAGCTGGAGGTACCGGATCGGCGGGCGCTCGCCGGGCGAGCGGCCGAACTGGCCCGCGCCGACGAGCCTCACGCGGCGCCACCGGTCCTGCCGGCCTCGCTGACCTCGTTCATCGGCCGGGTGCGCGAGCGAGCCGAACTGGCCGAGATGATCAGGGCCTGCCGGCAGGTGACCGCGGTCGGCCCCGGCGGAGTGGGCAAGACCCGGCTCGTGTTGACGGTGGCCGCGGACGCGTCCGGCGAGTACGCCGACGGGGTGTGGTTCGTCGATCTGGTGCCGGTCACCGATCCGGGTATGGTCGCGGCCGCGGTCGCCGGGGCGCTCGGCCTTGGTGAGCAGCCTGGCCGTGGCATGACCGAGTCGGTGGTCGCCGCCCTGGCCGACCGCCATGCGCTGCTGGTGGTGGACAACTGCGAGCACGTGGTGGACGGGGTGGCGCTGTTTTTCGAGCGGCTGCTGGCGACGTGCCCTCGCGTGACGGTGCTGGCGACCAGCCGGGCGCGGCTGATGGTTCCGTTCGAACGGGTGTACCCGGTCCCGCCGCTTTCGCTGGCCGTCGACGGCGAGTCGGACGCGGTCGCGTTGTTCATGGAGCGGGCGGCGGCGGTCGGCCGGCCACTGGATCCTCCGCTGCGCGACCAGATCGCCGCGATCTGTGAGCGGCTGGACGGAATGGCGCTGGCGATCGAGCTGGCCGCCGCCCGGTATCCCACGCTCGGGCTGGACGGCATCACCGCAGCCCTGTCCCACCCGCTGCGGATGCTCACCGGCGGCTCCCGTGCCGATGAGCGGCACCGTTCGGTGCGGGCGGCGCTGGACTGGAGTCATGCCCTGCTGGAGCCGGGCGACCGGGCGCTGCTGCGCCAGGTGTCGGTGTTCGTGGCGCCGTTCACCGCTGCTGCGGCGGCGGACGTCACCGGGTCCGAGGAAGGCCTGGTCGCCGACGGGCTTGCCCGGCTCGCCGAACAGAGCCTGCTGACGGTGACGGCGTCCCCGGACGGGACGGAGTACCGAGCGCTGGAGACCATCCGACAGTACGCGACCGAGCGGCTCATCGAGGCCGGTGAGCTGGCCGGCACCCGGGCCCGGCACCTTCGCTGGTGCCTGACCGAGGCCGCCGGCCTGGCGGTGGTGGGAGCGGACTGGCGGGCCCGGTTCGACGCGGTCGCAGACGACTTCCGCGCCGCCCTGGCCTGGGCGGCCGACCAGCCGGAGCGGCATGCGGACGCGCAGCGCGTCGCCCGGCGTCTGGCGGAACTGACCTTCAACCGCAACCTGATCGGCGAATCCCAGCAGCGGTACGAGCAGGCGGCCGCGCTCGCCGACGCCCCCGCCACCACCGCGTCGATGCTCCGGCACGCCGCGGCCGTGGCCGGCTGCCGAACGCGTGGTGATGACATGTACCGCCTCCACCGCGCCGCCGCGGACGCTGCCCGCCGAGCCGGGGACACCGCCGCCGCCGCCCGTGACCTGGCGACCGCCGCCACCGTCGCGTACCGGTTCTCGACCACGTTCGTGCGGCTCCCGCCCCGGGAGGAGGCGCTCGAGCTGATCACCGAGGCGCGGGAGCCGGCCGGCGACGACCCGGCCGCGCGGGCCGCGGTGGCGCTTGCCGAGGCCGCGGTGCTCACCGACGCGTTCGGTGCCGCCCAGGGCCCGGCCGGCAACGCCGTACCGGCGACGATCGCGCGCGCCGAGCGCGCGGTCGAGCTCGCTCACCGGACCGGCGACCCGCTCGCCGAGTCGGCCGCGCTCGACGCGCTCATCGGCGCTCAGAGCTGGGCCGGCGACACGTTCGCCACCGCGGCCACGGCCCGGCGCCGGATCACGCTCCTGTCGTCCCTGCCGATCTCGCCGGCCGGCACCCACGAGCTGATCGACGCGCTCGGCATAGTCACCGAGGCCGGCCTCGGCGCGGGGGACGTGCCGGGCGCCCGCCGATGGGCACGCCAACTGGCCGACCATCCATCGCTGGCGGAGGTCGGTCACCGCGCCACGTGCCGGCTGCTGATGGTCGACGCGCTGGCGGGCAACGTCGACGAGGTGCTCACCGGCAGCGTCCGGTTCCTCGACGCGTGGCGGCGGGCGGGCAGCCCCGCCCAGTCGCTCCTCTGCCCGGCGGCGGCCGCCGTGGCGATGATCCACGGCCTCCGCGACGACCATGACGCCCGGCGCGCCTGGCAGGAGATCCTGGATCGGCTCGGCACCCCACCGGAGCACACCTACGGCTACGGGGCGGTCTTCGACGCAATGGTCCTGCTGCACCACGGGCAGGCACCGAAGGCGCTGGAGCGGACGGCCCCCGAGCCCAGGCAGGTGTGGAAGTGGGTCACCTGGATCTGGCACCACTGGTATGTCGCACTGCGCACCGAGGCCGCCGTGCTCGCCGGGAGCCCTGACGCTCGCGACCGCCTGGTCGAAGCCCGGACCGTCGTGGCCGGCAACCCGGTCGCCGCCGCCATCGTGGAGCGAGCCGAAGCCCTGCTCGACAAGGACCGGGAGCGGTTGCTCGCCACGGCGTACGCCTTCGACGCGGCCGGCTGCCGGTACCAGTCGGCGCGGACCCTGGTGCTCGCCGACGGCGACCATGCCGCCCGCGGCGCCGCCGCGCTCGCCGATCTCGGCCTCGCCCCGATGGCCCCACCCCGACACCCGGACTGACCCGGCCACCCCCGTCCGGAGGAGTCGTACTGGTTCGGCGAGAACGTGCTTCCCCGGCTCGCCGCCGCGCCCGTACCGAGGTGAGGGTGGGGGCACGGCGGAATCCGCGCCCGTTCCGGGGCGGGCACGGAGGTGGTCATGGCGGAACCCGCGCCCGTTCCGGGATGAGCACGGCCATCGCGCCCGTCCCGGGTGATCGCGCGACACCCGGCGGTACGCCTTGCGTCAGGCATGGGCAGGGAGGATTCTCTGCCCATGCCTGACGATCGCCCGTACGACATCGTGCTGTTCGGCGCCACCGGGTTCACCGGGGCGCTCACCGCCGGCTATCTCGCGCGCCACGCCGGTCCCTCCGTGCGCTGGGCCCTGGCCGGGCGCAACCGGGCCAGGCTCGAAGCGGTCAGGGACCGGATCGGCCTGCCCGAGCTGCCGCTGCTCCACGCCGACGCGACCGACCCCGCCTCCCTGGCGGAGATCGCGAGGCAGGCCAGGGTCGTCGCGACCACGGTGGGCCCCTTCCTCTCCTACGGCGAGCCGCTCGTGGCCGCCTGCGCCGACGCGGGCACCCACTACGCGGACATCACCGGCGAGTCCGAGTTCGTCGACCGCATGTTCATCCGACACCACGAGCGGGCCAGGCGGACCGGGGCCAAGCTCGTGCACGCGTGCGGCTTCGACTCGATCCCGCACGACCTCGGCGCCTACTTCACCGTCAAGCACCTGCCCCGGGGAGTGCCGCTGGAGGTCAGCGGGTTCGTCAGGGTCTCCGGCAGCGCGTCGGGCGGTACGGTGCACTCCGCCGTCACGGTGGTCTCCCGCTTCCGGCAGGCGGCCGAGGCCGCGCGTCTCCGGCGCGAACTCGAAGGACACCCCTGGGCGGGTCCCGCGCCCGGGACCAAGGCCGCGGCCGTGGCGGCTTCCGGGGGCAGGAAGGCGCGCGGCGGGCCCGGGTCGCTCCGCTACGTCGGAGGCTGGGCCCTGCCGCTGCCCACGCTCGACCCGCAGGTCGTCGCCCGCTCGGCCCGCGCGCTGGAGCGCTACGGCCCCGACTTCACCTACCGCCACCACTACGCGGTCAGGCGACTGCCCGTCGCGCTGGGCCTCGCCGCGGGGGCGGGGACGCTCGCCCTGCTGGCCCGGATCCCCCCGGCGCGTTCCCTGCTGCTGCGACGCTTCGCCCCCGGTGACGGTCCCGGCGCCGAGCAGCGGGCCAGGAGCTGGTTCAAGGTGACCTTCCTCGGCCAGGGGGGCGGGGCGCGCGTCGTCACCGAGGTCGCGGGCGGGGACCCCGGTTACGACGAGACCGCCAAGATGCTCGGCGAGTCGGCGCTCTGCCTGGCGACCGACGACCTGCCTGACGTCTCGGGCCAGGTCACCACCGCCGTGGCGATGGGCGACGCGTTGATCGACCGGCTCCGGCGGGCGGGCATCACGTTCACGGTGCTGAGCGACTCGCGGAAGGAGGCGCCCGCCTGACCGGCCGGTACCCGCTCCGCCGAACCTGCTCCGCCGGAAACCGGTCGAGCGGGTCACCCCCGGTCGGTGCCTGCTCACAACATGCGATTGGCCCCAGAGACATCCCAGGAGCTCGGGTGTCAATCTGGATCAAGGCGGTTGCCTCGTCGTAGCACGTGCCGGTCTTGAGGCATCCGTGCGGGATGCCGACGAGGCGGTTGGCCGTTCGGGTGGGGCCGCCGTCTCAACCGACGAGGGACGGGGCCCATTCGGCAACGCGCAACCCCCGGGTCGTCCAGCTGCGCGGTGCGTAGCCGAAGTTCCCCCGTACCTCCCAGGCGAGGTCGACGACCCAGACGCCACGGCTCGCAGTCACCCGCCTGGCCGTTCCCGATCAGATGTGAACCACTGGTGTGTACTAGCAGTACACTTCGGCCATGCGAGTTGTCGTCAAGACCGTGGGCACCGTCCTCACCGCGATCCTCCTCGGCTACCCGCTCTGGGCGCCGGAGTGGGGGCCGGGGATCCTGGGGGAGATCAGGGCGCTGGGAATGCCCGGCGGGCTGATCGCCCTGGCCGTTTTCCTCGGCCTCGTCGCGCTGTACTGCCGAGCCCTCCAGCGGACGATGACGCTCGTACGGCCCGAGGCCAGGACCGCCTCCCCCGCGTCGGTCTGGTGGATGTTCGCGATTCCCTACAACTTCACCGAGGACTTCTTCATCGTGCGGGCCGTCTCCGCCTCGGTGGCCGCCTCGATGACCACCTCGACGACCGATGACGCGCGCGTGCCGGGCGGATTCGTCCGGTGGTGGACGGCGCTCGGATACGGCTGGTGCGCTTTCCAGATCCTGTCGCTCTTCCCCGGAACGGCCGGGTACGTCGGCGGAGCGATCGCCCTCCCGCTGTGGGCCGCACACTGGATCATGACGGGCCGTGTCAATCGCAGGCTTGCCACCCGGCAGCCGGCCGCCCCGCTGACAGAGAGCCTTTAGGGAACCCATGCCGCTTCCACGCTTCGACCGGCTGCCGGCCGACGCGCGAGCCTCCATCCTCACCGTCGCCCGCGCCCACTTCGCGCGCGACGGCAAGGACGCCGCGTCCTTCAACCAGATCATCGCCGAGGCCGGCATATCCAAGACCTCCGCCTATCACTACTTCGACGGCAAGGACGACCTCTTCGGCGCCGTGGTCGCCGACGCCGGCACCCGGACGCTCACCGCCCTCGGCCCCTGGGTCGACGTGGCGGCCGGGGACGAGCTGTGGGAGCAGGTGGCGGCGGGTACGGCACGGCTGGTGGCACACCTGCGTGAGCACCCGGACGACCGGGCCGTACTCGCCCAGCGGCCCCACCTCGCCCGCGACGGCCGTTCCTGGATCCACAGGCTCGTCGCGAACGGCCTGCGCATCGGCTTGATCGATCCGTTCCCGAACGCCGAACTGATCACCGTGGCGACGCTCGGCGTCTTCGACGCGCTCGACGCGTGGGCGCTCGACCACCCGGGCGAGCCCGGCGACTCCGTCACGGGCACGCTCACCCTGTTCCTCGCCCGGCTCTGGAACGCCGCCCCCGAAGGTGAGGACGCCGGGGCGTAGACCGCGCCGGGCATGTGCCGATCTGGAGGTTCGTGAACCGCGCCGGGATCGCCGGAGACCGGTGACCCGCGCGGATCGGCTCACTTCCGGGCCGGGGACACGGCCGGGAGAAGGCCGCCCGGTCCGAGGGGTCGCCCGGTCACGGTGCGGACCGATGGCGCCTGCGGTAGGCGCGTTGCCGGCAGGCCCGCGAGCAGTAGGCGCGGGGACGGCCCGCCTCCGCCCGGTCCATGCTCGTTCCGCACATCACGCATGAGGCACTTTCGTCACGCCTTTCGTCACGGTTCGCGTCATGGTTCGCATCACGCTCGCGGACCAGCGCCTCGATGCCGTCCAGTATGCGCCGCAGACCGAACTCGAAGGAGTCCTCCGGCTCGTCGTAGCCGCCCGCCTCCCAGATGCGGGTCAGCGTGGGGTAGAGGTGGAGCTCCTCGTACAGGGAGTCCCTGGCGCCCCACCACTCCTCCTCGGAGACCCCGGTGTGCCGCTCGACCTTGTCGATCTCCGCGGCCCTGGCCGCCTCACTGTCCACGAACCGGCCGACGAGGCCCACCACGGCGACCATCTCGGCGGGCTTCAGGCCGGTCCCCGCCACGGTGCTGAGCGCGTACTCGAAGTGGGCGATGGAGTTCGGGCCGGGAACGTGCCGGGTGCCGCGCACCCCGGCCAGCCAGGGATGGCGGCGGCACAGGGCCCAGCCGCGACGCGCCCACCCCTCGAGCGCCTCGCGCCACCCGTGCGGCGTGTCCCCCCAGGTCCCCGCCGCCCCGCCGCCGACCTCGCTCCTCGCCGCGTCCGTCACCGCGTCGTCCGCCACAGTGCCCGCCACAGTGCCCGCCACAGTGCTCGTCGCGGTTTCTGCCGTGACGTCGCCCGTCACCGCGTCGCACATCAGGTCGATGAGCTGCGCCTTGCCCGGTACGTGCCGGTACAGCGACATGCCGGTGAAGCCGAGCCGTTCGCCGACCCGGCGCATGGACAGCCCCTCGATCCCGTCGGCGTCGGCGATCTCGACGGCGGCGCGCACGATCGCGTCGACGCTCAGCCCCTGTCTCGGCGCGGCGTCCCGCGGCTCCCGCCACAGCAGCTCGACCGTCCGGTCCGGATCCTCCTCTTCGGCCACCCGTCCTCCTTCGACTTGACACTCGACCTCAATATCTGTTTATGCTGTATATCACTGTTTACATAATAAACGAGGAGTGCCCTTGAACGAGCTCTACGTCTCCCCCTCCGGCGACGACGCCTGGCCCGGCACCAGGGAACGCCCCGTCGCCACCCTCGCCCACGCCCGTGACCTGGCCCGCGGCGCGGGCACCGCGGGCGCTGCGGTCAACCTGCTGGCGGGCACCCACCGGCTCGCCGAAACCCTCCGGCTCACCGAGGCCGACTCCGGCGTGACCTACCGGGCCGTGGGCGAGGCCGTCGTCAGCGGCGGCCGGAGGATCACCGGCTGGCGGGAGCGGGACGGCGTCTGGCTGGCCGAGGTCGGCGACCTCGACACCCGCCAGCTCCACGTCGACGGCCGCAGGGCCGAGCGGGCCTCGATCGACGCCGTTCCCGGGAACGCCACCAGAACCGACACGGGTTACGTCACGGACAGCACCGCTCCACAGAGCTGGGGCAACCCCGGCGACGTCGAGTTCGTCCTGCGCGGCGTCTACCCGTGGACGGAGGCCCGCCTCGGCGTCGCCGCCGTCGAGGGTGACGGGCACTCGACCACCATCACGATGGCCCAGCCCGCCTTCGGCTGGGCGATCGAGCTCTACAACTCGGTGGTGCCCTGGGAGGGCGGCGGCGAGTCCTACGGTCCCGGCCTGCCGACCCGGGTGGAGAACGGCGCGGGCTTCCTGACCGAGCCGGGCACCTTCGTCCTCGACAGGTCCCGCCCCGGCCGTCACGTCCTGCGCTACCGGCCGCGTCCCGGCGAGGATCCCGGGCGGACGGAGGTCGTCGCGCCCGTGCTGGAGGAACTGGTCACGGTCACCGGCGCCCGCGACGTCGCCTTCCTGGGCATCACCTTCGCCGACGCCACCTGGACGCGGCCGAGCCGCCCCGAGGGCTTCCTGCACTACCACGGCACCGGCTACTACGACGGCGGCCCCATCGAGAAGGTGTCGTTCGCCGAGGGGGCGTGGGTGACGGTGCCCGGGGAGTCGCTGACGATCCCCGCGAACGTCGTGTTCGAGGGCACCGAGCGTGTCGCGATCGAAGGCTGCCGCTTCACCCGGCTGGGCGCCACGGCCCTGCGGATCTCCGGCGACAGCGCCGAGGTCCTGGTGCGGGGCAACGTGTTCGAGAACGTCTGCGGCGGCGGGATCTCGATCGGCGGGAGCCGTGGCGTCACGGTCGAGAACAACTGGATCCACGACATCGGCCTGGAGTACTCCGGCTCGCCCGGCATCGCGGTGACCGCGAGCGAGGGCTCCACGGTCGCGCACAACCAGGTGAACGACGTCCCGCACTGCGGCATCGTGCTCGGCCCCGGTAAGAGCACCCGGGTCCTGCGCAACCTCACCTTCAACACCCTCAAGGTGCTCGCCGACGGCGGCGGCATCTACCTGTCGGGCCCGCAGGGCGACTCCCACGACAACGGCGCGACGATCCTCGGCAACGTCGTGCGCGACACGCTCACGCCGTACAACTTCGGGCTCTACACCGACTACGGCGCCGCCTGGGTCACCGTCGAGGGCAACGCCGTCCAGCGCGCGGACAACACCGCCACCCTGCAGGTCTGGCCGCCGTTGGAGAACGTCGTCCTCCGCGGCAACCTCTGGGACGCCGACCCGGTGGGCTGGGACGACCCGCCGGAGGGGGTCACCCTGGAGGACAACGCGACGGTGGCCGACGAGGAGGACTTCGCGGCCCGTACGGCGGGCATCGCCGCGCGGGCGGGCCTGGAGCCCGGCTACGCCCACCTGCTCGGCCGCTGACCGCAGGGCCCTCCGCCCTTGAAACCCGCCGGCACGGGACGAACACCCCGGTTCTCTTGGAGAAGCCTTGGGACCCGTATGAGCGTGAAGGCGACCGGCGCGCGGTAGGAGACGGGGTAGTCCCGGCGCCCGTACGCGGGCACGGGCCGCGTCACGTCCGGCCGCGAGCATCGGCGACCGTGACATGGCGCGGCGCGAGGCGGGCCGACGTTCCGGACGCCACCCGGGACGCGCCGCCACGGGCGAGACCGACAGACCAATGGGCGACAGGCCCCGGCGAGGCTCGCAGAGCCCGGGACCGGCCCGAGCCCTAGGAGAGTTCAGCCATGGAAATGCCCGCGGTCAACGAGTGCCAGGTCGAGGCGTGCGCGTACAACACGGAGCACTCCTGCCACGCCCTGGCCATCACGGTCGGCAACAGCAGCCACGCGGAGTGCGAGACCTTCTTCAAGGTCGCGGCGAAGGGCGGCGACCCGTCCGCCACCGGCCACGTCGGCGCCTGCAAGATGGCCAACTGCCAGCACAACGTCCAGTACGAGTGCCAGGCCTCCGGCATCGTCGTCGGCTACGCGCAGAACGACATCGACTGCCTCACGTACGCGCCCGCCTGACACCGGGCGACCCGGGTCGGGGCGACGGGCGCCACGCCCCCGTGGACCCGGCCGACTGTCCGGCCGGCCGGGACGAACAAGCCGGTTGTTCAGCGCGGTTCTAGAGCACGGCCAGGCGGGTGAACGCCTCCGACCCGTGCCCGGCGTCGATCGCCCGTTGCACGGCGGCTCGCGCGGAGCTGAGCACACCGTTGTCAAGGTCGTTGGCCCGGATGGCATGCAGGACGTGGTCCATGCTCGCCGCCGCGGAGACCAACGTGGACTCGTCACCCGGATGGTGGCCGGCGGTGAGGTGCTCGGCGACCACGTCGATCAGAACGGGGAGGAGGCCGGTCGACACCTTCACGTAGTCGGCGATGTCGGCAGGGGCGATGTTCTCCGCGGCGGCGAGCTGGAACGCGTGCACGACCCCGCTCAACGACGTCCAGAACGCGTCCAGCATGGACGCGTCGAATCCTGCCGCCCGGCCTGGATCCTCGCCGATGTGGGTCGCGTTCTCGCCCAGTGCGGCGAGCGCGGGCCGATGCGCCCGGTAGACGTCGCTCGGCCCGCTGAACAGCAGGGTCGCCTCCGGGCCGCCGATCGCCCCGGCCGAGCCCATGATCAGGCCGTCGAGGTAGTCGATGCCGTGCCCGGCGGCCCACGCGGCCATCTCGCGGGCATGCCGTGGTGAGCCGCCGGTGAGGTTGACCAGGGTGCGGCCCTTCAGGGCGTCGACGTCGAGGATCGACCGCGCGGCCTGGTAGTCCAGGACGCACACGACGACGAGCGGGCTGGCGACGATCGCCTGGGCGGCGGTCTCGGCGACGGTGGCGTCGAGGTCGTCTCCCTTGCCGGGCGTGCGGTTCCACACGGTGGTGGGGTGGTCGGCGGCGGCGAAGGCGGCGGCCAGCGCACGCCCCATGGGGCCGAGGCCCAGGACGGTCACGGGTGTCATGCCGGTTAAGCTAAACCTTCACGCTGATGTCAGAGTCAACTCTGGAGCCGGGATGCGGATCGGGGAACTCTCGCGGCGGACAGGTGCGAGCGAGCGAGCGCTGCGGTACTACGAGGAACAAGGCCTGCTGCGCCCGCAACGGCGGCAGAGTGGCTACCGCGTCTACAGCGACGCCGATGTGGCGGCGGTACGGCGGATCAGGGTTCTGCTCGCGGCCGGGCTCAGCACGGCGCAGATCCTCGAAGTGTTGCCGTGCATCGTCGACGACGACGGCCTGCTGGTGCCCGGTTGCCCCGAACTGGTCGACGAGCTGGTGAAGCAGCGGGACCGGATCGGCGCGGCCATCGACGAACTGGCGGCGACCCGCGCCAACCTGGACGCCATCATCGCCGGCCCACGGCGAGCAGGCTGAGGTCGCCGAGCATCCCGACGACGCTCCGCGCGGCGCACGGCACGACCGGGCACCGGGCACGAGGTCGTGCACGAGCCCGGCCTGACCGATCCCTTCGGCAAGGGCACCCCGCGGCCCGCCGCCACCGAGGAGGGGAGCCACCGGCCGGCGCGGCCGGACAGCCGCTCAGGACCGGGCGGCCCGGCGGGAGGTGATCACGTCGGTGACGGCCACGACCAGCGCGACCAGCACGAAGGCGATGGTGACCAGCAGCGAGTGCCGGAACGCCGTCGCGTAGTCGCCGTGCGAGGAGGCGACCTCGGCGAAGAACACCGAGCCGATCGCCGCGATGCCCACGGCGGTGCCGATGCGCTGCCCCGTCTGGAGCACGCCCCCCGCGGAGCCCGCCCCGGCGACCGGCACCTCGGACAGGGTCAGCGTCTGGTTCGGGGAGATCACCAGGCCGCTGCCCAGGCCGGCGAGGAGCAGCGGCACCGCCACGGCCCAGGCCACGTGCGTGCCGGGGACCAGCTGCACGGCGAGCGCCGTGACGGCGAGGGAGACCGCGACCAGCACCAGCCCGGCCACCACCAGGGGGCGGCCCAGCCGGGTGACGATCCGGCCGCCGAACAGGGACGTCACGGCCGAACCCGCCGCGAACGGCGTGGTCGCCAGCCCAGCCTCCAGGGCCGAGTAGCCCAGGCCGTTCTGCAGGTACAGGGTGAGGACGAAGAAGATCGCGGTGAAGCCCGCGAAGTAGAGCGCCCCGACCAGGGCGCCGAGCGCGTACGAGCGCCTGCGGAACAGGGACAGGTCGACCACCGGCTGGTTGCGCCGCCCGTACCGGCGCTCCCAGACCGCGAAGACGGCGAGCACGGCGAGCCCGCCGAGCAGGGACGGCCACCTCGCCGAGGCCTCCCACTCGTGCCCCTCGACGAGCGGCAGGAGCACCAGCACGACGCCGGCGGCGAGCAGCAGCACGCCCACCGGGTCCATGGACTCCCGTGGCCGCGACTCCTTCGCGGCGGGCCGGATGTAGCGGTACGCCAGGACCACGGCCAGGACGCCGATCGGCACGTTGACGTAGAAGACGAGGCGCCACCCGTCGGTGCCGCCGCCGAGGTTGATGAGCAGCCCGCCGAGCAGCGGGCCGATCGCGGTCGAGATGCCGATCACGGTGCCCAGCATCCCGAACGCCCTGCCGCGCTCGGCCCCCCGGAAGAGCTGCTGGATCAGCCCGCTGACCTGCGGGTTGATCACTCCGCCCGCCAGTCCCTGCACGAGTCTCGCGACGACCAGCAGGGTGGGGTCCCCGGCGACTCCGGCCGCCGCGCTGGCCAGGGTGAACAGCACGACCCCGAAGACGAACGCGTTGCGCCGGCCGTACATGTCGCCGAACCGCCCGGCGGGGACCAGTATCAGCCCGAAGGTGAGCGCGTACCCCGACACCACCCACTGCAGGGCGCTCTGCGGGGCGTCCAGCCCGGCGCGGATGGCGGGCAGCGCGACGTTGACGATGCTGACGTCCAGCAGGGTCATGAAACCGGCGACGAGGCAGACGCTCAGCGCCTTCCAGCGGCGCGGGTCCGCCCCCGCCCGATCCTGGGGAGGCGTCACCCCGCCCGGTCCGGTGCTCATCCGGCCGCGTGGGGGAGCGGCGCCCCGGCCCGTGATCGGCTGAGCATCGTCATGACCGCCTCGTTCCCCGTCTCCGGTCGAGCTCTCCACCTTTCAGCAGCGCATACTTACCCTTTCCGGACTTCCCAATCACCGTTCGCGATCCGGAGTGCGATCCGGCCCTCGCGGGCGCGCCCACGAGGGCCGGGGGTCACCGCCGGCGCGGCGGAGTGCCCCGCCTCACGGGCAGGACACCTCGCCGCTGGTGGCCGGGACGTTCACCGCGCTCCAGGCGGCCTTGACCGCGTTGACCTCGACGCAGCCGCTCGGGTAGAGCGACTTGGCGGCGGCCACGGTGGCCCTCCGCGCCTTCGCGTGCGTCCACGGGGCGGTCTTGGTGTTCAGGCCGGCCATGTAGATGCGGCCGGCCTTCTGGATGCCGATGCCCGCCAGGCTCGTCGGGCCCGAGCAGACGGAGCTGGACGGCTTGCCCACCGGGTTGGTGCCCTCGGAGAGCAGGTAGAACCAGTGGTTCTGCGGTCCGGCCGCCGCGTGCACCGGGGTGGAGGGGATGGAGGAGCTGTAGCAGTTCGGGTGACCCTTGGCCGAGGGGTTGTACATGTTGCGGATCTCGCCCGCGCCGGTCAGGTTGACCTCCTCGCCCACCAGGTAGTCCGGCGGGTCGAGGGTGGCGGGCTGGTTGGCGTAGTGCTCGGTCAGCGCGCCGAAGATGTCACCGGTCGACTCGTTCAGGCCGCCGGACTCGTTGCCGCTGCCCCCGCCGCCGCTGCCGGAGGTCTGGAAGATGGCGTGACCGTACTCGTGGCCGACCACGTCCATCGGGGTGGCCTGCCTGGTGTTCGCGCTGTTGCGCCCGAAGCTGGTGTAGCTGCCGTTCCAGTAGGCGTTGACGGCGCTCAGGCCGACCCGGGCGGGGTAGGCGCCGCCGGAGCCGTTGAACCCGTTGCGGCCCAGCCAGTTGCGGAGCATGTCCCATTCCTTCTGCGCCGCGTACAACGCGTCGACGCAGGCGGTCTCCAGGCTGGTGCCCGAGCCGTTGCCCCAGGAGTCGTCGGTCCCGGTGTAGGTGGCACCGTTCTGCCCGCCGCAGCGCAGGCCGGGGCGGGTGGTGTCGGTCATCGAGTACGAGCTGCCCGAGCCCGAGGTCTGGATGGTCACCGGGTTGCCGTTGTAGTAGCTGTTGCCGGTTCCGGCGTGCACGTCGTCGTAGGAGTCGACGATCGATCCGTCGAGGGCGTCCACGAAGACGTGCAGGACGCTCGGGGCCTCGGCGGTGGCGCCGCTGACGATCACCTCCCAGGCCAGTCTGGGCGTCGTGGTGGTCGCGTGCACGACCAGCCTGGGCGCGGCCACGGTCTCCACGACGGGCAGTTGCGCGCGGGCGGTGGAGGCCGCGGCCCCGGCGTCCACCTTGCTCGTGACGTCGATCGTGATCCTGGCCTGCTGGCCCGAGCTCACGGACCCGACGAGCTCTCCGGCCCTGTCGGTGGCGACCACCACGTCGCCGCCGTGAACCGGCAGCCCGCGGTAGGTGCGCGCGTAGGTCAGGTACTGCAGGCCGTGGGCGCCGGCGATGTTCCTGGCCAGGGTGAACTTCTCGTTCTGTCCCTTGAGGACGGCCTCCGACCTGGCGGCGAGGGTCGCGTTGGCGGTGGTGACCGCGCGGCTGCGCGCCTCCGCGTCCGGCGGTGCGAACACCGGCGGCTCGGCGGACGCGGTACGGGCTGCGGCGCTGTCCGCCGGGGTGGCGGCGTTCACCGCCGTGGGGGTGGTCATGGCGGCGACGGCCAGTACGGCCACGGCGCCAAGCTTGACCTTCGGATTCACGCGGGGTGACTCCTCTCGGTGTCCCCTGGGGGGTAGGAGGGATGCAAGGAGCCCTGAGAGTCCGGGCTCCATAAAGTTGGCATCGAGAAGGGCCGCTGAATACCTAGCAAAGTTCCATAACGCGGTGATATGGGCTGAGATGCGCCCCGCAGTGGCACGCTCACCTGCGCGGGAGCGTCACACTCCGCCGCGAGGTGGGGAACGGCGGCCCGTGCTGGGAACGCGTCAGGGCCGTGTGGCGGACGTCGCAGTGGACCGGTATCGCGAGGGCGTGACCCCGTACCGGTCGGCGAACGCCTGGCGCAGGGTCTCGGCCGTCCCGAACCCGCAGCGGGCCGCCACGCCGGTCATCGGCAAGGAGGTCGAGGTCAGGAGGTGCGCGGCGGCCTCGGTACGGGCCTGCCGCACGAACCGCCCCGGCGCCAGCCCGAGGTGTTCCAGGAACAGCCGGGTCAGATGCCGCTCGCTCACGCCCGCGCCGCGTGCCAGCGCGCCCGTGCTCAGGTCGGCGTCCAGGTGTCCCGTGACGTACTCAACGACCTGCCTGACCAGGCTGTTCTCCGGCGAGGGTGCGGCGGTGAACATGCTCATCTGCGCCTGGTTGCCGGGTCGCTGAAGGTAGGTCACCAGGGCGCGCGCCACCCGCCGCGCCAGCTCGGCGCCGTTGTCCTCCTCGACGAAGGCGAGAGTGAGGTCCAGGGCGCTGGTGACCCCGGCCGCCGTGTAGGTGTTCCCGTCACGGACGAAGATCGGAGCGGGATCGACGGAGACCTCCGGGTGACGGGCGGCGAGGATCCTCGCCGACTGCCAGTGGGTGGTGGCGCGCCGCCCGTCGAGCAGGCCCGCCGCGGCCAGCACGGCGGCGCCCGTGCACACCGACGCGACGCGGCGGCTCTCGCGCGCCAGGCGGCGGACGTGACCGAGGATCGACCGGTTGCCGGCCGCCGCCTCGTGCCCGAGGCCTCCCGACACGACGAGCGTGTCGAGCGGCCCGATGACCCGTTCGAGCGCCTCCTGGGCCTGGAGCGTCAGGCCGGTGCTGCAGACGATGGGATTTCCCCCGGGGGTGGCCAGGCGCACGCGGTAGGCGGGAGCGGCACCCTGCAGGTTCGCGTTCTCCAGGGTCGTGGTCACGCAGGCGATGTCGAGCAGCTCCGCCGCGTCGTACCCGATGACGGCGACGCGGCGTTCGGACATGGGGGGACCCTATGCCAGAACGGACAGGAGTCCCAGATTTCCGGACCTGTGCGACCGCGTTCCTTGGAGCGTGACCGGTACGGCGACACAGTCGGACCATGACACAGACAGCACCGACCAACCGCCGGTGGGGCCGCTTCGCCTGGCACTACGTCGAGATGGTCATCGCGATGTTCGCCGGGATGTTCGTTCTCGGCATGCTCCTGTCCGCAGCCGGGCTCGGCTTCTCCCACGACCGGCAGCCCGAGCTCGCCTACCTGCTGATGGCGTTCGACATGTCCGTCGGCATGGCCGTCTGGATGCGCTATCGGGGCCACGGCTGGGCTCCCACCCTGGAGATGTGCGCCGCCATGTTCGTCCCCGTCGTGCCGCTCTTCCCGCTGCTCTGGCTGGGCCTCATCGACGGCGGGGCGCTCATGATGATCGCCCACGTGGCGATGTTCCCGCTGATGCTGGCCGTCATGTTCCGGCGCCTCGACGAGTACGCGGGCTGCGCGGCCTGAGGCCGGCGGCCGCCCGGGTCGTGTTTCCCGCGGGGGCTGGAACAGGCTCCGGGCGCCCTCTCGAATCATGGGCGGCTCCATGTGTGCCCGGCCGGATGTGTGTCCGGCCGGGCAGAGCCTTCCCGTACGGAATCCCGGGTAGGGGGCGAGCCCGGCGCGGGCGTCTCCGAGCGGTCCTTTCGATGGAAAGGCACGTGGAAGGCTTGCATACTTGCGGGCATGGGAACACACGTCACCGACGCGGTCGTGGGAGAGCTGACGCTCACGCTGGATCGAGACGCCGGCGTCATGCGCGTCGAGGGTGACGCGATTCCCACGGTCGTCGTGCGCCGATCCGCCGAAGCCGTCGCGCAGCGGCACGTTCCCATCGGCACCCGCGGCCCCGGCCGGCTGACCATGACCCTCGACGGCGCCCCCGTCCCGCTACGCCCCGGGCCGGGGCGCGTCACGCGCCACTCCTACCGGGCCGAGGTGGAACACGCGGGAACCACCTACACCCTGGTTCCCACCTCCGAGGTGTCCAGTGGCCTTTTCCGTGGTGAGCACGGCCTTGGGGAGTTCACCACGCTCGCCGACGGCGAGGTCAGGGCCGAGTGGGTCGCCTCGCCGAGCCCGGAGGAGGCCGCCATCGGCTACGCGCTCGCCGCCTGCTTCGGCAGCGGGGCGGAGCATGCCCTGCTGGCGATCCTCAGCCTCTTCTCCTTCTGAAACCGGCGCCCGTCAGGCCGCGAGTTCCGGCAAGCGCGCCAAGACGACGGAGGGACCTGTCCGGTGGACGCTCAGCCGGTGGCGTGTTCCCAGTAGGGGTCGCGGTAGAGCATGACCGAGGTGCCGCGGAGCAGTTCGTCGGGTGCGGAGATCAGCACGAGCTCGCCCTGGGCCTCCAGGCCCCGCAGGATGTCGCGGACCCGCGGGCCGACCGGCAGGCGGCCCACCGGCAGGTGGAGGGTCTCGCGGACCAGGTCGGCCACCTCGGAGAGCCGGAACGGCTCGGTGAAACCGGCGATCAGCCCGCGGACGAACTCAACGGTGATCACGGACTCGGCCTCGACGTGGGCGAGCTGCCAGGTCAGCTGAGCCCTGCGCCGGCCGGTTCCGGCGCAGGCGGTGCACGGCTGGGAGAAGCCGGGCACGATGTCCTCGACGGTGGTGCCCAGGCAGGTGGTGCACTGGTTGGTCTCCGACGCGTGCGACTCCGCCGCCGCCCGGTCGGCCAGCTGCCTGCCGCACATGCACAGATAGACCCGGAACCCGCCGCGCACCACGGCGAGGTCGTCGGCGTCGTCGGGTATCTCTTCCCACAGTGCGGTGATCGTGTGCTTTCTCATCGTCGTGCGACTCTACCCATTCCGGATTCCTGCCGGCTCGTCACCGCAGCATGACCGGGACCAGCCGCATCGGAGCGCTCCACAGCCACTCCTCGGTGATGTAGGTGGAGGTCAGCAGCGTCATCAGGCCCAGGGTGCGTTCGGTCGCGGTGGAGGGGTGGGCGCCGCAGTCGCCGAAGCGGCACATCCACAGCTCGACCATGCTGTCGTCGGAGAGCTGCTCGTGGACCGAGGGCCGCCCCGCGGGAATCCCGTCCCGCCAGATGTCGACCGACGGGCTGGTGGACGGGAACGCCCCGGCCAGCACCCCGCCGCCCGAGGTGACCGCCCTGCCGACCCTGTCGCGCACCGGCAGGATGCCGCCGGACTGGAAGAGCACCACCCCGCCCCCCGGCGGGCTGGCCACACGCAGCACCTCCACCGGGGAGGACTGCTCCGCACCCCACAGCTCACCGGTCTCCATCGGCGGGCACGCCTCCGGCGCGGCGCCCAGGCGGCGGATGACCTCGTCCTCGCCCACCTCGCCGACGAAGGCCACGCACAGCTCCTCGCTGTAGTCCTCGTACGAGAACATCATCGCGTCGACGGTGTCCTGGAGTTCGCGGAACCTGGGGCTCACGCTGGGAGCTCCCGGCAGGTGCGCGAACAGGCCGGCCATCTCGGTGAAGAGGGCCTGGACGCCGGGGGAGCGGCCCGCGATGCACGGCCGCCAGGGATCGGCGCCCGCGGCGAGCAGGATCCGTACGGCGTCGTCCCAGCCGTGGCGAACGGCCTCCCACAGCGGGGTGGCGCCGTCGGCGTCGACGGGATCGACCTCCGCGCCCGAGGCGAGCAACAGCTCGATCACCTGCGTGGCGCCCTCCTGGGCGGCCTGGTGCAGGGGGGTCGTGTGCAGCCACGGCAGCCGCCCGCCGGGGTCGAACCCGTTCGCCAGCCGCTGGCGGATCTGCGCCAGGTTGGTGTCGCGCCACGCGTCGACGTCCTCGGCCCACTCGTCTTCGCCCACTTCTATCCCATCTTGTCGTGCTGAGCGGATCCAACCAGGTCCGTACGACAGTTTTCGGTCAGAAACCGTCGCGAGAGGCGGTCGGCGGTGCGGGTGGTCTCGGGAAGGCGGTAGCGGGGCGTCAGGTTCAGCACGTTGTGGCAGGCGGTGTCGAGGTCGACGCGGTGACCGGTGGAGACGAAGACGGGTTTGACCCCGTCCCTGGTGCGCAGCACGCGGCCGACGACGTCGCCGTCCAGCGTCAGGTCGGTCCAGGCGCCCCGCTCGGGCGCGGGCTCGGGGTAGGTGCCGACGAAGGCGGTCTTGCCGACCCCGATCGTGGGCAGGCCGGTGAGCACGCCGAGGTGGCAGGCCAGGCCGAAGCGGCGGGGGTGCGCCAGGCCGTATCCGTCGCAGACGACCAGGTCGGGGGGCGCGGACAGGCACTCGAGGGCGTCCAGCAGCGCGGGGACCTCGCGGAAGGCGAGCAGCCCGGGGACGTAGTCGAAGGTCACCCTCCCGGCCACGGCGACCTCTTCGACGATCTCCAGCGTCGTCCCGTCCAGGACGGTCACCGCCGCGGCCAGCCGGTCCCTGTCGTAGGCGACGTCCACCCCGGCGATCCTGGAGGGGTGGCGGGGTCCGGGACCGGTCAGGTCGAGCAGTGCCCTGAGCCCGTCCTGGATGGCCTCGGCCTCCGTGACAGTGTGCGGCATTTGTACCTTCATTACTCCATGATCGCTACTTTTATAGTATGACGTCATATTTCGGTACTGTTCATCGGGTTCTTCGGTGGCCGGTGAAGTCGCTGCGGGGCGAGGAGCTCCGGGATGCGCGCTTCGACGATCGGGGACTGGCCGGCGACCGGGCCTACGCGCTCCTCGGCGAAGGGGAGAACCGCGCGGGCAAGGTGCTGACCGTACGGCGGCGGGCGGAGATGCTGCACTGGCGCGCCGCCTACGGTTCTCCCGGGAGCGACTCCTCCGGGAGCGGTTCCCGGTGGAACGGTGACGCGCCGACACTGACCGGACCGGACGGCGTCACGTGGGACTGGGACGCCCCCGGCCTGACGGACGCGCTGGCGCGGTCGCTGGGCACGCCGCTGAGCCTGCGCGCCGCCGATGGGCAGCAGGACCGGGGTCCGACCGTGCTGGTCACCTTCGAGGCGTCCCTGGCGGCCCTGGGCGAGGAGCTCGGCAGGCCGGTGGACCTGCTCAGGTTCCGGCCCAACCTGCACCTCGAGACCGACGCGCCCGCGTTCGACGAGGAGAACTGGGCACCCGGCACCACGGTCACCGCGGGGGAGACGGAACTCACCGTCACCGGCGACCACGCGGGACCCTGCGTCAGGTGCGTCGTGCCCAGCTGGGACCCCGAGGGGCGCGAGCGCTGGCCCGAGCTGCAGAAGTGGCTGATCGGCGAGCACGGGAACAAGTTCGGCGTGATCATGCGGGTCACCCGCGCCGGCACCGCCCGCCTCGGAGACCGCGCCACCGCCACCCCCGCCGGATTGCCCACCGGTCCGGCCGGAAACTAGGGTGCGTGGGGAGAGGCGCGGGAAGCCGGGGAAAGGGTGAGACATGTCGGTGCTCGTGGCGTTCAGCGTGACCCCTGTCGGAGCGGGGGAGGACGTCGGCGAGCTCGTCTCCGAGGCCGTGCGCGTCGTCCGCGCCTCCGGCCTGCCCAACCGGACCGACGCCATGTTCACCACGGTCGAGGGCGAGACCTGGGACGAGGTCATGGCCGTCGTCAAGGACGCCGTCGCGGCGGTCGAGGCGCGCGCCGGGCGGGTCAGCCTCGTCCTGAAGGCGGACATCCGCGAGGGGGCGGGCGGCCGTCTGGAGACCAAGGTCGCCACCGTCGAGCGGCATCTCGCCCCGTGACGCCCCTCGCGTCCCCGCCTGTCGTCTCCGGGCGACCTGTCTCGCCCAGAGCGTAACGGGAACATCCGGTGGAGCCGGGATCGTTCTGCAGGAACGGACGATTCTCAGGAGCGTGAGCCGCATGGCGGGCAGCAGGTCGATCGGGCGTCTCCTCGCGGGCGGGCTGGCGCTGGCCGCCGCCGGGTGGGCGTTGAAGGACATCCCCGCGGAACTCGGGGGCGAGGCCAAGGGGGAGCGGCTGGAGCGGATGCGCCGCTCGCCGCGCTTCCACGACGGCGTCTTCCGCAACTCCATGCCCGGCGGCTTCGTGCCCTCCCCGCAGAGCGCGCGGGAGATCGCCTGGAACATGTTCCGCAACCGCGAGGAACGCCGCCCGGCCGCCGCGATCCCCGTGGTGACCTCACCGTCCGGCGGGCCGTCCCCGGCGGGGCTGAGCGTCATCTGGTACGGCCACGCCACCGCGTTGCTGGAGATCGAGGGCCGCCGCGTGCTCGTCGACCCGATATGGAGCAGGCGCGCCTCGCCCTCCCAGCTGGTCGGCCCGCGGCGCCTGCACCCGGTGCCGGGGCCGCTGGCGGGCCTTCCGCCGCTGGACGCGATCGTGATCTCGCACGACCACTACGACCACCTCGACCGCGCGACGGTCCGCGGGCTCACCGCGCTGCAGACCGCCCCGTTCCTGGTGCCGCTGGGCATCGGCGCCCACCTGGAGCGGTGGGGCGTGCCCGCCTCCCGGATCATCGAGCTCGACTGGGACGAGGAGGCGACCGTCGCGGGCCTGCGGTTCGTCGCGACCGCCGCCCGCCACTTCTCGGGTCGCACCTTCAACCGGAACGTCACCCTGTGGGGCTCCTGGGTGATCGCGGCCGGAGAGAAGAAGGTCTTCTACGCGGGCGACTCCGGATACTTCGACGGTTACGCGGGGATCGGCGCCGCGCACGGCCCGTTCGACCTCACGCTCATGCCGATCGGCGCCTACAACGCCGCCTGGCCCGACATCCACATGGACCCCGAGGAGGCGGTCAACGCCCACTTCGACCTGGGCGGCAGGCTGCTTCTCCCGGTCCACTGGGCGACCTTCGCCCTCGCCACCCACCCGTGGGCCGAGCCGATCGACCGCCTGTGGCGCGAGGCCAAGGCTCGCGACGTCCGCATCGTCGTTCCCCGCCCGGGCGAGCGCGTCGACACCGTCGACGTGCCCATGCTGGAGAGCTGGTGGGAGACGCTGCCCGGCGGCGAGACGTCCCGCGGGCCCCGGCACGTGCCGGGGCCGGTGCCCGCCTACCCGCCCCTGGGCTCCGACCCCAGGCTCTGATTCCCGAAACCTGCCACACCCGCCCCTCGGGTCCTGCCTCGCGGGTGCGTGACGGCCACGACGCCTCGCGGGTGCGTGACGGCCACGACGTGGGATCTCAGGTCCCTGCGGATCTCGTCGACAGGCGGGTCCGGACGACGAGGTCGTGAACCGCGTCCGCCGACGGCGCGACGTCGGGAAGGCCGGAGGAGTCCCGGGCCTCCTCCAGCCTCCCGGTCAGCCGGGTGACGTCGCCGGCCAGCCGCTCCGGCCCCGGTGCGCCGGCCGGCAGCGGACCGTGCTCGGCGGAGCGCTTGGCGGCCACCAGGTCGCCGAGATACGGCGGGCCGCCGGAGAGCCGGGTGAGGTCGGCCTCCAGCTCCCCGGCGCGCATCAGGTGGATTCCGGTGAGCAGCACGCGGAAGGTGTAGAGCAGGGGCTTGAGCTCGCCGGAGCGCTCGAACAGCCGCCACTGGGTACGGGCGAAACCCAGGTAGTGGTGGGCGTGGTGGCGGGTGACGCAGCCGGGGGCGACGGCGACCAGCTCCTGGTGGACCGGCGAGGTGGCCACCACCAGCGGAGAGAGCAGCTGCTCCAGCACGTAGCCGTTGCGGCGCAGCAGCAGGCGGCAGAACTTGGCCAGGTCGTGGGTGACCAGGTCCACCTCGACGCCGTCGCGGACCCAGGACCGGGTGAGGGTCTCCTCGCCCGTCCGCAGACCGACGACCTCCTCCAGCGGCAGCAGGTGCGCGCCGCGCAGGTCGACGTCGGAGTCGGCCGAGGGGAAGCCGTACAGGTGCGCCCCGCTGACCGTGGCGAAGGCGGCGGGGTGCGCCTGCCCGGCGGGGATCTCGGCCAGCCAGGAGGGCAGGGTGACGGTCACAGCGCCGCCTCCCTGGTGCGCGCCAGGTATTCCTCCACACGCCGCCGGTCGGGCTCGGCGGGCAGCACGTTCGCACCGCCGAACCTCGCCACCAGCTCCGAGCGCCAGCGGTCGACCTCGTCCCAGGGGAGCTCTCCCCGCCGTACGGCGAGCAGCCGGTCGCGGTGGGCGTCCATCCGGACCAGGGGCTCGCCGTGGCGGGCCAGGTGCAGGCCGCTGAGCAGCAGGCGGATCATGTGCATGGCCTGCTTCCATTTGGGACGCGCGGGGTCCAGGCGGCGGAACTGGGCGTTGGCGTATCCGGCGAAGGTCTGGTTGGCGCGTTCGGACACGAAGGCGTCCCGGAGGGCGAGCAGTTCCTCACCCGCCGCGGTGGCCTGCTCGACGATCGGCGACCACAGGCACTCCAGGACCGTCGGGTTGGCCTCCAGTGCGAGACCGCAGAACCGCTCGACCTCCCACGAGAACTGCTCGGGCAGTGGCCCGTCGACGTGGGTGGGCGGCTTGGCCAGCCGCCAGAACAGCCGGGTCGGCGCCACGAAGACCCCGCGCCGGTCGACGTCCGACTCCTCTGTCTCCAGCCCGTATGCCCGCGAGCCGACCACCACCGACAGTATCGAGTGATCCGGGACGTACCGTACCTCCATCCGCACAGCCTGCCAGGCCCGCGCCCGGCGCCGGTACGGGTTTTCGCGCCCGGCCCTCGCCGTCCCGCCGTCAGGCGGCGAGGGTCGCGTGCATCTCCCAGACCAGGATCTCGGCGGGGTCGGTCGCGGTGACGCGCTGGCCGCCGGTGGCGGTGAAGCGGACGGCGTCGCCCTCGGCGAGGTGCCCGGCCCCCTCCAGGTCGACGGTGCCGCGGGGGACGAACAGGTGCAGGAACGGCGCCTCGGGAAGGTGCACGCTCTGGCCCGGCTGGAGCCTGGCCACGTGCAGCGCGGCGTACCTGTTGTTGATGCGGATGGCGCTGCGGTCCTTGTCCCTGGCCATGCCCGAGGCGACCGGGACCAGGGCGCCGCCGAGCAGTTCGGCGTCGATCTCCAGCTGCTCGTAGCCGGGGGTGAGCCCGCCTTCGTCGGGCACCACCCACATCTGGACGAAGTGGACCGGATCGGTATGCTGCTCACCCTGCAGCCGCCACGAGTCGTTCTTCTCCGAATGGAGGATGCCCGTCCCCGCGCTCATCCGCTGGGCCAGTCCCGGATAGATCACCCCGGAGTGGCCCTCGGAGTCCTGGTGGACGAGGGAGCCGCGCAGCACCCAGGTGACGATCTCCATGTCCCGGTGAGGGTGGGTGTCGAAGCCGGTGCCGGGCTTGACGATGTCGTCGTTGTTGACGAGCAGCACGCCGTGGTGGGTGTTGCCCGGATCCTGGTGGCGGCCGAAGGAGAAGGAGTGCTTCGAATCCAGCCATTGGATCTTGGTCGCGGGCCGTTCGCCGGACCTGCGGATGTCGACGGTCATGCCTGGTGTTCCTCTCACCTCGGTTGTTGAATCTTAAACTAGAAAGCCGTGTGAAATGTTCCGCACATCCTCGGGTTGGGGAGATCTTGCTTACTGATCCGAATATGATGTGTGACGATTTATCACCACGCGGGCCGCAGGTGACCTCGTCTTGACGAGGAGCGGCCTATGCGATCTACCTGGGGGAACAGTGCTGGGCTTGCTTTCGCGTGCTCCGAGGTCGCCGCAACGATGAGCGCCCCCGCCGACGCCGCGAAAATCGCTCCCTACGACTACGAGAGGTTCAGCAGGCTCGCCGGGCCCGTGACCGAACCGGAATCCGGGGTGCCCTACCGCGTGAGCTACCGCTCCCTGCTGGCCACCGAGCCACACCGGGTGCGGGCGGTGCTGCTGATGGTCGCGGCGCTTCTCGTGGAGTTCACCCTCATGGTCTGGCTGCTGCTGCCCGAGCACTGGACCGTCCGGCCCGACCCCTATGGCACGATCCCGTGGTACCTGCCGGTGGCCGACCGGATCATGCTCGTCGCGATCGCCCTCATCGAGGTCTTCCGGCTGGTCAGCGTGGTGTCCAACGTGCACGCCATGCTGGCGGCCAGGGACCCGGTCCCGGTCGCGCCCGAGCCCGGCACCCGGGTGGCCTTCATCACCACCTGCGTACCCGGCAAGGAGCCGCTGGAGATGGTCAGGGAGACCCTGGCCGCCGCACTGAAGATCCGCCACGACGGCGTGCTCGACGTCTGGCTGCTGGACGAGGGCGACGACCCCGACATCCACGAGCTCTGCGACTGGCTGGGCGCCCACCACTTCACCCGCAAGGGCGTGCCCGAGTGGAACCAGCCCAAGGGCAGTTTCCGGGCCAAGACCAAGCACGGCAACTACAACAGCTGGCTGGACGCGCACGGCGACGACTACGACTTCTTCGTCTCGGTCGACACCGACCACGTGCCGCTCCCGGAGTTCTGCGAGCGCATGCTCGGCTACTTCCGCGACCCGCGGGTGGCCTTCGTCGTCGGCCCCCAGGTCTACGGCAACTACGACGCCGGGGTCACCAAGGCCGCCGAGAGCCAGCAGTTCCTGTTCCACTCGCTCATCCAGCGCGCGGGCAACCTGTACGGCGCGCCGATGTTCGTCGGCACCAACAACGCCGTGCGCATCCGCGCGCTCAAGCAGATCGGCGGCCTGTACGACTCGATCACCGAGGACATGGCCACCGGCATCGAGTTCCACCGCTCCCGCGACCCGGAGACCGGGCAGCGCTGGATGTCGGTCTACACCCCCGACGTGCTGGCCGTGGGGGAGGGGCCGTCGTCGTGGACCGACTTCTTCACCCAGCAGCTGCGCTGGAGCCGGGGCACCTACGAGACGCTGCTCACCCAGTTCTGGAGGGCCGCGCCGAAGCTCTCGCCGGGACGGTTCTTCAACTACACCCTGATGGTGACCTTCTACCCGATGTCCGCGCTCAACTGGCTGCTGGCCGGGCTCAGCGCCACCCTGTTCATGGCCGTCGGGGGCTCGGGCGTGACCGTGCCGATGGACGTGTGGCTCATGCTGTACGGCGACGCGGCGCTGCTGCAGGTCATGCTCTACACCTGGAACCGGCGGCACAACGTCAGCCCGCACGAGCCGGAGGGCTCCTCGGGGGTGGCCGGGATGGTCATGTCGGCGCTGTCGGCGCCCATCTACGTCACCTCGCTCATCGGCGCCGCGCTGCGCAGGCCCAGCAAGTTCGTGGTCACCCCCAAGGGCGACTCGGCCAGCCCCGACCAGGTCGCCACGTTCCGCATCCACCTGTGGTGGGCGGCGATCTTCGGCGGAGGCCTGCTGCTGACCATCTTCTGGACCGGCCACATCCACCTGGTGATGACCCTCTGGGGGATCCTCGCCCTGGTCATCTGCCTGGGACCGCTCACGACCTGGGCCTGGAACCTCCGGGCGCTCAAGGCGGCCCCGCGAGCGGTCGGTGACGAATCGTGAGCCGCCTGCGCAAGCATCTGGTCGGGGTGGCGGTGGTGACCGCCATCCTCGCGATCAACCTGCCCGCCGTCGCGGGATTCGCCACCGAGAAGTGGCGCGACTACAGCATCAACCGTGACGACTACAAGGCCACCCACGGCCACTGGACCTTCCTCGACGTCCCGGAGAAGTTCAAGGTCAACGCCATCCACGCCGCGCTGCTGCACACCGGCAAGGTGCTCATCGTCGCCGGCTCCGGCAACAACGCCGCCAACTTCGACAAGGGCACCTTCAAGACCGTGCTGTGGGACCCGGCGAAGCCGGGCAGGCCGGACGAGTTCAAGCTGGTCGACACGCCCGTCGACTTCTTCTGCGCCGGACACTCGGTGCTGCCCGACGGCAAGCTCCTCATCGCGGGCGGCACGGGCCGCTTCGAGGTGCTGAAGGCCAAGGTCAAGCGGGCCGCGGGCGCCCTCACCATCAAGAACGAGGATCCCGACGCCAAGCCCAGGGAGTTCCACCCCGGCACCCTGCTGACCGCCCCCGGCGGGCAGGTCTACCGCACCCTCGCCCACGTCAGCGTGCCGCCCGCGAAGAAGGTCGAGACCGGCGTGCCGGGGAAGGTGCGGATCCGGCCCAGCCAGACCAAGGTCTTCGCCGAGGCCGTCACCGAGGGCGCGGCGGGCCTGCTCACCGCGCCGGCCGGCTCCGTCAAGTACGAGATCCAGGGACTCAAGGGCCGGGAGAAGCGCGACCTGTACGCCATGGGCGGCAGCATGACGCTGGACAAGCAGGACTTCCAGGGCATCAGGGACGCCTACGAGTTCGACCCCGTCACCGAGCGCTACATCAAGGTCCAGGACATGGCCGAGGGGCGCTGGTACCCGACCATGACGAACCTGCCCGACGGCAGGGTGATGACCGTCTCGGGGCTCGACGTCGTGGGGCAGATCACCAGGGACAACGAGATCTACAACCCTAAGACGAAGACCTGGCGGCCGGGACCCAAGCGGTTCTTCCCCACCTACCCCGCGCTGTTCCTGCTGGAGGACGGCACCCTCTTCTTCTCCGGCATGAGCGCCGGGTACGGCCCCGGCCAGCTCGCGCTGCGTCCCCCGGGCATCTGGGACTACCGCCGCGACACCGACCGGCTGGTGAAGACCCCGGGCGGCGTCGGCGGTGTGGCGCCCGACGAGATGGAGGCGTTCACCCCCGTACCCGGGCTGCCCGAGCCGGAGCTGAACGAGACCGGCGCCTCCGTGCTGCTGCCGCCCGCGCAGGACCAGCGGGTCATGGTGATGGGCGGGGGACCGGTCGGGGAACGCCAGCCGGGCCTGCCCAACGCCACCGCCAGGACCGCCATCGTGGATCTCACCGAGGCCAGCCCGCGCTACGTCAGGGGTCCCGACCTGTCCGACCCGGTGCGCTACCCGAACGCCGTGCTGCTGCCCGACGACACCGTCTTCTCCTTCAACGGCTCCAGCGACTACCGGGGGCGCGGCGCCAGCGACGTCCTGCGCGCGGAGGTCTACCGCCCGGAGAGCAACAGCTTCCACGAGGCCGCGGCGCCCGCCGTCGGCCGCAACTACCACGCCGAGGGTCTCCTGCTGCCCGACGGCCGGGTGCTCGGCATGGGCTCCGACCCGCTCTTCGGCGACAAGGCGGGCTCGCTCCCGGGCACCTTCGACCAGCGCATCGAGATCTACACGCCGACCTACCTGCACAACGGCGAGAAGGCGCCGGTCTTCACCGGCGGGCGCGAGAGCGTGTTCCTGGGCCGCAGGGCAGGGTTCCAGACCCCCGACGCCGCACGCATCCACCAGGTACGGCTGATGCGCCCGAGCGCCGTCACCCACGTCACCGACGTGGAGCAGCGCTCGATCAGGCTGGACTTCACCCGGGTGAAGACCGGGATCATCGCCGAGATCCCCTCCAATCCGGCCCTGGTGCCCCCGGGGTGGTACATGCTGTTCGGGGTCACCGCACGGGGAACACCGTCCCCGGCCCGCTGGGTCCACGTCCGGGGAGAGGCCGACACGCCCCCCTCGGCCTCCCGCGGCGTACGCCGCCCTCCCACCCCCACCCCCAGCCCTCCCATTTCTGCTCCCCAGGGCCAGGCCCGGGGTCCCCACGCCGGAGGTACTCGATGAACAGGTACGGCCTCGCAGCCGCGCTGGCTCTCACTCTCGCGACGGCGGCCTGCACCGGCGACCCCGCGCCGCCCGCCGGCTCGGGGAGCGCCGCCCCAGGGAGCACCGCCTCCAAGGACGCGAGCTCCAAGGACGCGAGCGGTTTCTACGTCGACCCCGACGGCGCCGCCGCCCAGGAGGTCCGCAAGCTCGAGGGGGAGGGCAGGACCGAGGAGGCCGGGCTGATCCGCAGGATCGCCGACCGGCCCAACGCGATCTGGATCGGTGACCAGGACCCGAGGGACAGGGTCGCCGGCATCACCACCAAGGCCCGGCAGACAGGCCGCATCCCGGTCCTGGTGGCGTACCACATCCCCAACCGCGACTGCGGGCAGTTCTCCGCGGGCGGCGCCGCGGGCGCGCAGGAGTACCGCTCCTGGATCGGCCGGTTCGCCGAGGGCATCGGCGACCGGCCCGCCCTGGTCGTCGTCGAGCCCGACGCGCTCGCCCACATCCTGGACAACTGCACCCAGGGCGGCCAGGCCGGCGAGCGCCTCGACCTGCTCCGCGGCGCGGTGGAGACGCTGAAGAAGCAGCCCGCCACCAAGGTCTACGTCGACGCGGGGAACGCCGGCTGGATCAAGGATCCGGGCGAGTGGGCCGAGCCCATGCGCAGGGCCGGGGTGCCCCAGGCCGACGGCTTCGCCTTCAACGTCAGCAACTTCTTCACCGTCGAGGAGAGCGTCGCCGTCGCCGAACGGCTCTCGGACGCGATCGGCGGGGCCCACTACGTCATCGACACCTCCCGCAACGGCAACGGCCCCGTCCGCGACGCGCAGGGCGACGACGCGTGGTGCAACCCCAAGGGCCGCGCGCTCGGCACGGAGCCGACCACCGAGACCGGCCACGAGCGGGTCGACGCCTTCCTGTGGATCAAGCGCCCCGGCGAGTCGGACGGCGAATGCCACCGGGGAGAGCCCCGCGCCGGCGACTGGTTCCCCGAATACGCGCTGGAACTCGCGCGTAACGCGAGATAGCCGCTTATTCGTTATATCTTCGATCTTGCAGGTCAAGATTGCTTCGCAGGAGATTGACCGGAGTTGTCAGTTTTTTTCAGCGACCCTCTGGGAGCTTTCCTCGATGAACAGATGGAAGACGGTCATCGTCGCACTGGCGGTCACCCTGCCAAGCGGCGTCCTGCCGGCCGCCGCGCTTCCCGCCGGTGTGCTGCCCACCGGCGCGTTGCCCGCCGCCGCCGCCGCGCGATCCGCGGCCCCCCCGATCGAGAACGGCGAGACCCAGCCGATCTACTCGCGCGCCGACGCGCTCACTGAGACCGTGTTCGTCGAGGTCGCCGGGGTCGACAGCGACGCCGACGGCCGCCCCGACCGGGTCGCCGTCGACATCATGCGCCCCAAGGAGACCGCGTCGGGACTGAAGGTCCCGGTCGTCATGGAGGCCAGCCCCTACTACGCGGGCGGCAACGACGTGCCCAACCACGTCGTCGACCTCGA
This sequence comes from Streptosporangium sp. LJ11, assembly GCF_051918945.1. NCBI lineage: Bacteria > Bacillati > Actinomycetota > Actinomycetes > Streptosporangiales > Streptosporangiaceae > Streptosporangium > Streptosporangium sp. LJ11. Next base: position 117,500 of record NZ_JBPXMB010000027.1, read on the forward strand.
CGGCTCCGACCCCGCGGGCATGGAGTACCGGCGCAACAAGTTCAACGACCTGCGCGACGAGATGTTCGGCGTCGACGGTTCCGACGTGAACCGCGCGGCCGCGCCGCCCTTCCGCGGCTACTACGACAACTACTTCGTGCCGCGCGGCTACGCGATCGCGCTGGTGGAGAACCTCGGCTCGGGACGGGCGACCGGCTGCCCCACGACCGGCCTGGACAACGAGACCGCGGGCCCCAAGGCCGCGATCGACTGGCTCAACGGCCGGGCCCGGGGGTTCGACGCGGCCGGGAACGAGATCAGGGCCGACTGGTCCACCGGGAACGTCGGCATGATCGGCGTCTCCTACAACGGCACGCTGCCCAACGCCGTCGCCGCGACCGGGGTCAAGGGACTCAAGGCGATCGTGCCGATCGCGGCCATCTCCTCCTGGTACGACTACTACCGCGCCAACGGCGGCGTGCTGGCGCCCGGCGGCTACCAGGGTGAGGACGCCGACGTGCTCGCCCGCTACGTCCTGACCCGCGAGAACGCCACGCAGGCCTGCGGCGCGCTGATGGACCGCATCGAGAAGGACCAGGACCGGGTCACCGGCGACTACTCCGACTTCTGGGATCAGCGCAACTACCTCAACGACGTGCACAAGGTCCGCGCCGCCGTCTTCCTGGTGCACGGCCTCAACGACTGGAACGTCAAGACCAAGCAGGCCGTCCAGTGGTGGGACGCCCTCGCGAAGCGGAACGTGCCCCGCAAGATCTGGCTCCACCAGGGCGCGCACTTCAACCCGTTCTCCTTCGCCGGGCGCAACGCCGAGTGGCTGCGCCAGCTCCACCGCTGGTTCGACTTCCACCTGTACGGCCTGCGCAACGGCATCATGGACGAGCCGCAGGCCGACGTGGAGTCGGGCCCGGGACAGTGGGCCCAGCACGCCTCGTGGCCGCTGCCCGGCACCCGTGACGCGCGGCTCCACCTGACCGCCGGCAAGGACGGCCGCAACGGCACCCTGGGCACCGACCGCCCCCGGGGCCGCCACACCGTCGAGTCCTTCGTCGACCAGAGCGCCCGCACCGCCGAGCAGCTCGCCGAGAACGCCGAGGCCACGGACCCCAACCGCCTGGCCTACCTGTCGGCCCCGCTGGCCCGCGACGCGCGGCTGTCCGGCACCCCCGAGGTCGAGGTGCGCGCCGCGTTCAAGGGCGGGCGCTCGCCGTACCTGACGGCGCTGCTCGTCGACTACGGCACCGACGCCCGCGCGTACGGCGACGTGGTCTACGGCGACACCCAGGTCTGCTACGGCCAGGGCGTGCCCGGCGACACCGGCTGCGCCCGGCTGGCCGAGCACACCACGGTGACCGCCCCCTACAAGATCATCACAAGGGGCTGGCTCGACGTCCGCAACCGCGACTCGGCCTCGAAGACCGAGCTCCTGCGCGAGGGCCGCTTCCACGACTTCCGCTTCGACCTCCAGCCGAACGACTACGTCGTCAAGGCCGGCCACCGGATCGGCGTCGTGCTCGTCTCCACCGACCGCGACTTCACCCTGCGCCTGCCCCCGGGCACCGGCGTCTCGGTCGACCCGGGATCCAGCTCGGTCACCCTCCCGGTCGTCGGCGGGCGCTTCGCCCTTCGCTGACCCCGGCCCCGTCCGGGAACGCGGACCCCTTCCGAAGGCGCGAGCCTTTCGGGAAGGCACGGCCTCCGGCCTCTCCCGGTCCGGGGAGAGGCCGGAGCGCGGTCCTTCGGGAAGCACGACCCCCGGCCCTCCCCGGGCCGGGGTCCGTGCCGCGGTGCGCGAGGCACCGCCGGATCAGTGGTGCTCGAACACGCAGTGGGCCGCCACGGTCTCGCTCGAACCGTCCGCCCGCACGCCGGTGATGCGCTCGGCCAGCTTCAGCGCGCCAGGGAGGTCCCCCTCGGCCTCCTCGCCCACCAGGCCGAGCTCGGTCCGCTCGGCGAGGTAGACGCCGGAGGCGTCGTCGCCGGGGAACAGCCAGTCGAAGTCGAGGACCTCCCGCCCGTCGGCGTAGTGGACGAAGCTCGCGACCATGTTGACGTTGCGGAAGACGCTCGCCGTCACCGTTCCCGAGGAGAGGCGGGACAGGACCTCCGGCAGCGTCCCCGCGAAGCCGTTCCACTCGCTGAGGATGGTCCCGCCCTCCGCGGGGCGGGCGGAGACGAGGCCCTCGTCGTAGTCCCCCTCCTCGTCGTCGCCGTCGAACACCTCGACGCGGAGGCGGGCGAGAGCCTCACGCGGGGTGAGGTCTCGGACGAAGGTCACGCAGAACGCGTCGTCGTCGATCCAGTCGTAGTCGCTCACGGGGGTCCGATCCTTTTGGGCTGACAGATCGGGAAGATCTTGGCACCGGGGACCGACAGAATCCGTCACCCCGCCCCCATCGTGATCTCGCGACGGGGCGATCCCCGCGGATCATGGAAAACCACCGTCTCCGACCCTCGGACGGCGGGGTGGTCATGAGGGAAAACCCTGGCTTGTCCCTGGCATCGGGGCTCTGGACTGCCGCCGGGCCCGGCGGGGGCCTAGCGTGGGGTGCATGGGACGAATTCTTCTGATCGTGGCGGCCGTGGTGATCGGCTTCCTCCTGCTGGGCTCGGTTCTGGGCTTCCTCTTCACGCTCCTCAAGTGGGCTCTGATCATCGGACTGGTGGGCGTGGTGGTCATGTTCGTGAGCAGGCTCTTCCGCTCCTCGAACACGCGCGACTGACCCCCGGCGCCGGAAAAGGTGGACGGCCGGACCGGTGATCAGCCGGAGGTGTCCGGTGCCAGGGCGCCGACCAGGTCGGCGGCGTCCAGCAGCTCCACCCGGCTCGCGTCCGCGCTCCACGGGTAGAGCGCGTAGAGCCGGGAGCCCTCGGGCAGGTCCAGGTCCGCGTGGACGAGCACGGCGAGGTCCGTGTCGCCCACCGGCCCCTCCCAGGGCTCGTCGTGGTCGTGTGTCGTCAGCCTGGTGACGAGACCGGCGACGTCCTCGCCGGCCCGGCGCGCGTAACGGGAGACCGAGCCGTCCAGGCGGCGGACCAGCACCTCGCCGGCGCGGGCGGCGGCGTGCCAGCACGCCACCTCCCACAGGGTGACGTGCCCGGCCCGCAGGTAGGAGTCCTCGATCGCGGCGTACATCCTGGCCAGATGCGAGCCGTAGCCCAACGCGTCGTGCCCGTACCCCTCACTGGCCTGGCCGAGATCGATCCAGCGCATCGTGCGCGACCACAGGTCGGTCACCAGAGGAGATCGGATCTTGTCGGAGCCGGTCAGATCGAAACGCTGCTCGACCGCCCGGGGGTCGAACAGGCCCTCCGGCCGGTTCATGAACCCGGCGAAACCGCGTACGAGATCGTCGAACGGCACGTCGTTGTAGCTGAAGACGATCGGTGTCGCGTAGCGCCCGCCGAGGGCCCGCAGCGCGGCGAGGTCGAGGTCGACGAACTCCGAGGCTCCGAGCGGCTCGGGGGCGGAGGTCAGGTCACCGGAGTGTACGGCGGCGGTCCCGTCCAGGCGCAGGTTGGTGTAGTCGCAGTGGCCGACGTACTGCCAGTGCGTGTCGTAGAGGATCACCGACAGGTCGAGGTCGATCCGCTCGTCCGGCGGCTCGGCCCAGTGCAGGAACAGGCGGATCCGATCCCCGTCGGGGAGCGGCTGCACGCTGCCACGCGGGATCCTGACCAGGGAGCCGGAGGCGGACCGCTCGGAGGTGGGCGCGACCAGGTCGGCCAGCCCCTCGTCCAGCAGCACCCGCCCCAGCGGGGGCAGTGCGCCCGCGCGGCGCAGCATCTCGCCGGTCAGCGCCGCGACGACCGGCACGGTCTCACCCTCGGGCAGCTCGGAGCGATCGTCCGGCCGCACCCAGGCGCGCGCGGTGTCGCCGCGCGGAAGGAAGACCCGCGTCCCGCCGACCGGCGTGCGGAGCCTGCCGAGGGCGGCGATCAGCACCCCGGGCGCGACCCGGGGCGCGGCGGCGGTGGTCGCCTCGGCGACGCCCTTCTCCCCGTTGGACAGGAGCTTGAAGAGCCGCCGCACCAGCTCGCCCGGCCTCGCGGCGAGCAGCGGCAGCGCGGGCTCGCCCGCGCGCAGCGCCGCCTCCACCCGGCTCGCGAAGGTCTCCGCGCGCAACCGCCCGCCGTCCACGCGCAGCACGTCGGGATGCCCGGCCGCGTGCTCCAGCATCGCCCGTCCGAACGCGCCGGTGAGCGGGGTGCCGCGCAGCGCCGCGAAGGCCAGCGCCACCGTGGGGTGGCGCCGGTGGAACTCGTGCGGGTGCAGCGTCTCCGCCATGTGCTTCCACGCCTCGGGGTGGCGGTTCAGGTCCTCCACGAGGTGGCGCAGGGGCAGCGAGTCGAGGCGGGCCAGCAGCACGCGGCGTACGGGACGGGGCAGGGAGAGACGGCGCGGCGGCCTGGTGCGCAGGCCCGGGTCGCCGCCCATGAGCGCGTACAGCAGGCGCAGCACGTCGGTCGCCGTGTCCGCGTGCCGGTCGAGCAGGTCGCGCGCGGCGGCGGGGGAGAGGTGGGGCAGTAGCGTCGCCAGGACGGCCGCCCTGGTCTCGCGGACCGGGATGCTCTCCGGCAGCCAGCTCGCCGCCCCCGGCAGGTGGTCGCCGATCAGCACGGTGACGTCCTCGCGGTCGGCCGCCGACAGGGGGGTGCGGCGCTCCAGCAGCGAGACGGCGACCTCCCGGGCGGCCGCGGCGACGTCGTCGCGGAACGAGAGCAGGCCGAGGGAGCGGCGGGTGACGGCCGCTGTGGGCGCTGTGGACGCTGCGGGCGCTGTGGGCGCGGTCCGGGCCGCGGGGACGTCGGTCGGGCGCAGGAAGGGGTCGTCCGGGTCGATCCTGCGGTGGCAGATCGGGCAGCCCGCGTAGTCGGAGCCGTCCCAGCAGGCGTGGCAGACCAGGTGGGCGCAGGGGGAGACCGCGTGCACGGTGTCCTTTCGCCCGCACAGCGCGCACGGCTGCTCGGGCTCCTGCAGCAGGGCGGTGAACACCCTGCGGACGTAGAGCTCGGCGGTGCCGGCGGGGACGCTCTCGGGAAAGTGACGGAAGAGCGGCACGTGCTCGACGTGGTCGCCCGTCTCCTTCCGCAGCGCGTGCAGGAGCCCGCGGCCCGCCAGGCCGAGGTCGGTGGCCGTCATCCGCCCGAACTCGGCTCTGAGCGCGGCCGACATCAGGAAGCCGTGCTGCAGGAGCTCGGTCTCCAGCACCTGCATGCCGAGCCCGAGGTCGGGCCCGGAGATCCACCGCGAGCCGCGCGGCTTGCGGAAGTAGCGCCTCGGAGGGGTCGCGGCCTCCCCTGGGGGGAGGAGGGCGGGAAGCACGAGCCGGCGCCGCCGCAGCAGGATCTCGGCCGTCCTGTCCATCGTGTGCTCTCCCTGATCGAGCTCCCTGTCGGAAGAATGCGAGGAGGGGCGGAGAGCGGACGCGCTAAAGCCCTTTGCATGAGAAGGAAGCACGTCCAGGAGCCGCCCCTCGGGGGATAACCGTACTGTCCCCCGGGACCCTTTGTCGTCCGGGTTTCCCGCCGCGGGCGCGGCCCCGTCTCCACCGGCGGGACGTACCTGTCACGGCGGGCGGGCGTCCCCGTCGCCTTCCGCCGTCTTCCGCCGGCTCCGGTCGTCCGGGGTCAGTCCTGGGAGACGTGCTTCAGCTGGAGGTCGTCGAGCAGGGTGCGGGTCGCGGCGGCCACCGCCTCGACGGCCCGCTCGAAGGCCTCGGCGTTGCGCGCCGACGGGGAGCGGAACCCCGACACCTTGCGGACGTACTGGAGCGCGGCGGCTCGCACGTCGTCGTCGGTCACGTCGCTGGCGTAGGGCTCACGAAGGGTCTTGATACTCCGGCACATGACAGGACGGTACTCCGTCTCGCGGCTTTTCCGATCCGCCCGATCCGATCGGTCTCGCCGGAACCACCCGGCGGGGCACGTCCTGCCCTGCCGGAACCACCCGGATCACGACGGATCATGCCGGATCGCGCCGGAAACGTCCGATCCGGCCGCCGGATCGCGCCGCAACCACCGGGTCCGGCCCCCGGTCACGCCGGGGCCAGGCGCCGCCCGCCGGGGCGCGCCGGCGGTCAGCCGTCGCGCTCGCACTGGATCGCGTCGGCGGCCAGGATGGCGCCGAGAAGCCCCGGGAAGAGCGTGTCGAGGTCACGCCGGCGCAGCGCGTTCATCTTGGCCGTGCCCCGGTAGGCCTGGTTGATCACGCCCGCCTCGCGCAGCACCCGGAAGTGGTGGGTGGTGGTCGACTTGGTGACCGCCAGCTCGATCGCCGAGCAGGGGGCCTCCTCGTCCTCCTCCAGCTGCCACAGGAAGCGCACGATCTGAAGGCGCATCGGGTCGGACAGGGCGTGCAGCACGCCCTCCAGACGGATCTCCCCGCACGCGGGGTGCTCCAGAGCCCTGGCGGACGCGGTCGACACGGTGGGTCCCTTCTGTGGGTCGACTCGATTGTACGAAGGTGATCGTAGTTTGACATCTTTCGTAGTACGTAGACTATCGTATTAGATGTGAAGCCGGGGCGCCGTCCCCGAGATCCCTCCCGAGAAGGAGTACGGCCGTGAGCGCCCTGTTCGAGCCCCTGACGTTGAGGTCCGTCACCATCCCCAACCGGGTCTGGATGGCTCCGATGTGCCAGTACTCCGCGGCGGTCGAGGGACCGGAGCAGGGAGTGCCGACCGACTGGCACCTGTCCCACCTGGCCGCCCGCGCGGTGGGCGGCGCCGGGCTCATCCTGACCGAGGCCACCGCGGTGGCGCCGGAGGGACGCATCAGCCCGGCCGACCTCGGGATCTGGAACGACCGCCAGCGGGAGGCGTTCACCCGCGTCACCCGCTTCCTGCTGGAGCACGGCGCCGTGCCCGGCATCCAGCTCGCGCACGCGGGGCGCAAGGCCTCCACCCGCCGCACCTGGCAGGGCGGCGCGCCCACCGGCCCCGGCGAGCACGGCTGGCAGCCGGTCGGGCCGAGCCCGATCCCCTTCAGCGACGTCCACCCCACTCCCACGGAGCTGGGCGCCGGCGACATCGACCGGATCGTGGACGACTTCGCCGCCGCGGCGCGGCGGGCGCTGGAAGCCGGCTTCCAGGTGGCCGAGATCCACGGCGCGCACGGCTACCTGATCGCCGAGTTCCTGTCGCCCTTCAGCAACCACCGCACCGACGCGTACGGCGGCTCGTACGAGAACCGCACCCGCTTCGCGCTCCGGGTCGTCGACGCGGTCCGCGCGGTCTGGCCGGACGAGCTTCCCCTCTTCTTCCGCATCTCGGCCACCGACTGGCTGGCGGAGGACCCCGCCGACGACCGCGAGGGCTGGAGCGCGGATGACACCGTCCGCTTCGCCAAGGACCTGCTCGCCCACGGGGTCGACCTGCTCGACGCCTCGACCGGAGGCAACGTCGCCAGGGCGCGCATCCCCGCGGGGCCCGGCTACCAGGTGCCGTACGCGGCCAGGGTGAAGGCCGAGACCGACCTGCCGGTGGGCGCGGTCGGTGAGATCACCCGGCCCCGGCAGGCCGAGGAGATCATCGCCTCGGGCCAGGCCGACGCCGTCCTGCTGGGCCGCGAGCTGCTCCGCAACCCCTACTGGCCGAACCTCGCCGCCCGTGAGCTCGGCTCCGCCGGAGCCCGCTGGCCCGACCAGTACCACCGCGCGGTCTGACCCGGTTCCAGCCGCCACCCGCGCGCGTTCCCGCCGCCGGGCGGGGAGGTGACCCGTCCGGATGAGGCGACGCGCGCGGGTGGGGCGGAAGGCGGCGAACCGGTCCGCCAGGGGGGACGCGGGCCGGTCCGCCTGTCAGGGGGAGCGGCGTTGGGCGGACCGGCCCGCCAGGGGGCGAACCCCCGGGGGTCGAGCGGGCCGGTCCGTGATCATGGGGTGGCGCGGCGCAGGGCCACCGCGTCCCGGCGGACCGCGGCGGGAGCCTGGCCGTCGATGAGCAGGCGGCGCATCAGGGTCGCCACCTCGCCCATGGTCCCCGGGCCGAAGCCGCGGCGGGTCACCTCCTGGGTGCCGATCCGCAGGCCCCGCGCGGGCTCACCGGGAGGTTGCCCGGGAAGGTGGACGCCGCTGAGATAGACGCCGCCCTCGGCCAGCAGCCGGGCGGCCTCGTCCCCGCCGCCGAACGCGGCGGCGTCCACCGCCACGTGGTGCGAGACGGTCCAGCCCCGGTGGGCGGCGGCCACGGTGAAACCCTCGCCGTCCAGCGCCGCGGCCAGCGCCCCGGCGTTGGCGACGCAGCGGTCGGCGTACCCGGAACCTCCCGCGGCGTGCTCGGCGGCGGCCAGGGCCAGCGGTGCCAGCCGTGAGGCGTCGTAGTTGGCGGTCAGGCCGGGATAGGCGGCCGCCGCCACCTGGCGGGCGAGATCCTCGTCACGGGTCACGACGGCCGCCCCCGGCGGGCCGCCGAAGGACGTGTAGGTGGACATGGTCACCAGGTGCGCGCCCTCGTCCAGCGGCCGCTGGAACCGGCCGCCCGCGATCAGCCCGGCCACGTGCGAGGCGTCGTAGACCAGCAGGGCCCCCACCTCGTCGCACGCCGCCCGCACTCCCGCGACGTCGTACGGGAAGAGCATCAGGCTCGCGCCGATCACCACCAGCGCGGGCCGGTGCTCGCGCAGGAACGCCGGCAGGGCCGCGTGGTCGACGTCGAGCCGCCCGGCGTCGTAGGGCAGGCCGGCCACCCGCAGGCCCCGGATCCCGGCGGCGCCCTGGGCATGGTGACTCGCGTGGCCCCCGGCGGTCTCCGGCAGCACCGCGATCGTGTCGCCGGGGCGGGCGAACGCGCTGTAGCAGGCGAGGTTGGCCAGGGTGGCGCTCTGCAGCCGCACCTCGGCGAACTCGCCGCCCATCAGCGCCGCGACCTGGAGCGGGGCGAGCACCTCCAGCACGTCCAGCTCGTCCAGGCCGGTCTGGTGCTTGTCCCCGGGCCAGCCCATCGACGGGCGGCAGCCCAGGGAGATCTCGTGCGCGGCCCTCGCGCGCGCGCTCATCGTGTTGGTGCCCGCGTACAGGACCACGCCGTCCTCGTCGAGGCGGCCGCGGTGCTCGGCCAGCACCGCTTCGACCAGCCGGGTGACCGCGTCGAGTCCCAGCCCGTCCACCTCGGCCTCGAGCTCGGCCAGGCGCAGCTGTGCCCGCGGGGGCGCCCACGGGGCGACGCGGCTGCGCTCCTCCATGAGGCTCCTTTCACCGGGCGATCGGACGGCTCTCACGAGACGGACTCCCCGCCTCTCGCGAGGCGGACTCCCCGAAATGAACAAGTGCGACGCTACGGCTCGCGCCAGATCGAGTCATCGTTCCGACGCCGGAGATACTTCCTACATATGTAGGATCGGACCGTGATAGCGGACGATGTCCAGGACCTGCTGGAATCACTGGCCATGGCGGTGGGCAGGGGCATGTCCGTGGACGACCTGGAGGGCCGCGTCGTCGCGCACAGCGCCCACCACGGGGAGGTCGATCAGGTCAGGGCCCAGGCCATCCTCTCGCGGTCCGTTCCCGCGGAGGTGAGCGCCTGGCAGGAGGCGCACGGGGTGGCCGCGACCCGCGATCCGGTGCGGATCCCGAAAAATCCTGATCTGGGGATGGCGGCCCGGCTCTGCGTGCCCCTGCTCCACCAGGACCGCCGCGTCGGCTACCTCTGGATCATCGAGGGACATGGCCCGCTGAACCCGCAGGAGCGGGACAGGGCCGTACGCGACGCCGCCGCGATCGCCGCCCTGCTCGACGACGGCGGCAGCTCCCACACCCTGAGCCAGCTGCTCATCGGCGAGATCGGCGTGCGGCGTGCGGCGGGTGTGCTCGGCGAGGGGCCGCTGCGCGTCCTGGCGCTGCGCGGCGACCCGGACGGCCTGCGCGAGGCGGTCGGCGCCGAGCTCGCCAGGGTGCGCCGCCCGCCGGCCTTCACGATCCTGGACCGCCACGCCGTGCTGCTGCTGAACCGCGGCGAGGACGCGACGGCGCTGGGAGAGCGGCTGGCCGCCAGGATCCGGGTGGGAGTCGGGGTCAGCGCGTCGCACCCGGGGCTGGAGTCGGTCGTACGGGCGCACGAGGAGGCGCTCACCGCGGCCAGGGCCGCCGCGGCGGAACGCACGCTGCGGCCGGTCGCCCACTGGCCGGACCTGGGCGTCTACCGGCTGCTCGCCGAGCCGCTCACCGGCAGGCCGGGTTCGGCGGGCGGCCCGCTCGACACGCTGCGCGAGCACCCGGCGCTCCTCGTCACCCTGGAGACCTATCTCGACAGCGGGGGAGACGCGCAGGAGACCGCCAGACAGCTGCACCTGCACCGCACCAGCCTCTATTACCGCCTCGCCAGAATCGAGCAGCTGGCCGGCCGCAACCTCAAGAACGGAACCCACAGGTTAGAACTCCATCTCGCGCTGAAGCTCTGTCGCTGGAACGCGGTGTAACGGCCGGGTAATCAGGGCACAGCTCTCCGGTGCCGCAGTTGATCAGCGAGATCATGACCGTCATCGTCGTACTCGTGCTCATCCCGCTGTCGTTGATCCTTGTGTCCGTGGTCTTCCTGGTGGCGCTGGCCGCTTTGGCTCTGGGGACCTCGCGGGAGCAGGATGGGAGAACGACATCCCGGAGGTAGACGGTGCGGCAACTCAGTGCGGTGGACACGCAGTTCCTGAATTTCGAGACCTCGACGAACGTCGCGAACATCGGGGGACTCGCGATCCTGTCCGGTGGGCTGTCGCGCGGCGACCTGGTGTCGCTGCTGGCCCACCGCCTCCACCTGGCCGCGCCCTTCCGGATGAGGCTCGCCTTCGTCCCGCTCGGCCTTGACCATCCGTACTGGACCGAGGACTCCCGGCTCGACCTCGACTACCACGTGCGCGAGATCGCGCTGCCCAGGCCGGGCAGTGACAAGCAACTGGGCGAGCAGGTGGCCAGGCTGCACGCCCGCCGCCTGGACCGGCGCCGCCCGCTCTGGGAGATGTATCTGATCCACGGCCTCCGCGGCGACCGTACGGCCCTCTACATGAAGGTCCACCACTCCGCGGTCGACGGCGTCACCGGCGCCGACGTGCTGGCCAGCCTGCTGGACACCTCACCCGAGCCCGTCGAGGTCCGGCTGGCACCCGCGGCCGAGCCCGAGGAGGAGATCGACACCGGGGAGATGGTCGTCAGGGGGCTGGCCAAGGCCGTCGTCAACCCGGCCAACACGGTACGGTTCCTGATCAACGCCGTCCCGCACCTCGACGAGATCCCGCTGATCTCCCAGGTGCCCGGGGCGGGGCTGGTCTCGCGGCTCACCAGGGACCTGGCCACCTACCTGTCCGGATCCGGGGCCGCCGAGGTGCCCGCCATGCCCCGAATGACCGTTCCCCGGACTCCCTTCAGCGGCAGGATCAGCGCGCACCGGCGGTTCGCCTACACCACCCTGCCGCTGGAGGACGTCAAGCTGGTCAAGAACGCCTTCGGCGTCACGGTGAACGACGTGGTGATGTCCCTGTGCGCCGGGGCGCTGCGCCAGTGGCTGCTCAAGCACGACGCGCTGCCCGAGCAGCCCCTCGTCGCGGGGGTGCCGTTCTCGCTCCGCGTCCCCGGCGACCAGAGCACGGGCAACCAGGTCAGCATCATGATCACCACTCTGGCGACGCAGATCGCCGACCCGGTGGAACGGCTGATGGCGGTACGGGACGCCATGCGCCTGATCAAGGACCGCTCGTCGCTCGCCCCGGCGCGCTGGCTCCAGCAGCTCAGCGACATGATGCCCTCCGCGCTGACCGGTCTGGCCTCCCGCGCGGCCTTCAACCTGTTCGCCGGCAGCGCGGGCCCGATCAACGTGGTGATCTCCAACGTGCCCGGCCCGCAGCTCCCCCTCTACGTGAGCGGCGCCAGGCTGCTCTCGTACCACCCCGTCTCCGTCGTGACCGACGCCAGCGGCGGCATCAACATCACGGTCTTCTCCTACGACGGCTCACTTGACGTCGGCGTGATCGCCTGCAGGGAGATGGTCCCCGACGTGTGGACCGTCACCGACTATCTCAGGGACGCCCTCCTGGAGCTCAAGTTCCTCGTTGAGGAGCAGTGACAGCCCGGGGGCGTCCTCGACGAAGCGCAGGGTCTTCTCCAGGCAGACGATCGAGCCCCGCTCCTGCCGCTTGACGAACCGGATGTCGTCGGCCAGGGCCTGCATGATCAGCAGTCCCCGGCCGTGCTCGGAGGTGGGGGCGGGGGAGGCGGTCTCCGAGAAGTCGAAGCCGTTGCCGGCGTCCACCACCTTGATCACGCAGCGGTCCCTGGTCAGCTCGGTGCTGACCATGTAGTCGTCACTGGGGGTGGCGTGCTGGATGACGTTGGAACACGCCTCCGAGAGCATGAGCTGGATGTCCTCGCGAATCTGCGGCACCACGCCCAGGGCCTGGAGCGAGGAGTCGAGAAGTTGCCTGATCACGGGAACACTCGCGGCGTCACGCGGCAGACGCAACGCGATCGTGGCCTCCACAGTCCCCTCCTTTCGCAGCGATGTGTAGAAGCTTTGCCCTGGGCGACCCTTCCTAATCGGGGATGGGTGATCGTGTCCCTGGAATACGGCAACGCATGGCAAAGTGCTGCATACGTGACAGGTAATCGGATGTGCGGAGGATTCGTTCCGGGCGCGGAACGTCCGCCGGGCGGGGGTCGCAGACCCCCGCCCGGCTTGGATGATCGATGACGCTAGCCCGAGAAGGCGTCCGTCGCGGCCTGGCAGAAGGCCTTGAGGTCGTCGGGCTTGCGGCTGGTGATCAGGGTGTTCGGGCCCGCGGAGCAGATCACGACCTCGTGGTCCTCCCAGGTCGCCCCGGCGTTGCGCAGGTCGGTCCGCAGGCTCGGCCAGGACGTGACCTTCCGGCCGCGCACGACGTCCGCCTCGATCAGGGTCCAGGGCGCGTGGCAGATGGCCGCGACCGGCTTGCCCGCGTCGAAGAACCCCTTCGCGAAGCCGACGGCCTCCGGCACGGTCCGCAGGAAGTCGGGGTTGGCGACGCCGCCCGGCAGCACCAGCCCGTCGAAGTCGGCGGCGGAGACCTCCTCGACCGTCGCGTCCACCGGGAAGGTGTCGGCCCTGTCGAGGTGGTTGAACCCCTGGACCTGACCCTGCTCGGTGGAGATGAGCCTGGGGGTTCCTCCCGCCTGCTTGACGGCCTGCCAGGGCTCGGTGAGTTCGACCTGCTCGATGCCCTCCGGGGCCACGAGGAACGCGATCGTCTTGCCGTTCAGCATGTCGTCTCCTCCGTTGACGTGCGGTGATGTCATCAAAGGGATGCCATGCCCGAAGAGTCGGGATCCATGCCGGAACCGTCGGTACCGGGACGGACCTTGCGCCGGCGGAGGCCGGAGGCGATGAGCCGGGTGACGAGCTCGCGCGAGGACACGGCCTCGGCGCCCAGCGCGACGGCCCGCTCGTAGACGGTCTCGGGAACGTCGTAGTGGTCGCGGTCGAACGCCCGGCGCGGTACGCCGAGCAGCTCCGCGAAGGCGTGCAGCTCCCCGGTCGAGCTGTCGCTGACCAGGTGTGACCACAGCAGGTCGCGCGGACCCGGCCAGTTGGGCGGGTCGATGAGCACGCTCACCGCCGGGCGAGGTCGAGCGCGACCTCCAGGGCGGCGGCCTGGCGCTCCTCGTCGGTGATCGACTCGTCCCTGAGCATGAACAGCGAGGCGTGCAGCGCGAACAGGGCCATCGAGTGCCTCAGCTGGGTGGACAGGGGATCCTCCGGGTCGACGAGGAAGGCGAGCAGCTCGAACATCCGCTCGCGGGTCTTCTCCATCGTCGGGTGGTTCTTGAGCGAGGTCTGGTTGCGCTCGAAGAACCGCATGACCTCGCGGTGCCTGCCCCGGTACAGGTCGTGGGAGTAGCGGCGGATCAGCTCCTCGCGCGTCTCGTCGGTACGCGGCTGGGAACGGGCCCAGGTGACCAGCTCCTCGATCGCCCTCACCCGGTCCTCCGCCAGGCTGGCGATGATGTCGTCCTTGGTCTTGAAATGGTAGTAAAGCGCCGCTTTGGTCACGCCGAGGGCCTCCGCGATCTCGCGGAGCGAGGTGGCCTCGTAACCCTGCTCGGTGAAGAGCTTCAGGGCGATCTCCTGGATGCGCGTCCGTGTGTCGGCGTGTTCCCTCATGGTTCCCTTACCGAGAAATCAACTTGACGGCCGGCAAGTAAGCGGCTTACATTCCAGCATAGCCGATGCTAGCCGGTCGGCAAGTAAGGAAGATCCACAACGATCTCCAAAGGATTTCAAACAGGGGGCGAAGAAGTGAAGGAGACCGCGGCCGCGCCGGCGCGGCGTCGCGAGGTCATGGTGGTGCTGCCGGGCCTGATGCTCGCGATGGTCCTGGCCATGCTCGACAACATGATCGTCAGCACCGCGCTGCCCCGCATCGTCGGTGAGTTCGGCGGGCTGACACACCTGTCCTGGGTGGTGACCGCCTACGTGCTCGGCACCACCGTCTCGACCCCCATCTGGGGCAAGATCGGTGACCTGTACGGCAGGAAGAGCATCTTCCTCGCCTCCATCGTCATCTTCATGATCGGCTCCGCGCTCTGCGGCATGGCCGGATCCGAGATGCTCGGCGGGCCGTCCGACGGCATGGCGCAGCTCATCGCCTTCCGCGCGCTCCAGGGCCTGGGGGCCGGGGGCCTCATGGTCAACGCGATGGCGATCATCGGTGACCTCGTCCCGCCCCGCGAGCGCGGCCAGTACCAGGGCATCATGGCCGCCGTGATGTCGCTCGCCATGATCGCGGGCCCGCTCGTCGGCGGGTTCATCACCGACCACCTCGACTGGCGCTGGGCCTTCTACGTGAACCTGCCCGTCGGGTTCGTTGCCCTGGCCCTGCTGGTGGTCAAGCTGCAGTTGCCCAAGCTCCGTACCGAGCACCGCATCGACTGGCTGGGCGCGGCCCTGCTCTCGGTCGGCATCACCGCGCTGGTCCTCATCACCACCTGGGGCGGCAACGAGTACGAGTGGGGGTCGTGGCAGATCCTCGGCCTGGCGGGGCTCGCCGTCGTCACGCTGGTGCTGTTCGTCCTGGTGGAGCGCCGCGTCGCCGAGCCCATCCTGCCGCTCAACGTCTTCCGTGACCGCAACTTCAGCCTGATCTCGGGCGTGGGCTTCCTGCTCGGCTTCGCCATGTTCGGCGCGATCAACTTCCTTCCGCTGTTCCAGCAGACCGTCCAGGGGGCGAGTGCCACCAACTCCGGCCTGCTGCTGCTCCCGATGATGGGCGCCGCCATGGTGGTCTCGCTCTTCGTCGGCCGCGCCATCACCCGGACCGGCAAGTACAAGATCTATCCGATCGTCGGCGGCGCGGGCATGGCGCTCGCCATGTGGCTGCTCTCCCTGATGGACGTCCACACCCCCGCCTGGCAGACCGGCGTGTTCATCGCGGTGCTCGGCCTCGGCATGGGCTTCCTGATGCAGACCACCATGCTGATCGCCCAGAACAGCGTCGAGCAGAAGGATCTCGGCGTCGCCAGCAGCGCCTCGACCTTCTTCCGTTCCATCGGCGGATCGTTCGGCGTCTCGCTGTTCGGCGCGGTCTTCAACAACCAGCTCACCTCGAGCCTGGAGAGCAAGCTGGGCGCCGCGGGCGAGCGGCTCGCCTCGGGAGGCGCCCAGTTCAACCCGGCCGCGCTGCACGAGATGCCCGCCAACGTGCGGGTCGGCTTCCTGGAGTCGCTGGCCGAGTCCGTCTCCAGCGTCTTCTGGTGGGCGATCCTGTTCGCCGTCCTGGTGCCGCTGCTGGCGGCCTTCATCAAGGAGATCCCGCTGCGCGGCGGGCCCGAGGCGTCCGAGGAGGCCCAGACCCCGGTCCCGGCGCTCGACTGACCGGCCGACCGGTGCGAGGCCCAGACCCCGGTGCCCGGCCGACCGGCTCGCCGAGGCCTGGGGGCCGGCCGGCCCCAGGCCCCAAGTCCCGGCCCAGCGATCCCCAAGCCGCCCCCGCCACGATGGGGGCATGAAGACAACCACCCCCGCCGCCGGGTACGTCACCCGGCGGCCGCTGGCCGGCGACGCCCGCGAGATCCACGAGCTGATCTCGCTCTGCGACACCCAGGTGATCGGCAAGGCCGACATGACCCTGGACGACGTCGCCGACCAGCTGAACGACTCCTCCTTCGACGCGGAGTCCGACGGCTGGCTCGTCCACGACGAGACCGGGCGGCTGGTGGCGTGGGCCTGGGCCTGCCGCAAGGGCGGCGGCGACAACGTCGACGTGGACGTCGTCGTGCACCCCGCCACGCCGGACCTGACCGGCCCGCTCTGGGACACCGTGACCGAGCGGGCCAGGCAGATCACCGCCGAACTCGGTCACGACCGGGCCGTGGTGGACATCGGCCTCTACCGCGAGGACAGCGGCAAGCGCGCCGTCGCCGCCGCCCGCGGCTTCTCCGCCGCCACCAGCTTCATCCGGCTCCGCGCCGACCACGAGGGGACGGTGCCCCGGCCCGAGCTCCCGGCCGGGACGACGGTGCACCACGGGCTCACCGAGGAGGTACGCCGCCAGGGCCACGCCGTGGAGCAGGCCGGTTTCGCCGAGCACTTCGGGTTCACCCCGAAGGACTACGACGAGTGGTACGGCGAGCTGGACTCCTCGGTCAGCACCGACTGGGCCCAGCTGACGGTCGCCCGCCTCGACGGCGAGCCCGTGGCGATGCTGCTGGGGACCAACGCCTTCCTCGGCGACGAGAACTGCGGCTACGTGCGCCGGCTGGCCGTACTCCCCGCCTTCAGGGGCCGGGGCCTGGGCCGGCTCATGCTGCGCGGGGCGTTCGCCGACGACGCACGCCGCGGGCGGGCCGGCACCTATCTCCACGTCGACGCCAACAACAGCACGCCCGCCCTCGACCTCTACCTCTCGGTGGGCATGCGCCAGGTGCTGGCCATCGACGTCTGGCGGCGCACGATCTGACCGCGCGGAGAGCGGTCATCCGTCCGGGGTCACCCGGTGCTTGGAGAGATGGGCCAGCACCGCCTGGTTGGCCTCCCAGCCGTCGGGGAACTTCACCGGCACGCCGAGCTGGACCGGCTCGGACGACGGGTGGGCGTCCAGGAGTTCGGGAATGCCCGCCCTGGCCACCACGACGCAGGCGTGGCGGTGCCGGGAGGTGAGCACGCACAATCGCCCCGACTCCAGATGGAACGCGGTGGCGTCGCGGCGCCCGGAGAGCGGGTGGAGCACGATCGTCACGTCGTACTCCCTGCCCTGCAGGCGGTTGGCGGTGTCCACCGTGATCTCCGGCGGCACTCCGGCGGCCCTGATCGCGGCGACCTGGTCGCGGTGCGCGGCGCCGATGGCGATCCGGTCGGCCGTGACGGGATGGCTGCCGCGCTCGGAGTGCGCGACCGGGCCCCGCTGGAGCAGCCGCGTGGCCAGGAGCGCGGTCGCCGCCACGGCCTCCGCGTCGGTGCGCACCGTGTGGCGGCTCGGCAGCTCGTACAGCGCCCAGCCCGACACCGCCGCCTCCTCCAGCGCCCGGTCGTGGGAGGTGCGCATGCCGTTCACGGTGAACTCCAGCGACCGGTCGTCGGGGCCCGTCCCGGCGCGGAAGCCGGTGAACGGGTAGAACGCCTCGGAGACCACCGGCGCCGCCGACGCCGGCAGCCGCCAGGAGACCGGCAGCCGGTGCACCGGCAGGTCGGGATTGTGCCGCAGCAGCACCGAGACCGCGCTCTGCACCGGGTCCCACGACAGGCCCGCCCAGCGGTCGCCGTCCACGATCGAGAACGGGTCGAGCTGGCCGGGGTCGCCCACGAACAGCGCCCGCTCGAACAGCGAGGCGATGCGCAGCAGCTTGTCCGAGCGCATCTGGTACGCCTCGTCGACGATGGCCCACGGCCAGGTGCGGTCGCCGATCCAGGCCCACTTGTCGGCGGTGGCGATCACCACGGCCGGGTCTCCCAGGTCGGGCAGCTTGCCCGCGACCGAGACGTTGGGGTGGGCGAGGATGCGGGCGGGCGTGATGTAGCCGCTCGCCGACAGGCGGCCGATCGGCAGGTCGGGGTGCCCGGCCGCGAGCCGCTCCACCAGGTCGTCGACCTGCTCGTTGGTCTGGGCGACGATCATCAGCGGCTCGCCGGTCTCCGCGATGTGCCCGGCGGCCTTCACCACCAGCGTGGACTTGCCCGCGCCCGGCGGCGAGTCCACGACCACGCCGCGGTGGCGGGGCAGGTCGGCGAGCACGGCCTCCACCACGGCCGCCGCCTCCTGCTGCGGGGTCATGCCGCACCCCCGTCGCGGCCCGCCCCGCGAGGAGCGCGCGCGACCGGACGGGACACCGCCCGGCGACGCGGGGTCCGGTGAACGCTCACAACCATTCCTCCTGCGCGTCGTCGTCACTGGGTTCGTACTCCTGCGGGGGCCCGCCGTGGGTCCACGGCGTCTGCTCCGGGTCGGGCAGCGCCGCCGACGACTGGAAGTCGTCGGTCAGCGAGGTGTACGAGACCCGCTCGCCCGGCTCGGGCACCGAGCCGGGGGCCGGTGTCCTGCCCCGCCCCATCCCCTTGGTGACCTTGAGGGTGATCTCCCCGTCCGCGATCTCGACGATCTCGGCGGCGTGGCCGCGCCGGTCGGGGCTGCCGACCGTGGTGCCGGGAGCGAGCCGCACCGGGTCGCCGGTCCGCACCGTGATCAGGGGGCGGAGCTTGCGCGAGCGGCCCTCGCCCTCGCTGTGCTCGGGGTCGGCGGACGTCACCGTCCCGGCGAAGGCCTCGCCGCTCAGCCGGTACTCGGCCATGAGCAGCGGGTCGTCGTGGGCCCGCTGCACGTCGTAGCTCGCCCGCGCCCGCTCCAGGCCCGCCAGTCGCGCGGCGGCGCCGACCGCCCCGTCCCTGCGCGCCTGCGGCGGCCCGCCCTCGGCGATCCGCTCGACGAACCGGGTGAACGACCCGCGGTCGATCTCCCAGCGGTCCTTCACCCGTGACCCCTCGGGCAGGGAGCGCAGCAGGTCCACGCTCCGCCACATCAGCCGCCAGGTGGGGTCGAGCTGGGTGCGCAGCGCCTGGGCGATCCGGTCGACGGCGCGATCGGTCGGCGCCTCCTCGTAGGCGCGTATCGCGGGGCCGAGCACCTCGTTGTCGAAGCCGGGGTCGGTGGCGGGACCGGCCGGAGGCCAGAGCAGCGGGTCCTCGGCCTCCTCGGCCGCCCGGCGTCCGGACATTCCCGGCGGCGGATCGATCCACCCCAGCAGCGCCGCCAGGTTGGCGTCCTCCAGCCCGCTCTGCCCGGTCGCCCAGTGCAGGCTCAGCGCCTCGGTGGCCGCGAGCAGCACCGAGGAGCCCGGCTGCCGCGACCGGTCGCCGAAGTAGGTCAGCCACCGGCCGAGCAGCGGTACCGAAGGATGCACCGGGTAGGGGCCGTCGGCCCGGCGGAACCGGGTGGACCGGCCAAGCAGCCCGGCGAACGAGGCCGCCGGCCGGTTCGGCACCAGGATCTGCGGCGCGTCCAGGCATCGCTCGTACGGCTCGCCGCCTCTTCGCTCGACCGTCTCGGTGCTCTTCTCGAACCCCTCGATGTACGGCAGCAGCACCTCGGCCAGCCCGGCGGCGAAGGCGAACCGCAGGTCCCGGTTGCGGGGCTGGGGAACGATGAGCAGCCGGGGGTGACCCGGGTCGGTGCCCACCATGGCGGCCAGCGGCGCGGCGGCCTCGCCCGCGAGCTTGAGCGGGATGAGCACCATCGGCTGGGCGGAGATGTGGCAGTGCCGGACCGTGGTGATCCGCTGCGCGACGCCGTCCCTGACGGCCCGCAGCTGCGCCAGCGCCGTCAGCGTGCTCACCTGCCGCCCCCCGTCCGCCTCGGGGACCCGGCCGGGCCCGTTGCGCCGGTCTCCGCCGCGGTGACGTCTCGTGCGGCCGTTTCGCGGGTATCCGCCGTGGTGACGTCCCGTGCGGCCGATGCGCCCGTCCTCACCGCAGCGACTCCTCGCGCAGCCGGTTCGCCAGCCGGAGCAGGCGGGCGATCTCCTCCTGTCCCTCGGCCGGTTCGCGGGTGCCCTCGGCCAGGCCGAGCGCCTCGTCCATGCCGGAGACGCCGCCCAGCTGGTCGCGTACCTGGCGCCCGAGCAGGTCGGTGGACCCGCAGGCGCGGGCCTCGTGACGGCAGAACATGCACAGGTCGCAGGTGGACAGGCAGTCGGGCGCGTAGCGGGCGGGCACCTGGAGCAGCGCCTGGGCCAGCTCCTCCGCCGAGCGGGTCGGCACGCCGTCCTCGCCGGGGGCCAGATCGAAGGTCAGGTCGCCGGGCAGGCCCTCCAGCAGATGCTCGACCCTGGTCATCCGGGTGAGCTGGCGGGTGAGCACCGAGAGATGCTTGCGCACGTCGACCAGTGCCGCCGTCGGGCGGTTGGCGAAGTTCTCCGGGCAGACGAGGACCACGTCGTGGGAGACACGCTGCGGGTCGTGGCCGAGGTCGGCCATGAGCGTGCGCAGCGCCAGGACGTAGACCGCGGCCTGCCGCGTCGCCGCCGCGACCTTGTCCGGCTCGGCCTGGCCGTCGATCATGCCGAACGACTTGATCTCGACGATGTGGAAGCGTCCCCCGATCTGGAAGGCCACCACGTCCGGCTCCAGGTAGGAGGTGTGCCCGGCGATCTGCAGGCTGAACAGCGGATGGTCGTAGAACACCGCGGTCCCGTCGTCCTCGCGCGCCGCGCGGTCGATCAGCGCCCGGGTGTGCGAGTGGCGCAGGTGGGAGCCGACGCTCTCCACGTCCTGGTAGCCGACCTGGGCGACGGCCAGGCCGAGCAGCTCGCGCAGCAGCCGCAGCAGCTCGGCGCAGCCGTTCTCCTTCACCAGCGCCTCGAACACGTTGCCACGGCTGATCGCGAACTGGGACTGGCCGAACGGCGCGGGGAAGCCGACGTGCCGGGCCGTGAGGTCCTTGTCGACACCGGCGGCGTCCATCAACGCCCGGCGCGCGCAGCCGGGGTTGGCGGCGAGCGCCGCGATGGCCCGCGCGTCGTGCGGGCGGGACGGCATCGGCCCGCGCAGCTCGTCAAGCCTGTTCGGGAAGGACCTCTCCCTGAGCTTGTTCATGAGCCGGTCTCCCCGTCCAGCCTGGTCTTCAACAGGCCCCCCTCAAGGTGTTCATCGCGGTGGCGCCGAACAGGCGCTCCACGTCCGGTAGTTGCCTCGTCGCCCGTGCCGCCACCTCGGCCCGCTGCGCGGAGTCGGCGGCCAGGTGCACCTCCAGCTCGGCCCGCGCCGCGCGGATCGCGGTCGCCGGGTCGGCCGGGGCGAATCCTTCGACGGCCCCCGGGATGTTCTGCGCCATCCGTGACAGCAGCCGCACCGCACCCGGGGGCGGCTCCGCCAGCCGGGTCAGCTGCTCGGCGACGCGCACGGCCGAGGTGAGGAAGTCGACGCGCGGGCTCAGCGGTCCCAGCACCCGCAGCTCGGGCGGCCACGTGCTGTCGGCGAGCAGCCCCCGGGCGGGGGAGAGGCGGTCGGTCAGCGCGGCGCACAGGTAGTACGGCCTGGCGTAGGGGTCGCCGCGGAACGAGCGCTCCTCGTCGCGCCGCAGGCTGGTCAGCTGGGAGCCGCGCAGCTCGCGGGAGAAGAAGGCGTCGTTCACCGCCACGATCAGTTTGGCCGGCGTCGGCACGCCCAGCATGGTCAGTGCCTGGTGGACCTGCTCCCTGATGGGCAGCAGCGAGGTCTCGGGTTCGTGTGGCGGCGTCGGGGCCGCCGGGATGTCGGAGGCTATCGCCGCGTCCCACGCCTGCTCGGCCCTACGTAAATCCCCGCGCAGCGACCGGGCGAGCGAGTTCTCCCTCGCCTTGACCGCCCGTCGCACCTCGGCGCGGAGGTCGGCTATTCGCCGTTCCAGCGCGTCCAGTGAATCACTCACGGCCCGGAGCGTAACAGGAGTTCCATCAGCCTCCCCTGAATTCCAGCGAATTCCAGCATTAAAGGGCAAGTCATTGAATGGCAATAACGGGCGAAAGGTGCATTGAAGGTGAAAATCGCCTAGGCGAAGCCGGGGTGGCCGAAGAGCGGCGGGCCGTCCGGCTGTTCGTCCAGCTCCCTGGCGAGGCTCCTCAGGTGGTAGCCCGGCCTCTCGGCGCCGTAACGGTCGCCCGCCACCCGCTCGCCGCCGCCGACGTTCGGCCGCGCGCCCTCGACCATCCGGCGAATGACCGCCTCGCGTTCCGCCGGGCGGGCCCGCTCGCCGTCGAGTCCCGTGCCGGTCATCGCATCTCACCCCTAAAAATCTTAACCAGGTTAAGATGTTGACCAAGTTGCGCTTCTGTTAGGTTGAAACGCGTGACAGGACTTCGGGAACGCAAGAGACAGCAGGTCCACGAGGCGATCTCGGCGGCGGCGATCACGCTCTTCCTGGAGCGCGGCTTCGACGAGGTGTCGGTCGCCGAGGTGGCGGCGTCGGCGGGGGTCTCCAAACCGACCCTGTTCAAGTACTTCCCGACCAAGGAGGACCTCGTCCTGCACCGCATCTCCGACCACCAGGGGGAGGCCGCCCGGGTCGTCCGCGAGCGCGGGGCGGGCGAGAGGCCGCTGGCGGCGCTGCACCGGCACTTCCTGGCCGGGCTCGACCGGCGCGATCCCGTGACGGGGCTCAACGACCACCCCGAGGTGCTCGGCTACCACCGGATGGTCTTCTCCACGCCCGGCCTGGCTGCCCGGGTGCTTCACTACACGGCCCTCGACGAGGAGGCTCTCGCCGCCGCGCTCGCCGAGGACACCGACGAGCTCACCGCGCTGCTCGTCGCCGGCCAGGTCCTCGCCGCGCAGCGGGTGCTGGCCCGGCGCAACTGGCTGACCCTGGCCGGGGGGGCGACGGCCGAGGGGATCCACCCGTCGGCCGTCCCCGCCGCCGACCACGCGTTCGCCCTGCTCCCCGAACTCCCCTGAACACGCGGCACCGGGCCGGAGCAGGGCGGGCAAGGGAGCGGGGCAGGGCCGGGACCAGGGCCGGGGGCGGGAATCCGCCGCCCCCGGGGTCACCGGCTCTAGCCTTCGACCTCCGTGCGGTCGGCCGACCACAGGGTGTGGAAGGAGCCCTCGCGGTCCACCCGCTCGTAGGTGTGCGCGCCGAAGAAGTCACGCTGGCCCTGGATCAGGGCCGCGGGCAGGCGCTCGGCGCGCAGCCCGTCGTAGTAGGCCAGCGCGGTCGAGAAGCCGGGCGCCGGAATGCCCAGCTCGGCGGCCTTCGACACCACCCGCCGCCACGAGTCCTGCGCCAGGGTGAGCGCGTCGGCGAAGTAGGGGGCGGCGAGCAGCGTGACCGGCTTGTCCTGCGCCGCGTACGCCTCGCGGATGCGGTCGAGGAAGACGGCGCGGATGATGCAGCCGCCCCGCCAGATCGTGGCCAGCGCGCCGAGGTCGAGGTCCCAGCCGTACTCGGCGCTGCCGACCCTGAGCTGGTCGAATCCCTGGGCGTAGGCGACGATCTTCGAGGCGTACAGCGCTCGCCGCACGTCCTCGGCGAACTCGTCGCCGACGGCCCCCGCGGGCACGCCCGACGGGCCCGGCAGACCGCGCGCGGCCTCCCGCAGGTCCGCGTGGCCGGACAGGGAGCGGGCGAACACCGCCTCGGCGATGCCGCTCACCGGAACGCCCAGGTCCAGCGCGATCTGCACCGTCCACCGGCCGGTGCCCTTCTGCTCCGCCCGGTCGGCGATCACGTCGACGAGCGGCTTGCCCGTGGTCGCGTCGACCTGGCGCAGCACCTCGGCGGTGATCTCGATCAGGTACGAGGACAGCTCGCCCTCGTTCCACTCCGCGAAGATGTCCGCGAGCTCCGCCGGGGTCCGGCCGAGTCCCTGCCTGAGCAGATCGTAGGCCTCGGCGATGAGCTGCATGTCGGCGTACTCGATGCCGTTGTGCACCATCTTCACGAAGTGCCCGGCGCCGTCGGGGCCGATGTGCGTGCAGCAGGGCACGCCGTCCACCTTCGCCGCGATGTCCTCCAGCAGCGGGCCCAGCGCCTGGTACGACTCCTTCGAGCCGCCGGGCATGATGCTCGGCCCGAGCAGCGCGCCCTCCTCGCCGCCGGAGACCCCCGCGCCGACGAAGTGGATGCCGCGCTCGCGCAGCGCCGCCTCGCGCCTGCGCGTGTCCAGGAAGTGCGCGTTCCCACCGTCCACGAGCATGTCGCCCGGCTCCAGCAGGGGGGCGAACTCCTCGATCACCGCATCGGTGGGCGCACCCGCCTTGACCATGATCAAAATACGCCGGGGCCGCTCCAGAGCGGCGACGAAATCCTCCGGAGTCTCGCAGGGGACAAAGGTTCCCTCGTCCCCGTATTCCTCGATCAGTGCCTTGGTCCTGTGCTGGGACCTGTTGTGTACCGCTACCGAGTGCCCGTGCCTGGCCAGGTTGCGGGCGAGGTTCGCCCCCATCACGGCCAGTCCTGTCACACCGATCTGAGCCTGAGTCATCTCTGACACTCCTTTGTCGTGTCCAAGGATGCCAGTCTGCACCCACCGCCGATCAAAGCCGTCAAGAGGTCCCGGGAGAGAGGATCCCGGCGCCGTACGGATCCGCGAACCGCCCGTTTCCACGGGGTTTCCGCGTCCGGGCGGAACGGAGAGGAGGAGACCCGAGCCCGACGCGAGGCCGTAAGGGCCTTTGGGGACGGTGGCGGGTCAGGGACACCGGAGCCCGGGAATCCCCTGGAGGCCAGCGACGGAACAGGAGCAGGGAGCCCGGCGCGGAGCCGGGAGTCGCTCGGGGATCAGTGGCGGAACAGGGTTCCGGGGGCCTCCGAGCCGAGGACCCCGCCCAGGCAACGATAGGTCCGCGCACCACCCTGGAACTGCTCCTTCGAGGGCGGCAGTATCATGCTCCGCCACCTGGCCTGCCCGATCCTGCGGGCGTCGCCGTACCGGGAGGCGAGCATGATCCGCGTCGTGCACACCTTCTTCACCGTCGGATGCCGCTCCAGGGCCGCCAGATCGTGGGTGAGGGAGTCCTGCGGCAGCGGGGCGATCGCGAACGTCTCCCACAAGTGGGACTCCTCGCAGCCGATCCGCTTGGTCGTGGCGTCGTCCGCGATCGCGACGAGGCTGCCCCAGCACTCGGGCTCCGCCACGCACGCGGCTCCCGCGCCCGCCACCGCCGCGGCGGGGCAGGCGGCCGTGACCGTGGCCACCTCGGGGACCTCGCGGGCCGCGGACGCGTCCGCCTCCGGGGCCGCGTTCCCGTCCTCGCCGGCGTTCTGGAGGGCCTGCGGGCCGGACCGCTGCCCGGTGGACGGGGTCTGGTCGCGGTTCTCGATGTACATGAGCCCGACCCCGGCCATCAGCAGGATCGCGAAGGCCACGGCCACCGCGACGAAGACCCGCACGTTCGACGAGGAGGGATGCGCCGGGGCCGCCGCGGGCGACCGGGTGCTGGAGAGCCCCTTCAGGCCCGGTGACGTCAGGTGCGACCGCGCCGCCTCCCCGCCCGGCCCGCCCCGCGCCGCCGGCGTGCCGTACGGCGACGCGTACGGGGGCTCGGCGTACGGCGGCGTGCGTGCCGGGCCCGCGACCGGAGCCGGGGGAGAGGCCGGAGCCGAGGGAGAGGGGGGAGAGGCGGCGGGACGCGGTGCAGGGGACCGGCGGGCCGGACCGCCCCTCTCCAGGCGCAGGTCCGTGAGGGCGTCGCGCAGCGCGGACACCGAGGGGGTGCGCCGCGCCGGGTCGGTGGCCATGGCCTCCCTGAGCACGGCGGTCAGCTCCGGTGGCACCCCCGGGATCTCGGGGACGGGCAGGCGGTGCAGGGCCATGATGACCGCGATGTTGACCACGCCGCTCTCGGGAAAGCGCGGCGGGCGCCCGGAAAGCAGCGCGTACAGCGTGGCGGCGAGAGAGTAGACGTCGCCCGCGGCGGCGGGTTCGGTCAGCTCGAACGCCTCGGGCGGGGCGTAGGCCGGGGTGAGGGACTCCCGGGTCACCGACGCCTCGCCGCCCGAGGACGGCATGGTGGCCAGGCCGAAGTCGGAGAGCACCACGTTGCCGTACCGGTTGATCAGGATGTTGGCGGGCTTGATGTCGCGGTGCAGCACCCCGGCGGCGTGCGCGGCCGACAGCGCGTCGGCGATCTTGATGCCGATGTCGGCGACCTCGGCCGGCGGCAGCCGCTTCTCGGCCCGCATCCGGTCCAGCAGCGACCCGCCGGGACACAACTCCAGGACCATGTACGGCCGGCCGTCGGGCAGGACCCCCGCGTCGTAGACATGGGCGACGTGCGGGTGGCCGGAGAGGGCGCCGGCCGAGGTCACCTCACGCATGAAACGGCGCCGGTCCCGTTCGGAGACCAGCACCCGGTTGTCCACCTTGAGCGCGACCTCGCGCTCCACCGCCAGCTGCCTGGCCCGGTAGACGATCCCGAAGCCGCCCTGGCCGAGCACCCCGGACACCTCGTAGCCCGGTACCGCAAAGGCGCCGGATTCGGCCACCTGCCACCTCCTGAAGATGAGCGGCAGATTACCGGAGTTTGATCGGCTAATTGGGGACGTATTCCCTTATGCCTGATCAGGCAAGTGACGTTCGTGACCGGTGGAATGCTCGTCGCCGAGTTCCGCCAGGAGCGCGTCCCAGCGGGCGCCGACGGTGTCGAGACCGTAGCCGGAGGCCGTGAGCACGGCGTTCCCGCCGAGCTCGCGGCGCAGTTCCCGGTCCTCGATCAACCGGCGGAGCGCCTCCGCGAGCGCCGCGGGCTTCCTCCCCGGGACCAGCAGCCCGTTGTGCTCGTGGACGATCACCTCCCCGGGGCCGTGCGGGCAGTCGAAGCTCACCACCGGCACGCCCTTGCTCATCGCCTCCAGGATCGTCATGCTGAACCCCTCGTAGCGCGAGCTGACGACGTGGATGGACGACCTGGCCAGCTCCACGCCGATCTCCGGCGAGCTGCCCATGAGCAGCATCGTGTCCGACAGCCCGGCCTCCTCGATCCTGTCGCGGAGCCTTCGCTCGGCCCCGGCCCTGCCGCGCCCGTAGAGGCGCAGCACCCAGTCGGGATGCGCCTCCGACACCGGCTTCCACGCCTTGACCAGCAGGTCGAAGCCCTTGGCGTGCACCATCCTGCCGATGGCGATCACCACCTTCTCGTCCAGCTTCGAGATGTCACCGGCCAGCGCGGTCACGGCGTTCGGGATGTGCAGCAGCCGTCCCGGGGGCGCCTTCAGCGCTCTGCGGTAGTGCTCCAGGTCCGCCTGGGTGAGGGTGACGAAGGCGTCCAGCCTGCCGTAGCGCCGCTTGATGAGCCGGACGACCTCCGGCGCGTGCAGGTCGAGGGCCACGTGCTCCTGGCCGACGGTGATGACGCCCGGCGGCGCGAACAGCGCGGTGATCAGGTTGAACCCCGGCCGGGTGGAGATCAGGACGCCGGAGCGCATGGACCGCAGGAAGCGGACCATGAGCAGGTCCGTCCGGAGCGAGACCGCCCGGTGGACGTTCTCCTGCCTCGGGATCAGGACGCTCGGCAGCCGCGACAGCAGCCGTGCCACCGGCCCCCGCCGTCCGGTCCTGTCGTCGAGGAACGACACCCGCACGCCCGGCGGGATGGGGAAGAACGGCTCCTTCGCCGTCCGGACCACGCTGACGATCTCAACGTCGCGTTCGCGCGCCAGGTGCCCCGCCAGGTTGAGCACGGTCCTGATCGTGCCGCCCATCCCGTACGCGTGCTGCAGCAGGATACGGACCGTTCCGGTGTCGGGGGCCGGAGCGCGCCGCGCCCGCCTCGCGTTGCGGGCCCGCAGCAACCGGAGCGCCGCGCGCCTGGCGTGTCCGCGTATCTTCGCCGACGTCCCCGAGATCCCCGGCATCCTGAGAGCCCCCGCCCCTCGCTCTCTCCCTCACTTTCCCGGAGCGGCTTTCCCCGAAGCACGCACGTCACGACATCCTGCTCACCGTCCGGTGAGCTGTTTGTCCTCCCGGTGCTCTTGATTTACCGTCGCCCGTCGCCTGCTGTTCGCTGTTCGTCATTCGCCGAAACGAGACAGCCGGCCGCGTACGCGAGCGTGGCGCAGCGCCCACGCGAACAGGCCGAGCGTGGCGACGAGGTAGACGGCGTCCAGCAGTGCCGCCCAGGCGAGGCTCTCCCAGGGCACGGCGCCGCCGTTCAGCACGGTTCGCATGCCCGTGAAGACGTGGGTCGCGGGCATGAACTCCGCGATGGCCTGGAGAGGGCCGGGAAGCGTCTCGACGGGGTAGAAGATGCCGGCCAGCGGCTGTGCCACGAAGACCAGGGACCAGGCGATCACCTGGGCGTTCTCGCCGAACCGCAGCACCGCGCAGATTCCCACCAGGCCGAGGGACCAGCCCATCACCAGCAGCAGCGCCATGAACGGCACCATCCCCGCGCCCATGCTCGTCACGCCGAAACCGTAGAGGCCGAGCGCCAGCCCCGACATGATCGCGACGGCGAAGACGACCTTGCCGAACGAGAACACGATCAACCCGATCACGTACTCGACATTGGAAAGCGGGCTGACCTGGACGTTCAGTAAGTTCCTGCTCCAGATGTCCTCGAGGAACGCTATCGATATCTCGTTGCTGGCCTTCTGGAGCACCTGCCACAGCAGGACCGCGCCGAGCAGGAAGGCGGCGATGAACGGCACGCGCTGCGACTGCAGGAACAATGTCACGAAGCCCCAGACGAACAATTCGATCGTGGGCCAGAAGACGATTTCGAACATCCGGATCGGGCTGCGGCGCAGCGCCGCCAGGTCGCGGAAGACCACACCGCTGATCCGCCGCCTGCGCGCGGCCAGGCTGAGCGGAGGAAGGGTTATCGTCATGATCGCGCCACCTTGAGAAAGACCTCTTCCAGATCCTGCGCGCCGTAGACGCCGGTGAGTTCGGTGGTGCTTCCGCTGGCCACGATCCGACCCTCGGACATGAAATGGATGCGGTGACACATCCGCTCCACCTCCTGCATGTTGTGGGACGTGATGAGCATCGCGCGCCCGCTCTCGACGGCCACCCGGACGAGCAGATTGCGAATCCGGTCGCCGGCGTCGGGGTCGAGGTTGGCGGTGGGCTCGTCGAGGATGAGCAGGCTCGGCTCGTTGATCAGGGCCTTGGCCAGCTGCACACGCGTGCGCTGGCCGGAGGAGAGTTCCATCACGCGGCGCCGGCGCAGCGGTCCCAGGTCCAGCAGCTCGATGACCTCCTCCACCCGGACCTTCGGCTTCCGCACCCCGTACAGCCGGGCGAAGGCGTCGAGCACCTCACGCACGTGCAGGACGCCGGGAAGGTCGACGTAACTCGCGGCGAAGTTGATCTGGCTGAGCACCTCGGTCCGGTTGCCGGCGAGATCCAGGCCGAACATGTGGATGCTTCCGCTGTCGGGCGTGATCAGCCCGAGGAGCATGTGCAGGGTCGTCGACTTGCCCGCGCCGTTGGGGCCGAGCAGGCCGACGATCTGGCCCGCTTCGACGGTGAGGCTCACCTCCTGGACGGCAGCCACCGAGCCGAACCTCTTCGCCAGCGCCACGGCCTCAAGAATCACCACCACGCCAGCGTGCGGGCCGCCACCCCCTCCGGGCAATCGGTTTTCCCCCGGTGGCGCGGTTGATTTGACGACGCGGGTCGGGGTTCATAAAGTTCACCAGCACCCGAGGGAGACGGCGGTGACGCCGGGGCCTCGGAACCCTCTCTGACGATCTTTCTCCTTACGGGATCTTTGTCCCCAAAGAGGTCCGATTCGACATGAATCGGACGATCAAGTAAGTTAGACGGGTTGCCCCGAAAGGGGAGGCGGTAAATTCTGAAACAGGTAAGCCGGATCGGGTCGGTTTGACACGAAAAAGCGGGCCTGAAAGAATAAAGGCACAACGAAAGAACAGAATAAAACAGAACGAACGCCCCGGAGTTCTGCCGGACCACTTGGTCGGGTCAGGGTGATGGTGTACGCGTCCGTTTCTTGAGAACTCAACAGTGTGTTAAAAGCCAGTGCATGAAGC